>JAZNJE010000127.1:0-19861 GCA_045577905.1 Acutalibacteraceae bacterium | reverse complement strand
GTATGCATCAGAGAAGTTAAGAGGTCTCTTACGAGTAGGTGTGCCCGAGGGGGCGGTTGTACCGCCTGACGTAGCAGTAATGCTGCTAAGAGGTTCAACCTTTATAGGTTCAACCGTTGTGTCAACGATTTTTGTTGATGTCGAATCCTCGGCTATCATAAAGACGGGGGCTACGGTAGCGGTAAGGGTGCCTTCATAAGCGTTGAAATAAACCTCGTGATTTAAAAAGTACCAACTGCGGTTTGTAATGGGGTTGTTACCACTGCCGGAGTTGTTGATCCTCATAGTACTCATCGGAATTTTAATAAAGCCCTTGAAAGCAGAGTCAAATCTGATTATACCCTTGGTATCGGTCGTGGAGTTTTCGGCAGTATAAGCAGTCCACTCGGTTGCACCGTCGGCGAGAAGATAAACCGTTTGGCCGGCCTTCATGCTTACATAGTTTTTGGTAGTGGTGCCTGTTTTCTGGGCAGTAGACCAAGTGGCTAAATCGGTCGCCTTATTGGTTTCAACATAAATCAAAAGTCCGTAATTACCATATATCTCAGTGGTTAAGGAAGGGACCTGAAGTTTCCTGCCCGAGCCTGTAACATTGTTGTCGGTCGAAGGCGCAGACTGTGCGGTAAAGGTAAAACTTGCACCGTACGCATTAGAGAAGTTAAGAGGTCTCTTACGAGTAGGTGTGCCCGAGGGAGCGGTTGTACCGCCTGACGTAGCAGTAATGCTGCTGAGGGGTTTAACCTTAAGCGGTTCTGCCGCTCCGGTTTCTTCTGCAGAAGTGGGGATGGCAAATATCGCCGACAACAAAAGGGCGAATACTACCGCAACTGCTAATAGTTTTTTGCTTATTGCCAATTTCATATTATTCTCCTCCATTAAAAAGTGATATTATGTGAATGCATATATATGTTAAAAGCAACCGAAACGATTACTTGATAAGCATTACCATACGAAGAGGCGAGATTGTAAACTTATTGGAACGAACACCGCTGAGTCTGTCAAGCCAAGGCTCTGCAAGTTCCAACTCATAGGGTTCGTCAGTCAGATTGGAAACAACCATATAAATATCTTCGTTTGTAAATACGCTGGCATGGACTTTTTCTTTCTTGGGAGACTTTATGAACTCGTTTTCGTCAATATCCATAAAGCAAACGCTGCCTTCGGTAACCATAGGCTTGTAAAGAGAAAGATATTTGGTCCAGATTTCTTTTGTATCGGGATGTTCGGGAATTGACGACCATTCGCTGTAAGAGTAAGGTCCATTGGGATGCTCTTTAAAAAAGTTGTATGTCGCGCTGCCCCAACGTGTTACAAGTTCGTCTCTGTAAACTAATTTTTTATTGATTTCCGGGTCAGCCTTTGCATAACCGATGTATCTGCCGTATTTAAGAATGGGGAACTGCATAAAGGGAATAAACCTTGCATACTGGTCCTCAGGGTCGGTCTCAGGGATCTTGCGGTTATCTACGCAGGGGATAAGATAGGGTTTAAAGTCACGTGTTCTGGTATAAGCGTCATAGGTGTTTGTAGCCTCGCCTATCCAATAGTAGTCATATACCTTTTCTTGGAAAGGAAGGGCGAAGGTTGCCGCAAAGTGTACCTTCATTATACCGCCTCTTGCCTTTACCATGTTATATAAGCGATACATTACGTCTTCGCTCTGCTCACGGTAGGCAGGAGTGGGGGTGTAAAGGTCGGGAGCGCCCATATCGTTATAAAGTCCGTCGAATTCGTAGGTGTCCAAAATTGCTTCAACTCTCGGAAGCATATAGGAAATCCACTCTGCCGAGTCAAAGGGACATTTTGCAAGATGATAATATACCTCGCAAAGAGGTTTATATTCGGGTCTTGTGAATTCAGGTTTGAAGTCAGGGTCGGTCATCTCAAAGAAGCCGCTTGAAATATAAGGAAGGATTTTTAGACCGTTTTTATGTACCGCATCAACAAACTTGTGAATACCCACAGGGTCAACAGTGGTAAACTTGTCGGCGCCGACAACCCTCATAGTGTCCCACATTTCAGAGTGGGTCTGAATGATCTCAACTCCGCGTTCAGAAAGTTCCTTTAACACTGCGTGATCATATTCAGTCGGAGTGTAACTTGTTCCACCCGGATATCCTCCAAAATTGTAGAAAGCCTGACCCGGAGCATAATCTTTAAAGCGATGTCTCGCGCGATATGTCTTAACGTTGTCAGTAACGGTCTTGAAGTTGCCAATTCTCTTCTTATGTTCTTCAAAACCCAATCTTTTCATCTGGTCCATAAAAATGTCTCCTTTTGTTATTATTATGTATCACTTAACAGCACAGGTTTAAAGACCTAACTGTTCTTCGGTAAATTTTTCGAGAGAAAAATTCTCTGTTTTAACGTCTTTTGCATCAATGCCGAGTTCTCGGCAAATTACACTCACGACCCTGTCGCCCAAAAGTTTTGTGCCGATAGGGGTTGCGAAATGGGTCTGGTCGCTCCGATACTCGTCGGGCAGGTCCTTTGTAAGGGCATAAAGGTCATTTACAGGAACCGAAAGTTGCTTCATAACCTCTTTCGCTATTTCATTATATTCTTCTATGTCGGCATTCTTTCGGCTAAATTCTTTTCCGTACCGTTTTTCAACAACATTTGTTGATGTGGCAAAAACCGTTTTGGCTTTCGGGAAAAGGCCTGCCAGCCTTCTGTGAATTTTGCCTAAGTTTTCGCGGTAACAGTCGGGGGGTGTAAGCGGTTCTTCCCCGTTTACACGAAGAACATCCCACAGTCCGACATTCCAATGAATAAGGTCGATATCGTCGGGCCAGTTTTCGTTAGTTTTCCAGTTTGAAACAAACCGAAAGGTAAAGGTCGAAAAGCGGGCGTTTTCGCAGGAATAATAAACCTCTGCCGCATCGGTCAAGGCCTCCTGCACATATTTTGCATAGCCCATACGGATAGAGTCGCCGATTAGCAAAACCTTTTTCAATTTTTATGCTCCTCTCGGGGCTGTTTTGGACCAAAAAACCGCCTGAAAACACAAAAACGGGTACACCACCGCATTTTCTATATTTTCATTTTTAGTTTATCTTAATTTTCTCTTTGTTTCAAGGCTTAAAATGTATATAATCAGCCAAAATTCGGATACTTTTTGTAGGGTTTGTCGTCATTTACGACAAATTTTGGTAATTTTTGTCCAATTTTGTTAAAACAATGACCGCCGAAGGCTTTTTCCTCCCTCGGCGGCCTGTTTTTACTGTCTTTCGTTATAATGATTGTAGTTAGTTGAAACTCTCTAAAAGCGTTTCAACAAGCCCCTGTTAAGTGGTTTTAGCAAAATCAAAGATTTTGTGGCGATACAAAATTGTTTTGCCTAACCTTTTTCATTATAAACCGTCTTTGCAAAATGAGTGGGGGTAACGCCGGTTTTTGCCTTAAACACCTTGGTAAAGTACTGCGAAGAACAGTATCCCAAACGATAGGCAATTTCGGAAATGTCCATATCGGTGTCCCGCAGCATCTTCTTGGCGGCAGAAATCTTTAAGTTTTGAAAATATTCCAAAATTCCGCAGCCGAAGTTTTTCAAAAAGACCGACTTTATATAAGAAACACTGTATCCGCAATGTTCACTTATATCCTCTATCTTTATGCTCGAATTTATATTCTTTCTCAGATAATCTACAATCTCGTCTATAAGGTTATCGTTGCGGCGGCTAACCTTGGCTGAACTTTCGCGTTTTTTATTGTGACCATAGAGGCAGAGTAAAAATTCCTCCATTTTAAGGCGTATTGTCTGCAACACGCTTTTGTCGAATCCGTCGCGGAGTTTAAGATAACTCTCCCCCGCTTCGCTGTCGATAACCTCGTCAAGATAGCGTTGGCCCGTGCTGAAAACCTCCGACAGTTTGCGTCGTTCGAGAGAATCAAGTTCTATTATGCGATTGGAAATTTTATAAAGGCTTTCGGAATTGGACTGAAATCCCACTAAGCCCACCTTTGAAGCATCACTGTCGGCCGAAGCAACGTGGTAACTGCCGGGAGCAACAACAACGGCGCTTCCCGCATTCGCCTTTAAAAGTTTTTCGTTTAGATAGAAGGAGTAACAACCCTCGTCAACAAATATAATCTCCCAAAAGGAGTGGTTTTGGGCACGAAGAACAAGGTCTTTCATATCAAGGTAATAAATGGCGGAAATTTTTAGAACATCAAAGGTTTTTTCAAGATTTATCATATTGTAATTCATATCCTGACCTCCCTGCCGTTACCTTAAATTCCTCGGAATCTTCTTTTTCGAACTTTTACGGTAAACCCGTTTAATCACATTAAGTTTACCCTTTTATGATAACAATGTCAATAAAAAAATACGGCAGTCGGCAGAGGTTCTCAACAAAAAAGAGCCTTTCGGCTCTTTTTATCCAAGTGATGTTTTTGCGGTTGTTTTTATCTCCTCTTCATAGCAGGAGAACTTTTTGTCGATATTTTCGGGCAGGGTTTTCTTTGTGAATATGCTGACAACGGGCACCAAAACCAAGCCGCCGAGCATTGCGAAAACTCCCGAATAGAGCGAGTTTGTAAAGACGAATTGCAAAACAGGTATTCCCTTTACGCTGACCGCCCCGATACTAATCAGAAGTTGCAGAATTTCGAGCCCTACGCCAAAGACGAAACTTGACGCAACCGCCGCCTTTGTTACGCCTTTATGATACAGCCCGTAGAGGAAGGGTGCCAAGAAGGCTCCCGCCAATGCTCCCCAGGATACCCCCATCATCTGGGCAATGAACATCGAGTCTGCCCATACTGTATCCTTTAAGATTGCGATTGTCGCCGACAGTCCGATAAAGAAAACTATGAACACCCTCATAATGAGCAGAGATTTGTTTTCGCTCAAATCTTTCTTTTTTTGGATTGCGGGCTTTATAACGTCAAGCGTGAGTGTTGAAGAGGAGGCTAAAACAAGACTCGAAAGGGTTGACATAGAAGCGGCAAGCACAAGGACGACTATAAGGGCAATTATTGCCGCCGGCAAATCACTCAGCATAGTCGGTATAACACGGTCGTTTCCGAGGAAAACGCCCTCTGCCGTATGCATTTTATCAAAGTAGAGCCGACCGAAACCGCCGAGGAAATAACATCCGCCCGCAACGATTAGAGCAAACACGGTAGAAATAACGGTGCCCTTCTTTATTGCCCCCTCGTTCTTTATCGAGTAGAATTTGCCGACCATCTGGGGCAGTCCCCAGGTGCCGAGAGAGGTCAAAACGACTACGAAGAAGAGATAAACGGGGTTGGGTCCAAAAAACGAGGTGTATTCAAAGCCTGCGTTTTCGCTTTCGGTCAGGGTTTTAACCGCCTCGCTTAACCCCCCGTTTTGGGTAAGCACCGCAATTACAACCGCAACTATTCCAAAAAGCATTATTATGCCCTGAATAAAATCATTGATTGCGGTCGCCATATATCCGCCGAAAACAACATAAATGCCCGTAAGAGCCGCCATCACAACAACTATTACCCAGTAAGGAATATCGAAAATTCCGCTGAACAGGGAGGACAGTCCATTGTATAGAGAGGCGGTGTATGGAATGAGGAATACGAAAACTATAAAGGATGCGGCAACCTTTAATTTCTTGGAATCGTACCTCTTTTCAAAGAAATCGGGCATTGTCTTTGAGCCTAAATGCTGCGACATAACCCTCGTTCTTCTTCCAAGCACGCTCCACGCAAGCAGGGAGCCGATAAAGGCATTTCCAAGACCTATCCATGTAGATGCAAGGCCGAAATTCCAACCGAACTGACCTGCATAGCCGACAAAAATAACGGCAGAAAAGTAGGAGGTGCCGAATGCAAAGGAGGTAAGCCACGGTCCTACCGCACGACCTCCCAAAACGAAGCCATCAACATTGGTGCTGTGGCGGCGGCAATAGAGACCGACACCAATCATCAACGCAAAAAAGCAGATAAGCATAGGTATTGTAAGTCCGATGGTCAGCGGGTCATTCGCCGCCGTTTGTGAGAGCAGATTGAGTGTCATCTCTGTTTCCTTCCTTTCTGAATCTTTCCCCTTTTGTGATATTTTATAGATTTTCATCAAGACCGCAAGCCTTTGGGCAAACTATAACCTTTTAAGGTGTGTACCGCCGTCTTGCCGATTTAAGCGGGCGGTTTTGGCAGCCGCTAAATCTCGCCGTCTTGATAAAAAAGGGGGGCGACCTCTTGGTCTTTAACAGTTTAACACTTTAAAGCGTGTTTGTCAAGCCTTTTTTGCCAAAAATTTTAAAACTTTTTTCGCCGAAGTTTCGTGGCTTTTATGGGGGCGCGGTTGTTCTTTCTTCACGTAAAATGGTCAGGCAACCTTGCGGTTGTCCGACCATTTTTATTTTGCTATATATTATATATAAGGTGTTCCTTACAGTTTACAGACATCGACCCATCTTTTATATCCCGACAGGCTTTCAAGTTGTTCAACCGTCAGTTCAATGGCACTGTTACTGCTTCCGCAGGCGGGGAAAACCGTTTCAAATCTCTTTAAGGATGAGTCGAGAAAGACGTCAACCCCGTCATTTACCGCAAAGGGACAGACTCCCCCTGCCGCATGGCCGCAAAGCCGAGCAACCTCTTCTCGGTCGGCCATTTTCGCCTTCATCGAAAACTCTGCCTTGAACTTTGCATTGTCAATCCTTGCGTCACCCGCCGCAACCACAAGTATGCAGCCCTCCCCCTTTACAAAAGAAAGGGTTTTTGCTATTCTTTGAGGCTCGCAATTTAATGCCTCTGCCGCCAATTCTACGGTAGCCGAAGAAACCGAAAATTCACGAATTTTGTCGGCAAATCCTTTTTCTTCCAAAAATGCTCTTACCTTTTCAATAGACACTTATTTTTCCTCGCTTTTCATCATTCAAATTTCACCGACGCAGTAATCTTGCTCGGCAGACACAATTTTTACCTTTAAAATCTTGCCCGACAAATCGTCTCGGGTCTTGACCCTTACTCGGGTATAATTTTTGGTATAGCCCTCAAAATATCCCTCGTTTTCGGTTTCAAAAAGGACCTCTTCAAAAAGTCCGACCTGGGTTTTCAAAAAATCTGCTTCGGCATCTCTTGCCGCCTCTGCCATAACCGCCGCCCGACGGGTCTTTTCCTTGTTATCTACTTGGTTTGGAAGTCCTGCCGCCACCGTTTTGCTTCTTTCAGAATAGGCAAAAACGTGGCTTCTCGCAAAACCGATTTTTTTCACAAAGGCAAGACTTTGCAAAAAATCTTCCTCGCTCTCCCCCGCAAACCCGACCATAATGTCGGTCGTAATAGCAGGGTTTTCAAAAATTTTTCTTATCCTGTCGGTTATATCGCTGAAAAAGGCGGTGTCGTAATGTCGGTTCATCCGTTTAAGGGTTAGGTCGCTTCCCGACTGCAATGCTAGATGAAATTGGGGACAGAATTTTTTCTGCTCTTTGAGTCTTAAAAGAAGACTGTCGGTTAGGTGGTCGGGTTCAATTGAGCCGAGTCTCACCCTTTTTATCCCCTTTGGCTCTGCCGCCGCATTTACGGCATCGGCTATGTCAAAGTTTTCCCCTTTTCCGTTCGAGGTCAGGTTGATTCCGACCAGAACAATCTCGCAAAAGCCGTTTTTTGCCAAAGCCTCTGCCTCGCACCGTATCTCCTCCACCCTGCGGGAACGGACCACACCTCTCGCAAAGGGTATTATACAATAGGTGCAGTATCTGTCGCAACCGTCCTCAATCTTCATAAAGGCGCGTGTACGCTCACAAAATCCGGTGATAGAGGGAGTAAAATACTCCTCGTCGGTTTTGTGGGGCTTTATATCGACAATTCTTTGCTTTTTCTCCGAAAATTCCCTTATCAAATCGGGCAGAACGGTGTGGTCAGCATTGCCGATTACAATGTCGGCTTCGGGCAGTTGCTCGGCTGACGACGGTATCGCCGAGGTCATACAACCCATAAGAATTACCGTCTTGTTTTCCCTTTTGAACCGCCTTACTGCCTGCCTTGTCTTTCGGTCGCTTTCGGCGGTCACGGTGCAGGAGTTTACAACTACCGCATCGGCAATATCGGGTTGGTTTACTATTTGGTGTCCGCTGCCCGAAAGCAGTTCCCCAACCGCCTGGCTCTCATACTGATTTACCTTGCAGCCGAGGGTGTAAAAATATATTTTCATTCTGACCTCTTTTTTGCGTTTTCTTAATTATATAAAGAAAACCGCCGGGTGTCAACACGGCGGTGGCTCCTATTTGTTAGGAAGAATAAAATTTATTCTGCTTTTAAGGTTTTTTATCACAATTTCCCTTTCTGCCTTCTCGTGTTCGCCGTCAAGAGTCCAATCGGTCTTTTTCGGCACGTGAATTTTAATTTTTGCCGCCTTAAAGAACTCTATCCCCTCACGATTGAAGTCTTTCTTGATAATTGCGTCAACAATTTTTTGGAGTTTAGCAAGGCTTTCGGGGTATCTTATAAGCAAAACCTCGAAAAAGCCGTCGTTCAAATCTACATTATTTTCGTTAAGTTTAACAATGCCGCCCACCGACAGCGAGTTTGAAACGGCGCCGAAGATAAACTCTCCCTCCAAAAACTTGGATTCGGTTTCGACAATCATTTTTGTCGCCTTAATGTTGCCGAGCGACTTTATACCCTCAAAAAAATATGCCGCCTGACCGAGGACATTCTTAACCTCCTGCCGCGCCGAATAGGAAGCCTCCGTAAAGGCTCCGAAGGATGCCGTATAGGTAAAATGCCTACCATTAAATCTGCCGACATCGAGGGGACTTATCCTGCCGCCTACAATGTCCCTTGCCGCCTGTTCTATGTTTCGGGATATTTTGAGACCTACCGACCACTCATTAAGGGTGCCCGCCGGGATATAGCCAATGGCAATGTTGGTTCCGGTCGCTATAACCCCATTTACAACCTCGTTGAGGGTGCCGTCTCCTCCGCAAACAACAAGAGTGTCAAATTCTTCTATTCCGCTGACTATACGGTTATATGCATCGTTCTGCCTTTTGGTCAGATAAAGGGTTACTTCATATCCGCCGTTTGACAAAATCTCGGTTACCCTGAACAGTCGGTTTTTAATTTTTCCCAATCCCGCTTTGGGATTCACAATGAGCAAAAGCCGTTTTTCTGTCATACAATCACTACCTCTATTATTTATTATGGTACCATATTTGCCACAATTTGTAAACAAAGATTAAATTTTTTGTTGACCCGTCAAAATTTCTGTGGTATTATAAAGTTGTCTCAAATGATACACTTTTGGAGGTGGTTTTTTGCTTAACAAGGAGGAAATTGCTCTTTTACAAAACTGTTTTCTCTTTACCGACTCCTCATCGGAAGATATTTCCGACTTTTTGGACTGCCCACACTCTTCGATTTGTTATTTTAAACGGGGCGAGCAGATTTTCGGGAAAGAGCACAAAGGGGAACTCGGAATATTGCTTTCGGGACGGGCTACCGCCTCTGCCGACAAGGAGCAAAGGAGTGCTTTAAGGCAGTTTGCCAAAGGAGACCTTTTCGGTGCGGCAAGTGTTTTTTGCCAAACCCCCGATTTCAGTAAAATTATTGCCCTTACCTCGGTCAACGTTTTATATATCGACCGAGACGGGGTTGAAAAACTTTTAACATCAAACCCCGAAAGGGCGATGGCATATATTAAGTTTTTGGCAGGCAGGGTTGAATTTCTAAACCGCAAAATTCACACCTTTACCTCGTTGGATTCGCTCATTCGTGTTGCAGGATACATTAAAGAAAATGCCGACCGCGAGGGTGTGCTCCAAATCGACAACTACTCTGCCCTTGCGAAGAGTCTCGGCATCGGCAGAGCAAGTCTCTACCGTGCAAAGGCGGAACTTATAAAGGAAAAAATCATCTCCGCCGACAAAAAAAGTATTAAGGTGCTGAGTTTTGACGCCTTGTATAATTTAATATAATAAAAAGGAGTTTTTTGTTATGAAAAAAATAATTGCAATTTTAATAGCCCTTTTGCTGACACTCGGAACGCTTGTCGGCTGTAAAGATAAAGCCCCCACGACAAATAATACCGAATCGGGAAGCAAAATGCCCGAGCAGATACGTGTTTTGGCTCTTAAAGGTCCGACCGGTATCGGCGTTGCCAAGATGATGGAGGACGGCGAAGATATTTATTCTTTCACGGTTGCCTCTGCGCCGACCGAGGCTACTGCCTCTGTGCTGAAAGGGGAGGTTGATATAGCCGCCCTGCCCACAAATCTTGCCGCCACCCTTTATAAAAGGTCCGAAAAAGGGGTTCGTATGATAGGTATTAACACCTTGGGCTCCCTTTATGTCTTGGAAAACGGCAACACTATCCATTCTCTTGCCGACCTTCGGGGCAAAAAGATTTATGCCACCGGCAAGGGAGCAAACCCCGAATATGTTTTAAAATATTTGCTCCAAAAGAACGGGCTTACCGTCGGCAACGACCTTGAAATTGAGTTTTTGGCTGAACATTCCGAACTCGCCGCCCTTATGGCTTCGGGCGAATGTGTTCTCGGTATGCTTCCCGAACCCAACGTTTCCTCTGCCATGGCTCAAAACAAGAATCTTCGCATTGCCCTTAACCTCAACGACGAGTGGAACAAGATTGCCGACCAAAACAGCCGCCTTACAATGGGTTGTGTTGTTGTCCGCACCGAGTTTTTGGAGCAGTACCCCGACGCCGTTTCAAAATTCCTGACCGACCTTGAAGCCTCTATCGGCTTTGCAAAGGACAACGCAGCCGAGGCGGGTACCCTTTGCGAAAAACACGGCATCGTACCCAAGGCGGCACTCGCCACCAAGGCAATTCCCAACTGCAATCTTACCCTCATAAAGGGTGCCGATATGAAACCTGCGATTGAAGGATATTTTAATGTTCTGTTCACGGCAAATCCAACCTCGGTAGGAGGCTCTTTACCTGATGAAGAATTCTACTATATTCCCTAAAATTTCAAAAGGTATCCTTGCCGCTGCATTTTGGCTTGCCGTTTGGTATATTGCCGCGGCGGCGGTTAATAAAGGAATTTTTTTGCCGAAACCAACTCAGGTTTTTGAAAGTTTCAGGGCTCTTATACCGACCGCCGCTTTTTGGCGGGCAACCCTTTTTTCGGTAATTCGTATTATCGAAGGATACATCTTCGGCATTTTAATCGGTAGTTTTTTTGCCCTTTTTACCTACTATCTTAAAGGCGCTTCTTTCCTTATCTCCCCCGCCGTCAAGGCGGTCAGGGCAACACCCGTAGTTTCTTTTATTCTGCTTGCCTACTATATTTTAAACAAGGAGACCATTCCGGTCGCTATTACCCTTTTGATGGTTGTTCCCATCATCTGGGAGAACCTGCGGACGGGGCTTTGCTCTCTCGACCCCTCTCTTTCCGAAATGGCAAAGGTTTTTAACCTTTCCAAAAAGGACACATTGCTAAAAGTTACCCTGCCGCAACTTTACCCCCATTTTTATTCGGGTGCTCTGACAAGTCTGGGCCTTGCCTTTAAGTCGGGCATTGCGGCAGAGGTTCTGTGTTCTCCCAAATTTTCGATAGGAACCGAAATGGACAACGCAAAAGTTGCCCTTGAAATGCCCGAACTTATGGTCTGGACCCTCACGATTGTGCTTATCAGCCTCGCCTTTGAGGGGCTTTTCAGGCTTTGTCTCGGAAGAAGGAGGGTCAAAATATGATTGAACTTAAAAATGTCTCGGTAATCTACCCCGATAAGACAGTTTTGCGTGATTTTTCCGCCGTCTTTCCCGACAAAGGTCTCTTTTTAATAACCGGTGCTTCGGGAAGCGGAAAAACCACCCTTGTGCGTTTAATTTTAGGCTTAATTTCACCAACCAAGGGCAATGTTTTAACCAAAAGCACAAAAATAGCAACCGTTTTTCAGGAGGATAGGCTTGTTCCCACCCTTACCGCACTTGAAAATGTTAAACTTGTTTCAAGCAGGCAGGAGGCTATCCGTCGTCTTACCGATGTAGGCCTTGGCGACTCGTTGAAACTGTTTTTGAGCGAACTTTCGGGCGGTATGAAGCGGCGAGTTGCAATTGCGAGAGCCCTTGCCTACGGTGGCGATATTTTGATACTTGACGAGGCTTTCACCGGCATCGACGAGCCAACCGCAAAGGATATTCTTGCAAAAATAATGGCAGAATACAAAGATAAACTTGTAATCGCGGTAACCCATATGCCCGAACTTTTCTCACAGTATAATCCTACCGAAATCAATATTCCTGCCCTTAAATAACAGCACCTCATATATGTATTAAAAGGCACCTGCCAAAAGCAGGTGCCTTTACTATTACCGTTTTTCTTATTTAATTACACTCTTTGAACGGTCAACATAAGATGTGTGGAGAATCTCGTGGGCCTTGTGACTGCCGGGCTCGCCAAAATACTCGTCATAGAGAGCCTTGACAACGGGACTTTCGTGAGACTTTCTCAAAGTGTTTGCCTCGTCATAACTGTAAAGAGCCTTTGCACGCTCAGCACGAAGGTCGATATTCTGACGGACTGAGTTGGGTTGGATAGGCTGACCGCCACCGTTTACGCAACCGCCGGGGCAGCACATAACCTCAATAAAGTGGTAGTTCTTTTCGCCATTCTCAACAGCGGTAAGAACCTTGTCAACCGCATCAAGACCGCTGACAACACAGATGTTAACGTCCATACCTGCAACATTAAGAGTTGCTTCCTTGACCGCATCAATTCCGCGAACTGCATGGAATTCAACCTTGTCAAGTTCCTTGCCTTCAAGAACCTCTGCAACTGTACGGAGAGCAGCCTCCATAACACCGCCGGTTACACCGAAGATAACGGCAGCGCCGGTAGATTCGCCAAGGGGTGAATCAAACTTCTCCTCGGGAAGATTTGCAAAGTCAATTCTGGCTCTCTTAATCATACGAGCAAGTTCACGTGTGGTAATAGAAATATCAAGGTCGGGAACGCCTGCGGCATTCTGATCCTCACGGTTAATCTCAAACTTCTTTGCAGTACAGGGCATTACAGATACAGAAACAATGTTCTTGGGATCAATGCCGTTCTTCTCAGCATACCATGTTTTGAGCACTGCGCCGAACATCTGCTGAGGCGATTTGCAGGAAGAAAGGTTGGGAAGTAGATTAGGATGATACATCTCGCAGAACTTGATCCATCCGGGAGAGCAGGAGGTGATCATCGGGAGAGCGCCGCCGTTCTTAACACGGTCGATAAACTCGGTTCCCTCTTCCATAATAGTAAGGTCGGCAGCAACATTGGTATCAAATACCTTGTCGAATCCGAGACGGCGAAGTGCGGCAACCATCTTGCCCTCTACGCCTGTTCCGATGGGCATACCGAAGTCCTCACCAAGAGCAGCACGGACAGCAGGAGCAGTCTGGACAATAACAACCTTTGAGGGGTCATTAAGAGCCTCGAACACCTTGTCGGTATCGTCCTTTTCACGGAGAGCACCCGTCGGGCAGTTTACGATACACTGACCACAGGATACGCAACCTACCTCGGCAAGTCCGAGATTGAAGCCGCAAGCAACGTTTGTATCAATGCCTCGGTCATTAGCGCCGATAACGGCAACCTTCTGTGCCTTACAAGCGGCGACACAGCGACGGCAAAGGATACACTTGTTGTTGTCACGAATCATATGCGGTGCAGACTCGTCAATAGCATATTCAGGCTTATCGCCGTCAAATCTTGACTCATCGGTTACACCGTAGTCATTACAAAGAGCCTGGAATTCGCAGTTGCCCGAACGAACGCAGGACAAACACTTGCGCTCGTGGGTTGAAAGCATAAGTTCCAATGTAGTTCTTCTTGATTTTTGAACTTCGAGAGAGTTGGTCTTAACCTCCATTCCCTCGGTTACGGGGTAAACGCAGGCGGTAACAAGACGGAAGCCTCTACCCTCATTTACCTCAACAACACAGATACGGCAAGCGCCGATTTCATTTTTTTCCTTCATAAAGCAGAGGGTAGGAATTTCAATTCCAACCTGACGAGCCGCTTCAAGAATGGTAGTTCCAACGGGTACGGAGACTTCCATACCGTCGATTTTCAGGTTAATCATTTTACTCATAGTATGTTTCTCCTTTCTTAACCCTTACTAATTGCCTTAAACTTACAACTGCCCATACAAGCGCCGCACTTTACGCACTTAGCAGGATCAATTTCCCAAGCGGGAAGTTTCTTGCCGGGTCCGATATAGTCGGTCTTGGTAATAGCATCGGCAGGACAGTTCTTGGCGCACATTCCGCATCCGATACACTTATCCTTGTCGATAGAGAATGTAAGAAGGTTTTTGCACACACCTGCGGGACATTTCTTGTCAACGATATGAGCAACATACTCATCACGGAAGAAACGGAGGGTTGAAAGAACGGGGTTGGGAGCCGTCTGTCCGAGTCCGCAAAGTGCGTTCTTTTTAATGTAGTAGCAAAGTTCTTCCATCTTGTCGAGGTCTTCCATTGTTCCGTTGCCGTCGGTAATCTTGTTGAGCATTTCCAAAAGTCTCTTTGTTCCTACACGGCAGGGTGTACATTTTCCGCATGACTCATCAACAGTAAATTCAAGGAAGAATTTAGCGATATCGACCATACAACTGTATTCAACCATAACGATAAGTCCGCCCGAGCCCATCATAGAGCCGATAGCAAGAAGGTTGTCATAGTCAATCGGAATGTCGAGGTGTTCAGCAGGTATGCATCCGCCCGAAGGACCGCCGGTCTGTGCAGCCTTAAACTTCTTGCCGCCCGGGATACCGCCGCCGATTTCCTCAACAATCTTGCGGAGGGTTGTTCCCATCGGAACCTCAACAAGTCCGGTATGGTTGATATTTCCACCGAGAGCAAATACCTTTGTTCCCGGTGACTTTTCGGTACCCATTGACTTAAACCAATCGGGACCGTTTAAGATAATCTGGGGAATGTTTGCATAAGTTTCAACGTTGTTAAGAACGGTAGGCTTGCCAAAGAGTCCCTTAACAGCGGGGAAAGGAGGACGGGGTCTAGGCTCACCGCGGTTGCCTTCGATAGAGGTCATAAGTGCGGTTTCCTCACCGCAAACGAATGCGCCTGCGCCAAGACGGATTTCGATATCGAAATCAAATCCTGTATCGAAGATGTTTTTACCTAAAAGGCCGTATTCACGTGCCTGACCGATAGCAATTCCAAGACGAGAAACGGCAATCGGATACTCTGCTCTAACATAAACGAAGCCCTTGTTTGCGCCGATTGCATAGGCGGCAAAAGCCATAGCCTCGATAAGTGCGTGGGGGTCTCCTTCAAGAACCGAACGGTCCATAAATGCACCGGGGTCACCCTCGTCGGCGTTACAAGCAACAAACTTCTGGTCTGCATCCTTAACAAGGTTGCGGGCAAGTTCCCATTTTTTGCCGGTGGGGAATCCTGCGCCTCCGCGTCCGCGAAGTCCCGATGCCAAAACGGTATCTATAACCTCGTCGGGGGTCATTTCGGTAAGAACCTTACCGAGTGCGGCATAACCATCCATAGCAATATACTCTTCAACATTTTCGGGGTTGATAACACCGCAGTTACGAAGAGCAATACGCTTCTGTGAACGGTAGAAGGTTGTATCGTTAAGCGAAACGTTTTCGGGCTCAACTTCAACACCCTCTCCTACATCATTGTAAACAAGGCGCTCAACAACACGGCCCTTTAAAAGATGCTCTGATACGATTTCCTCAACATCTTCGACTGTAACTCTCGAATAGAAAGTTCCCTCCGGATGGATAATAACAACGGGTCCGAGTGCACAAAGACCGAAACAGCCTGTTTGAACAATTTTTACCTCTTCGGAAAGTCCTTTTGCTTCAAGTTCTTTTTCAAAAGTGCCCTGAATAGTCTTGGAACCCGAAGAAGTACAGCCGGTACCGCCACAAATCAAAACGTGTGAACGAATCATAAATATACCTCCTATTACTGTGCCAATTATTTAAGTAGATATGCGTCAACGACTTTTCCGCCGATAAGGTGAGACTTTACAATCTCCTCAGCCTTTTCTGCGGTCATCTTAACATAAGTTACCTTTTCCTTGCCCGCTTCGTAAACCTCGACAACCGGCTCATACTGGCAAATGCCGATACAGCCTGTTTGGGTTACCGTTACCGAAGAAGCGAGACCCTCTCTGTTAACCGCCTCAACAAATGCCGAAAGAACGGGACGTGCGCCTGCCGCAATACCGCAGGTAGCCATTCCAACAACGACTCTTGTTTGGTTTGTGCCTTCGCGAAGGACAATCTTGTCCTTCATTTTGTCTCTCAATGCTGCAAGTTCTGCTAATGACTTCATAGTTTTTTCCTCCTATGTTAAATTACTGTATTGTTCTTTGAGATAATCTTTTATCCAAAGGACTACCTCAAATGTATTCAAAGGAAGATCTCCGAGCACCGCCCTGAGTTCCTTTGTATCAAGTTCCACCCTTCCCTTTTCCTTTTGGTGGGAAAAATGAAACTCGGTATTCGGGTTGCACTGAATAAGTGTTGCTACCGTTTCGACTATGTCGCCCAAAGGCACCATATCGATATGGTTTTTATAGAAGACAGCCGAGGTCTCGGTTCCCGAATTTTCGGGATGTTCCGAAATGTGTCTTGACTTTATGTCAATACTGCCTCCCGTCTGCTCGGCCGCAAGTTTTAAAAGCGGTATTCCAAGCCCGACCGGTCGTGTTGTTCGGCTGGTTGTAAAGGGGTCCATAACCACCGCTAAGAAATCGGGTTTCATTCCCGTACCGTCGTCGGCAACAGTAAAGGAAATTGTATCTTCGGTTTCGGTAATCGAAATTTTGATATTCTTTGCCTTTGCCTTTACCGAATTTTCGGTAATGTCGAGTATGTTGAGGGACAGTTCTTTCATTTTTTCCTCCTCAAATACTCAAAAAGTCTTGTTCTTACCAAATCGCCGCTGTAAGGCTCGTCGTCTAGCTCGATACTGTACTCGGCATCCCGCATATCCCAGATGTAATGCGCATCCGAGCCGACGAGTCTTTTTAAGGCTTTCAGATGTTCAAAGCGGTTTTCATATTCTTCTGCTTTTGCACCGTCGTGAAGTTCGTAACTGCTGAAATTCGTGTCTTTCGGAAAAACACCGAGAATCGACACGATTCCGTTGGCTGTTCTGTCAATATGTGCGGGCCAACATACTCCGTTAAAACTTGTTACTAAATCATACACTCGGTCTGCCGAAATGTCGGTGGCATTTGAAAGGAGGTAATCAATCTCGCCGATTATGTTATCCTCCTCATCCATTATCTGTTGCCGTCCGAAAATTTCAGGTCGGTTTTTTATCTTTACGATGTGTTTTTCAACCACATCGCTGAAAGCCAATGCTTCCTCCAACCTTTCAAACAGACAAACAAAGTGAATGTCCTCGGCAGTGGTAAGTTCCATTCCTGCTATACCGATAACACCGTATTTCTTCGCCGCCTTTAAAAAAGCGGGGCAGTTTTTAGAGGTGTTGTGGTCGGTCAGCGCTACAATGTTCAGTCCCGCCAGGGTGGCGGCACCCGCAATGTTTGCAGGGGTCATATCGTCATCTCCGCAAGGGGAGAGGCAGGAATGAATATGAAAATCGTAATAATATCTGCTCAAAGTCCTATGTCCCCGAGCGCCTTTGCAATATCAAATGCACTCTCGGTCGAGGAAAGAATGTTTACTCCCCTCTCCCGTGCAGTCTTTACAACCTCTTCGTCGAGCAGGACACCCTCTGCCAAAATTACACAGGCGGTGTCGCAAAGGGTTGCGACCGCAACTACATTTACATTAGACATAATGGTCAGCCAAGCGTCACCGCTTTTTGCCTTTCCCATTACCCAACTGAGCAGGTCCCCGATATAGCAGCCCGTGACCTCTCGGTCGCCGTCGGGCAGGGCAATCTCGGTCAGTCCGAGTTTTTCTTTTAACTCTTTAACCGTCATCTTTGTCATCCCTTGCCGCTTTCTTCATTTTTAAGATGACGCAGGAATCTATATCCCGTTCCCCCTTAACAATATCCTCTGCCAAAGCGTGGCAGTTGGGGGCTCCGCAGGCACCGCAGTCGATACCGGGCAGGGTTTCCCTGATTTTTTGCATCTTAGCCATCATCTTCATAGACTCCCCGATATTGTCGGCAAGTCTGTTCATCGGGGTGTATTCGGGAATATCCTCAAAGAAGGTCTCTTCCGGAATAAATTCCTTTCCTTCGTGGAAATTTTGAGAAACGGGAAGGTATCGGCGAAGGGTTTGAAGTCTTGCCTTTGCGATAAAGGGGTTTTCCATAGTGAGCACGCCACCGACACAACCGCCCGTGCAGGCGTTAAGTTCGATAAATTCAAGGCTCGGAATAGTTCCGTTCTCTATCTGGTCAAGAATCTTTATGCAGTTTTCAATTCCGTCGGCAGCAAGGTATTTTTCATTAAATATTGCCGCACTTTCTCCCCCCGAGGTTGCCCAACTGATTCCTATAACTCCCGAACGGGATAAAGGTGCGGGAGAAAGTTCCCTCTTCATAAAGTTTATAAGTTGAAAATAAATGTCGCTTATTGAAACCACGCAGTCAACGTCACTCTTATAACTGCCGAAGCCGTTTTTAACATAACTTGCCTTTGCAGGACAGGGAGATATAAAGCAAATGCCGATATCCTCTTCCTTTAAGTCCTCGTGTTCGCGGAGTATCCTTCTCTTTGCCCTTTTTGCCGCAATTTCCATCGGCGGAAGCAGAGGCAGAAGATTATCCTTTAAATAAGGAAAACGAAGAGCAATCAGTCTTGCAATTACGGGGCAAGCCGAACTGATAACAGGCTTTTTAATTCCCTCGGTCTGCAAAAACTTTCTTGTGTATTCGCTGACAAGTTCGGCGGCGCGTGAAACCTCATAAACCTCATCAAAGCCCATATCCAAAAGACCTTGAAGAACATAATCCACATCACTCAGTTCCTCAAATTGACCGTAAAGAGACGGGGCAGGCAAAGCAACCTTGTACTTAAACCTATCCATCTCGCTGAGTTTGCTGCACACTGCCTTCTTCGCATTATGCGGACATACCCTTATACACTCTCCGCAATCAATGCATCGTTCTGCATTTATTACGGCGTGTCCGTCCCTTATCCTTATCGCCTCTGTCGGGCAATGGCGAAGACAGGTAGTACATCCGGTACATTTTTCGCGGTCAAGCGCTACCGATTGTTTGTATGTATTCATAGTTTAGAAATTTACCCGCATTGTAATTCGGGTTCCCTTTCCGAGTTCGGTTTCAATATCCATTTTGTCTGTGTATCTCTTCATGTTTGGAAGACCCATACCTGCTCCGAAACCGAGCGAACGGATTTTATCGGGTGCCGTTGAGAATCCTTCCTGCATAGCGAGATCCACATTTCCTATACCGGGGCCGTGGTCGGTCAGGATAATCTCAACCGCATCTTCATAAACGAGGACGTCTGCCTCGCCGCCGCCGGCATGGATAACCATATTTATTTCTCCCTCATACATTGCAACAGAAACCCTGCGTATCGTTTCGGGAGAAATCCCAAGTTCACGGAGATTTTTCTTTACCATAACCGAGGCCTGCCCCGCCATTGTAAAGTTATCGCCGTCAACAATAAAGTGAAATCTAATAGGTTCAGCCATCTACCTCTGAACTGCCTTTCAGTCCCTTTCCGTAAAGTTTTCCGCAGGCTTCAAACATGCGAAACTCTGTTGAAAGGATAATAATTCCGCTTTCCTTAGCCAACTCAACCACTTCGTCGGTCAATTTTTTTGCACGAACAAAGACTATGCAAAGCATATCAAGCATTAAAGCGGTGCGAATTGTTTGAGAATTTACAAGTCCGGTAAGAAGTACCGAATTTGTCTTTGCAAAGGCTAAAACATCGCTCATCATAACGCTGCCAAAGGCAGAAGAAACCTCTCGGTCGAG
>JAZNJE010000126.1:0-10091 GCA_045577905.1 Acutalibacteraceae bacterium | reverse complement strand
ATTACCTCCCTTCTTTTTAGGGGCTTGGCAAAAGGCTTTAAGGATGCCGACGAGGTTACTCCCGACAACTTGGCTCTTGCTTTCCGTCTCGGCGTTGAAGCCGCATATAAAGCGGTTATGAAACCGACCGAGGGAACTATTTTAACCGTTGCACGTATTGCCGCCGACTATGCCCAAAACGCAGCCGATAGCGGTGCTGATGCATTGGCCGTTTTTGAAGCCGCTATGGAGGGTGCAAAAACGGCTCTCGCCGAAACACCTGAAATGCTCCCCGTTCTTAAAAAGGCAGGAGTTGTAGATGCGGGCGGTCGCGGTTTTGTTGTAATACTTGAAGGTATGTATTCGGTATTTAAAGACGGTGTTATTATAAGCGTTAAGGATGCTCGTCCCGAAGAAACGGCGAATGAAGAACCCGAATCAAGAAATGCCGCAGGTGAACTTGAAAACTTTGATATAAATTTCCCCTACTGCACCGAATTTATTGTTAACCGCAACGCCGAGGCTGTTGGTCAGGACCCTGCCGAACTCAGAAGTTATTTAGAGTCTATTGGCGATTGCGTTGTAGTTGTTGACGATGAGGAAATCATCAAGGTTCACGTTCATACCGACCACCCCGGTAATGCTATTGAAAAGGCGTTGACCTTCGGCTCTCTTGTTAAATTAAAAATTGAAAATATGTGCGACCAGCACGAACGTGCAAAGCACGACTCACAAAAGGAATCCAAAAAGCCGGCTAAAACTGCCGACCGTACCGAACCCATCAAGTCGGTTGCCCCCGAAAAGCCCTTTGGCTTTGTATCGGTTGCCGCAGGCGACGGTCTTTCGGAACTTTTCCGAGATCTCGGTGCAGATATAGTTGTTTCGGGCGGTCAAACTATGAACCCCTCGACCGACGATATTCTCCGTGCTGTTGAGGCAACCCCCGCCGAGACTGTTTTTGTTCTCCCCAACAATAAGAACATTATTATGGCGGCAGAGCAGGCCATTCCGCTTGCCACCAGAAATGTTATCGTTATACACACACGCACAATTCCCCAGGGTGTAACCGCAATGCTCAATTTTGACCCCGATGCATCCGCGAACGATAACGCCATCGCTATGCAGGCATCTATTGACACGGTTGCGACCGGTCAGGTAACATTTGCCGCCCGCGATTCTGAATTTGACGGAAAGCCCATTAAACAAGGTCAACTTTTGGCTCTTGCTAACGGAAAAATCGTATTTACCGAGACAAGTCTTACCTCGGCTATGATTAAACTCACTAAACAACTTATCAATAAAAACTCCGCCTTTATGACCCTTTTCTACGGTGAGGATGTTACCGAGCAAAGAGCCCAAAGAATTACCGAGGCTCTCCGTGAAAAGTACGGAAACAAACTTGAAATTACCTTGGTCAACGGCGGTCAACCGGTATATTACTTTATTATCTCGGTAGAATAATACCGTAATTCAGTCGGAGGTGTCGCTATGGCAACACTAAATGACAATATAAGATATTTGAAGGGCGTGGGTGAAAAACGCGCCCTTCTTCTGCAAAAACTGGGCATTGACACGGTCGGTGCCCTTTTGCGTTTTTACCCGAGGTCTTATGAAGATTGGAGCAATATCACCCCCATCTCCGAGGCGAGAGGGGTTGGTAATGTTTGCATTAAGGCGGTCGTAACCACTCCACCAAAAGAACACTATATAAGAAAAAATATGACCCTTTACAAGTTTACCGCCGCAGATGAAAGCGGCAGTATGCAGGTCACTATTTTTAACAGCAAGTATGACGCGGACAAGATTCACGCAGGAGTAGAATATCTCTTCTACGGCAAACTGACAGCCGATTCTTTTGCCCTCAATATGTCGGCTCCCAAAATTAAAAACGTTGGCTTTGACGTTATAAAGCCCATTTACCCTACCACCTTAGGTCTTTCAAGCGGAAATATCGAAACACTGGTTAAAAATTCCCTCTCCTCGGTCACAATCGAAGAGATTTTGCCCGAAAACGTGCTTACAGAAAACAACCTTTGTCCCCTTGATTTTGCAATACGAAATATCCACTTCCCCAAAAATAATGAGGCATTTGAAAAGGCAAAACGCCGTCTTGTTTTTGAAGAACTTTTTATGCTCCAAGCGGGGCTTCTTCTTATGAAAAATATTAACCGAGGTAAAACTCCCTGCGTAATGAAGAAAGATTTTACCGAGGAATTTATATCGAATCTCCCCTTTAAGCCTACTTCGGCACAACTGAGGTCGGTAAAAGACTGTGTTTCGGATATGGCTAAGGATATGCCTATGAGCCGTCTTATAGAAGGCGATGTCGGCAGCGGTAAAACCTTAGTGGCGGCAGCCGTTTCGTATAATTCGGTTAAAAACGGTTATCAGACGGCACTAATGGCTCCAACCGAGGTTTTGGCAGAACAACATTTTAAGACCTTTTGCTCCTTTTTTGAGGGCAGCGGAATGAATATTGCTTTGCTTACCGGCTCACTCGCGAAGTCTAATAAGGACAAGATTAAAACTGCCTTGGAAAGCGGAGAAATTGATATTATAATCGGCACCCACGCTCTTTTGTCGGACAATGTACGTTTTAACGCACTCGGTCTTGTTATTACCGATGAGCAGCACCGTTTCGGTGTGACTCAAAGGGCAACCCTATCAGATAAGGGGGAAAGCCCCCACGTAATTGTTATGTCGGCCACCCCTATCCCCCGCACCCTTGCTATGATTATGTATGGGGACCTTGATATTTCAGTTATCGACGAATATCCGCAGGGCAGGCAGCCGATTGAAACCTATGCTGTCGGCTCGGCTTTGCGTCAAAGGGTGTATAACTACATAAAAAAGCATATCGAAGAAGGCAGGCAGGGTTATATAGTCTGCCCGATGATAGAAGAGGACCAAGAATCCCTAGGCCTTGTTTCGGCAGAAAAATATTATGAAGAACTCTCCGAAAACGAGTTTAAAGGATACCGTCTTGCTCTTTTGCACGGCAAAATGAAGTCTGCCGAAAAGGAAAAAATTATGCGTTCCTTTAAGAACGGCGAGATAGATTTACTTATTTCTACAACCGTTATTGAAGTAGGTATAGATGTGCCTAATGCCGCAATTATGGTTATTGAGAATGCGGAAAGATTCGGCCTTTCCCAACTTCATCAGTTAAGGGGAAGAATCGGCAGAGGAAAACACAAATCCACCTGTATATTGATTTCGGACGGCAAGGATAAGGCAAAAGAGAGGCTTGACACTATGTGTCAGACTATGGATGGTTTCAAGATTGCCGATCAAGATTTAAAACTTCGCGGGCCGGGCGACTTTCTTGGAAATCGCCAACACGGTCTGCCCGAACTTCGTATTGCCGACCTTTTTGCCGACCTTACGGTATTACGACAGGCGGGAGAAGAGGCCAGGAAACTTATTGCCCTTGACCCGACTTTGGAACGGATTTCAAACCGTGCCTTTAAAATAGAGATTAACCAAATGCTTAAAAATATTAAAAGCAATTAAAAAAGTGTTGGAATTGAAACACTTATATGTTAAAATACTTTTTGAACTTATAATTTTGGAGATTTTTAATGCAGGAAATTTTAACCGAGTTGCCCGAGATTTTACTCCACCAACTTATTGAAACACTTAAAATGGCTCCCATACTTTTTCTTGCCTATCTTTTTATGGAATGGCTGGAAAAATCCGAAGGCAGTCGTTTTTCAAATGTTTTTAATAATGCAAAAAAATCAGGACCCCTTTTCGGAGCCCTGTTGGGTCTTATACCCCAATGCGGTTTTTCGGGAGCGGTTGCCTCAATGTATGCAGCCGGTGCTGTTACGCTAGGTACACTTCTTTCGGTTATTCTGTCAACAAGCGACGAAATGCTGCCTCTTTTCATAAGCGGTGCAACCCCACTCAGGGTTATCGCTTTGGTGCTCGGTTTAAAGTTCATAATCGGTATCATTTGCGGTTTTACGGTCGATTTTTTTGTACGCAAAAACAATGCCGAACGAGATGAGGATATTCACGGCTTCTGCGAAAGAGAACATTGCTCCTGCAAGGACGGAATTTTCAAGTCGGCATTACGCCACTCCCTTCGCATTATCGTAATTATCTATATAATTTCGTTATTTTTGCATTTGGCAGTACATTTGATTCCCCAAGAGACACTGAAATATATTTTGAATTTCCCCGTACTTAGTGAAATTGCCGCTGCACTAATCGGTCTTATACCGAGTTGTGCAATATCGGTCACCCTCACAAGCCTTTATATGAACGGTGCTTTGGGACTGGCTCCCCTTCTGTGCGGACTGCTCTCAAACGGTGGAATTGGGCTGTTGGTTTTATTCCGTACCAATAAAAATATTAAAAACTCACTCTTTATAGCCTTACTTCTCTTCTTGTCGGGCCTTATTTTCGGCTCGCTTGCGGGACATCTTTTCGGCGGTTTAATATAATGAGCAAAACACTTGAAATTGAAAGAAAGTTCTTGATTTATATGCCGTCCCTTGACGACCTTAAAGGGGCAAGAAAATTTGATATTGCACAAACCTATTTAACCGACGGCACAAGAATCAGGCGGTTGGAAGAAAACGGTTCGGTCATGTATATTAAGACTTTTAAGTCAAAAATATCCGAAATTACACGGGTCGAAATTGAGAACGAAATAAGCGAAGAGGAGTACGTCAGTTCTCTTGCTCTTGCCGATACCGAAAGAAAAACCGTTTATAAAACACGCTATGCTTTACCCTTTAAAGAGCATATTTTAGAGGTTGATATTTTTCCTTTTTGGGCCGACCGTGCCTTTTTGGAGGTTGAACTTAAATCCGAAAACCAGTTTTTCTCCCTGCCCTCTTTCCTAAAAATCATAAAAGAGGTAACAGAGGATAGCCGATATACCAACCGAGCATTGGCAAAGGAAATTCCTCATGACAAAATTTAAAAGACTGCTATACGGCAGCCTTTTTTATTTTGAATTTTTCTTTGTAATAATCTTTATAGAGTATTATCTCTGCAATCAAGCACATAGGAATTGCGACAAAAGCATCCACAACCGAATGTTGCTTTATAAATACCGTCGAAAGACATACCGTAATCAAAAATACGGTAATTGCCGTCTTTACCCAAACAGGCACACCCTTTTCTTTAAGCCACACCGAAATCATCGCAAGAGAATATCCTACGTGAAGTGATGGACAGACATTTGTATTAGTGTCAACCGAATAGAGCAAGCCTATTATATCGGTAAAGAAATTGTCTCTCGGCATTTCGGCAGGACGCAAAAGTTGAATTGAAGGGTAAATTATATAAATTGCCATCGCGGTAATCTGGGTGAAAATTATAAAACTCTGCACCTTTTTGAAACTTTCGGGACTATAAAAGCCAAAATAAACCAATGTGCCGACAATGGATGCATACCACAAAACATACGGTACTACGAAAACCTCACAAAAAGGTATCATATCGTCAAGAGGACTGTATATTACATGGCAATTTTCGGGGGGAATGAAAAGTTCGGTCAAAAAATAAAGCACAAAATATCCTACCCACCCGAGCAGATACAAAAAATGATTATACTGCGGTTCTTTCAGTCTTTTTATACTGAAACCCTTTAAATCAACAACCGCCTTTCTCATATGTTCGCTCCTTCCGATTTGTTTTTCGGATATAATCTTTTAGGGATATTTCTATATGGAATAACCGTGTGAAGAGGCAGTGCTTCGGCCAATTTTGTGCTTTCTTCCATAAGGTAACTGCGAATTCTTTGCCTTTCCTCATCTATCGGTCTTTGTGAGTCAAACTTAATGGGTTTGCCAAGCCAACACTCACGTCTCTTGGGGGCTATATACATAGGCACAAAAGAAACCTCTTTGCCGGCTTTGTTATAGTAAACTCTTGCGGTATCAACAAAGGTTTCGGTGTACTCATAAAGTATATGGTTATGCTTTTTGTTGTATTCTGGAAAAATTATTATGTTTTTTCCCTCGTTGAGGCCCTTTACCGTTGCCTTAAAAGTGGTTAAAATTCTTGTATCGTGATATACGCCTATTGTTTTCGCATTTTTAAAAATAAAGACAGAAATAGGTGCAATAATATAAGATAAAACCTTAAAAAATGGTTGTTGCCAACGGGGCTTTTCCGACCAGAAGTCGCTAAACGCATAGGCGGGAACATCCTTTAAGTGAAGCATATCGCCAACACACCAAATAAGCGTGTTTTCCGGGAAAAAGCACTCGCCTACTACGGGGCCGTTCATTTGAGAGTGGTTGCCGACTATAAGGCAGGGTTCCTCAGGCAGATTTTCTGTTCCTATTATTTCAGTTTTGCCGTAAAGAAATTTAACAATGCCTTTAACCACTAAAAAAGGCTTTGTCGGCCGTCTCTTCGCCACCTTGCGCTCTCCCTTCCACTGAGATATAAGTGGTATTTTAATGCCAAAAAATAACACTAACATTAACGGACTATGAATAAAAGATGAATGACCGTCTCGATTAAAATTAGGTTTCCTTTAAAAGAATCTATTGCAACAACTATCTTTAATAAACAACCTTGAAATTATATTTATATGCTAATTATACCCCCCTTTTCCATTATTTGCAAGTAGCGATATTCATTCTTTCGGTATATCCTTTGCACTTTTTTGGGTGGTGAATCTGCCGAGCCGATTATCCGCACCCACACCAAACCGAAAAGCCGAAACTCAAAAACAAGAGTCTCGGCTTTTCGGTTATTCTTTATGATGCTTTTTTTAATGCACTCTTGGTAAGACTTCGGGCATTGTCGAGCATAGTTTCGGCAAATATACCGTAGCCGCATTTTGAATTTTCAATTAAAACGTGGGTTACGGCACCGACCAATTTATCATTTTGGATAATCGGGCTTCCGCTCATACCTTGCACTATGCCGCCTGTTTTTTCAAGAAGTCTGCGGTCGGTTACGGTAACAAGTAGGTTTTGGGTTTCGCCCATTCCTCTTACCTCTATCTTGCAGGAATAGTACTGCGGTGTACCCCCGTCAATGGTAGTCAGAATATAAGCCGCACCGTTTTTTATCTCCTGTTTTAATGCGACCTGCATAAGTTGTCCGCCTTCAATATTGCCGTTTGTTATACCATAAACTCCTTGATGGCTGTTAAGCGAAAATGACGAAATGGAACCGCTTTTAAACCGACCCTTCAATTCTCCGGGAGATCCGTTTTTACCTTTTTCAATCGATACAATCTCGGCGGGCACAAACTCACCGTGATTTAAACTTAAAAGTGTACCCGTATCATTGTCGCTTATTCCGTGTCCAAGACCCGACACCACCTGTGACGACGGGCTGTAAAAGGTTAGTGTCCCGATTCCTGCCGACGAATCTTTCACCCACATTCCTGCACGGTAAACGCCGTCGGTTGAGAGCACTGCCCTGAACTTTACAGTCTTCCTCGCTCCGTTGCGGACGATTTTTGCGGTTATGTCTCCTCCCATAGACTCCTTTATCAGGGACAAAACATCCTCGTTAGTATATACATTTGTTCCGTTTAGGGAAACTATAAAATCCCCCTCACGGATTCCTGCCGATGCCGCGGGGTTTCTTTTGCCTTCCGCCGTTTCAACATCCGAAAAGCCGACCACCAAAACACCATCGGTATATATTTTTATCCCAAAAGGTGTTCCGAGCACATATACATATTTTTCCTCTACAACATCGACCGTAATATTTCTTGCAGGTATAAATCCAAAAACTTTTACCTGCGCCGTATATCTGTTCCCCGCCCTTTGGTCATCAGCAACGGCTCGGTCGTAAGAAATTGAAATTGGCAGTGCCGAATCTATCGAAAGTTTATCGCCCTCATTTATTCTGTATGAATCTAAAATGCAACCATCAAGATATATAAGTGCACCGAAAACGACTATACATGCTGACGCGGCAAGGTAAAACAGTGTACGTACTGTAATTTTGAAGTAATTCATTTTTGCACCTCCTTTTTTAATCTTTGCAAAAACGAATTACCTATTAAAGAAATTTTTTGACATTATTTTTCTAAAATATGTAAATCCTTTTTACTAACAACTCTTTACCAATATTGTTTCGTTGCCAATTATTTCTATCTCATCCCAAGGAATTACTATATCATCATCCCGTCCGAACAAACCGAACCCCCGATTTTTTCCGAAAATAACGATGGAGGAGAGCCGACCCGTTTCGGTGTCTAACTCTATATCCCCCACTATTCCCAAAAGTGCTCCGTTTTTAAGGCATATTACCTGTCTGTCTTTAAGTTCTGCAATTCTTTCTATCATAAAAAAATCACCTCTTATCAGTATATGCCGCAGCCTCTGTCAGTTTCCTTTAATCTTTTCGATTGCTCCCTTTTCCAGACGGGAAACCTGTGCCTGACTTATGCCTATTTCGTGCGAGACCTCCATTTGTGTTTTGCCCTGCATAAAACGGAGTGCCAAAATTTTCTTTTCTCGGTCTCCGAGTTTTCTTACCGCCTCTTTAAAGGCTATCTCTTGAAGCCAAGCCGTATCGTCATTCTTGTCCCCCACCTGATCAAGCACATATATCGTGTCGCCGCCGTCGGAATAGACCGGCTCATAAAGAGAGAGTGGCTCTACAATGCTTTCAAGTGCCAATACTACCTCTTCTTTTTTAATGCCGAGTTTTTGTGCAAGTTCTATCACGGTCGGCTCTCTGCCGAACTCTGCCGTAAGTTCCTCCTTTGCCTGCATGGCACGGTAGGCAGTATCTTTTATTGAACGGCTGACCCTTAGAGTATCGTTATCCCTAAGATACCGCCTGATTTCCCCTATTATCATCGGAATGATTATAGAATGGCGAAAAAATAATATACACAGAGGATGAACCTTTATCCATCCTCTTAATGTCATATAAATTATCCACTAAATATTATACTTTTTTTGGAGTATTCGGTCAACTGACAATAACTGTAAATTACTTGTCATTTGTAATTTACAATTTGATTAAGATTATAGAGCGTAATATTGTCGTTATTATCCGTCTCTGATACAACCTTGTCATCAAACCCTGATTCAGAAAAAAGAGCGTAATAAAACTTTGCAGTTTCTTTAAGAGGAGTCAGTTTGGCAACTGTATCAAGATACTCGGAATAATCGAACGGTGTATTTTTGAACTTACACTCACCAACCAAATACTCTTTACCGCCCTTTCCGATGCCGAGAATATCAATTTCGGTTTCAGCAACTCTAACGCCTTTTGGTGCATCCTTATCACGCACCGTGGTTTTTCCTGTCCATCTGCCCATTTTTGAATAACGGAAAGGCAGCTCGTTTTTCTTCTGCATCTCTCTTACAAACTCTTTGCACACGTCCTCAAAGGTAAAGGATGCAAACTCGTGCAATGCCGGTGCAATAACATAATCATAAACACCGTCTACATCGCCGTCTTCAAGCTGAGAAAAATTTGTAAAACCAAATGCGTACCAAAATCTAAAGAAATTATCGGTCAAGCGATAAGTGCCTCTGTTGGAGTTGGCTTTTTCCTTGCTTTTGGAATCGACCGAAAACTCACGCTCAACAATTCCAAGCTCGATAAGATTTTTAAGATATACACTTGTTTTTGATGTGTCCTCTACAAGAGATTTTTGGCTGATGTCATTAAGCTTTGTGTTGCCAAGAGCTACCGCCTCAATAATCGAGTTATATATAGGGGTTTCGCGAAGTTCTTGATGAAGTAAAAAATCAACCTCGCTATATAAAACAGAGCCTTTAGTTAGGATATTTCTCTTAATATTCTCCGCTAATGAAAGCTTCGAACTAAACTGGCGAAGATAATGCGGAATACCGCCAAGTATGGAATATGCCAACACCTTATCTTTATCCGAATAATTAGGAAAGAATTTAACCGCATCATAAAAGCCCATCTCGGTCATTTTATAAATGCCTGTTGCCCTTCCGTAAAGCGGATTTTTTTCGGCAAGTAATTCTTTCTCTATAAAACTCATTGCACTGCCGCACAATACAATCATTACATTTTTATCTTTAAGCTCAGCATCCCAAAGGTTTTGCAGCACAGAGGGGATGCTTTTATTTCCTTTACACATATATGGGAACTCATCTATGATAAGTAGTTTCTTTTGATCTCCAAAAGGA
>JAZNJE010000125.1:0-2991 GCA_045577905.1 Acutalibacteraceae bacterium | reverse complement strand
GGTGATCTGATCACCGGTCTTGATCATACCAGCGTTCACAAAATAAGGAATCTTTCGATCGCTTTTTGCAGTAAAATCACCAAATTTCAAAACGCCTGCATCTTCCAAAAATTTTATAAACTCTCTCTTATAAGCTTGCATATAGTAAACTCCTTCTCCGGAAAATTAATCGCAGAATTCCGAAACGCAACGCTCGTAAGCGGCAACGGGATCTGCAGCGGCAGTAATAGGACGACCAACTACAATGTAATCAGAACCGATCTTCTTCGCTTCTGCAGGAGTCATAACGCGCTTCTGATCTCCAATATCGCCGTCGGCAAAACGAACGCCGGGAGTAACGGTTAAGAAAGATTTACCGCAGGTGTTGTGTACTTTGCCGGCCTCTAATGGGGAACAAACAACTCCGTCAAGTCCCGCTTTTTTAGCGTTTGTTGCATAATGCATAACAACCTTATCGATTGGCTCACGAATTAAGAGGTCGTTCTCCATACTCTCTTGGTCGGTGGAGGTAAGTTGTGTTACGGCTATAAGTATAGGCCTTGTTCCATCATCACGTGTAAGCCCCTCAATGGCGGCTTCCATCATTCTGATCGTTCCGCCTGCGTGAAGGTTTGTCATATCAACATCAAGTCGAGAAAGCACCGACATACTCTTTTTAACCGTGTTCGGGATATCGTGGAGTTTTAAATCTAAAAAGATTTTGTGACCCCTCGCCTTTATCTCGCGAACAATATCGGGTCCTTCGGCATAGAAAAGTTCCATTCCAATTTTAACAAAAGGCTTCCTTTCTGTAAACTTATCCAAAAAACTCATACAAGCCTCTTTGCTTGAAAAATCACAAGCGATAATTACATCCTTGCCCATTATTTTACTCCTCCAATAATATCACTAAGATTGTCGATTCCGTATTTCGCCATAACCTTAGGCAGTTCCTTGATAATGTCGAGACATACATAAGGATTAACGAGGTTTGCGGCACCGATTTGTACTGCCGTGGCTCCCGCAAGCATCATTTCAATAACGTCTTCGGCAGTCGAAACACCGCCCATTCCTATTACGGGAACAGATACGGCATTTGCCACCTGATAGACCATGCGTACTGCAACGGGGAAGATAGCAGGACCCGAAAAGCCTCCCATTTTGTTTGCGATAACGGGTTTGCGGGTTTTAAGGTCTATTCTCATACCGAGCAGTGTATTTATAAGACTTATTCCGTCTGCACCGGCTTCTTCGCAAGCCTTGGCTATTGAAACGATGTCGGTCACATTAGGCGAAAGTTTTATGATTATCGGCTTAGAGGTAACGGCTTTAACGGCTCTTGTTACATCTGCCGCAGCCTGTGGGCTTGTTCCAAAACTCATGCCGCCGCCGTGAACATTTGGACAACTAACATTAACCTCGATCCAACCGACCTGTGCTTCTTTATCTAATTTTTCACAGGTGTAAGCGTAGTCATCTATTGAAAAGCCGCTGACATTTGCCATAACCGGTTTATTAAAGCATTTTTTTAGTTTCGGCAATTCTTCACTGATTACCTTTTCAACACCGGGATTTTGAAGTCCCACGGCATTTATCATACCGTTCGGGCATTCTGCAATTCTCGGAGTGGGGTTGCCAAATCTGGGGTCTTTTGTTGTACCTTTAAAAGAGAATGTGCCTAGGCAGTTTATGTCGTAAATCTCGGCAAATTCATATCCGAATCCGAAAGTACCCGAGGCGGGGATTACGGGGTTGTCAATTTCGATTCCGCAAAGGTTAACCTTTAAACTTCCCATAAAATCTCCTCCTTTTCGAGTACAGGACCTTCTTTGCAAATTCTTTTATAGCCTGTAATTACCTTACAGGAGCAACCCATGCAGGCACCAAACCCACAACCCATTCTTTCCTCGAAACTGAATTGTCCCGAGGTAACGGTTGCTTTATAAAGTGCTTTTAACATGGGTTCGGGTCCGCAGGTGTAAAAGTAGGAATAGGTGCCGACCTTATCGAGGCAGTCAGTAACAAAGCCGCGAGTTCCGTAGGATCCGTCGGCGGTTGCAACAAAGGTTTTACAACCGAGAGCCTTGAACTCATTTTCATAAAAGACATCGTCTTTTGAATTAAAACCAAGTATAACAGATACCTTTTTACCCTCTTCGACTAATTTCTTGGCGAGCGCATACATAGGGGGCACCCCGACTCCTCCGCCGATTAAAAGGGGGGAAGCACCGCTTTTTTCGGTGGCATATCCGTTGCCGAGTCCCGTGAGTATGTCAAGGATGGCACCATTAGTAAGCCCCGACAAATATTCGGTGCCTCGACCTACAACCTTATATATTAGTTTTAAATAATTGTCAGTGAAATCGCATACCGAAATAGGGCGACGAAGGAACATTCCGTCAAGTTTAATATTAACAAACTGTCCTGTTGCTGTAATATTGGATGTGTCGCCCGAAAGGGTCATCTCATAAACGTCTTTTGCGATTCTTTTGTTAGTTTCCACCTTAAAAAGTGAGCGTTTCATTGTTCACCTCATGCGTCAATTGTAGAAATAGTGAGTGTGGTTTCTTCAAGAACATCAAGTAACACCTTTACAGTATCAAGGGCAGTAAAGATAGTCACATTGTTTTCGGTAGCGAGTTTTCTGATTTCTGCACCATCACTCAGTTGATTGCTTGAAGAAATATCCTTAGTATTAAGAACATATGCGATATGGCCCTGACGGATAGCATCTGCAATCTCATCGCTTCCTTCGTGAAGTTTTTTGAGAATGTGGGTGCGGATTCCGTTTTCTTTAAGGAATTTTGCGGTTCCGCTTGTAGCCTCAATGTTGAAGCCAAGATTATAGAATCTGCGTATAAGGGGAAGGGCTTCTTCCTTGTCCTTGTCTGCAATTGTTGCAAAAACGGTACCGTAGTTTTGCACCTTCATACCGCTTGCTTGAAGAGCCTTGAAGAGAGCACGGTTAAGTTTATCATCATAGCCGATTGCTTCACCGGTAGATTTCATTTC
>JAZNJE010000124.1:0-4670 GCA_045577905.1 Acutalibacteraceae bacterium | reverse complement strand
GAAAAATTACCTCGGCACCCGCAAGCCACTTGTCCACACTTTGCAACCAGATGGTTAATTTCCTCGGTATTATGCAGAACGAATGGGCAGGCGCTCAGGCTTTCTCGTCTTTCGATACCTACCTTGCTCCGTTTGTTAAGGTTGATAATCTTACTTACAGAGAGGTTAAGCAGTGCATCCAGAGTTTCATTTACGGTGTAAATACTCCTTCACGTTGGGGTACTCAGTCTCCGTTCACCAACATCACTCTTGACTGGACCGTTCCTAACGACCTTGCAGAACTCAACTGTATTGTTGGCGGCAAGGAAATGGATTTCAAATATAAAGATTGTAAAGCAGAAATGGATATGGTAAACCGTGCGTTTATCGAAATTATGATTGAAGGCGACGCCAACGGCCGCGGCTTCCAGTATCCTATTCCTACTTATTCGATTACCCGCGATTTTGACTGGTCTGAGACCGAGAATAACAAACTTCTCTTCGAAATGACCGCAAAATACGGCACACCTTACTTCTCCAACTACATCAACAGCGATATGGAGCCTTCGGACGTTCGTTCCATGTGCTGCAGACTTCGTCTTGACCTTCGTGAACTTCGCAAGAAGTCGGGCGGTTTCTTCGGAAGCGGTGAATCTACCGGTTCTGTCGGCGTTGTAACCATCAATATGCCGAGAATTGCTTATCTTGCACAGGATGAGGCTGATTTCTACAAGCGCCTTGACAAGATTATGGATATTGCGGCCCGCTCATTAAAGGTTAAACGTACAGTTATTACAAAACTTCTTGATGCAGGTCTTTATCCCTACACCAAGAGATATCTTGGCTCCTTTAACAACCATTTCTCCACTATCGGACTTGTTGGTATGAATGAGGTTGGTCTCAATGCCAACTGGTTAAAGGCAGACCTTACAAATAAAAAGACTCAGGAGTTTACCAAGGATGTTCTCAACCATATGAGAGAGCGCCTTTCTGACTATCAGGTTGAGTACGGCGACCTCTACAACCTTGAAGCAACTCCCGCAGAGTCAACCGCTTTCCGTCTTGCAAAGCACGACTTAAAGCACTATCCCGACATTATTACCGCAGGAAGAGGTTCGGGAGAGACCCCCTATTACACCAACTCTTCACACCTTCCCGTTGGTTACACCGAGGATATTTTCTCGGCTCTCGATGTTCAGGATGAACTTCAAACACTTTACACTTCGGGTACTGTTTTCCATGCATTCCTCGGAGAAAAACTCCCCGATTGGAAGGCGGCGGCATCCCTCGTCAGAAAGATTGCGGAAAATTACAGATTGCCTTATTATACCCTTTCTCCCACCTACTCGGTATGCAAAAACCACGGATATATTTCGGGCGAACAGTTTACTTGTCCCGAGTGCGGAGAGAAGACTGAGGTTTACAGCCGTATTACAAGCTACTACCGTCCGGTTCAAAACTGGAATGACGGAAAAACTCAGGAATATAAGGACCGTAAGGTTTATGATGTTGCCAACTCAAAGTTGACACACGAGGGCGTAATGAAAGAGGAGTGTGCTTGTGAAGCGGCTGCTCCCGTAACAGAGGATGCTACCTATCTCTTTACGACCGCAACCTGCCCTAACTGTAAGATAGCATGCGCCATCCTTGATAAGGCAGGAGTAAACTACACCAAACTGCTTGCTAACGAGAATGTAGAACTTACAAATTCCTTCGGCGTAAAACAGGCACCCACCCTTGTTGTTGTAAAGAACGGCGAGGTCGAAAAGGCAGCAGGCGTTTCGGATATTAAAAAATATCTCGGCGTATAAAAATTTAAAAGGGATAATATTATGTATGATATTATAGTAATCGGCGGCGGCCCTGCGGGGTTGACCGCCGCCCTGTATGCTTGCAGGGCAAACAAATCTGTTTTGGTTATTGAAAAGGGAGGCTTCGGCGGACAGATTACCTATTCCCCTAAGGTCGAAAACATTCCCGGTTTCAATGAAATTTCGGGCAACGAGTTTGCCGACAAATTGGTCGAGCAGGTGCTCGGTCAGGAAGCCGAGGTCGAGTGTGCCGAGGTTTTGGAGATAAAGGCAAACGGAAAATTCAAGACGGTAGTTTGTGATTCGGGCGAGTTTGAGGCAAAGAGCGTTATTATCGCAACGGGGGCAAAACACCGTATGCTCGGCCTTGAAGGCGAACAAGATTATGTAGGAGAGGGAATTTCCTTCTGTGCTGTATGCGACGGAGCCTTTTATGAGGGCAAAACGGTTGCCGTAATAGGCGGAGGAAATTCTGCCTTGGTAGAGGCAACACTTCTTGCCGACCTCGCAAAAAAAGTATATGTTGTTCAAAATCTTGACTTTTTCACGGGGGAGCAAAAGGTTACCGATAAACTTCTTGCCCGCGATAATGTCGAGGCAATTCTAGGATATACAGTTGAAAGACTTATCGGAGACGGCCAACTTAAAGCAATTGAAATCGTGAACCAAAACAAAGAGGCAAAGACATTGGAAATTGACGGAATGTTTGTTGCTGTCGGTCTTATTCCTCAAAACGAAATCTTTGCGGGAATGGTTGACCTTGACCAACGTGGCTATATTATCGCCGACGAGAGTTGTCGTACTTCGGCAGAGGGAATATTCGTTGCGGGAGATTGCCGCACAAAAAATATCCGTCAGGTTATTACGGCCTCTGCTGACGGTGCAGTAGCCGCACTTGCTGCGGGAGATTACGCAGACAGTATATAAGGTCACAAGATGGCATTTTGAACTTATCATATCTTTTGTCATATTTTGTGCGTTTAAAAACCTATTGACAATAAAATAAGAGTTTGTTATAATATTTGCGTGAAGACCCGGCTTTCTTGGAAAGTTCGAAAGAGAGAGTGCGTCGTAGGCTGAAAGCGCACTTCGAATGAGTATTAAGTTCGGCAACACTTCGACGGTAAAGCCTTAAATTTAATATAAAAGAGGATGCATTTTGCATCAATGCGGGTGGCACCGCGGGTAAAACTTACTCGTCCCGAGAATTTCTATTTGGAAATTCTCGGGACTTTTTGATTTTTTGCATATAATAAATAGTACAATTCAGCATTTGGAGGTATATAGAATGTACAGAACTCATCGCTGTAACGAAATAAGAAAGGAACATATCGGGCAAACGGTGGAACTTGCCGGATGGGTTGAGGTTATCCGCGACCACGGCGGTGTTCTTTTCGTAGATTTGCGTGACGAAACGGGAATAACCCAGGTAGTTGTTCACAACGAAGATTTTTTGAAGGGAGTAGCCAAGGAAACGGTTATTTCGGCAAAGGGAATTGTTACCGAGCGCGACCCCGCAACTGTAAACCCGAAACTTGAAACAGGACTTGTAGAACTTGTCGCAGACGACATAAAGATTCTCGGTCTTTGCACCCGTGATATACCCTTTGAAATCGGCTCGACCGATACAAATGAAAATATCCGCTTAAAGCACCGTTTTCTTGATTTGCGTTCCTCGGCACTACACAACAATATAATTCTTCGCTCAAAGGTTATAAAACACATGAGAAGTTTGATGGAGGAAAGAGGATTTTTGGAAATCCAGACTCCCATTCTCACTGCATCTTCGCCCGAGGGTGCAAGAGACTTCCTCGTGCCTTCCCGCAAACATCCCGGTAAATTTTATGCACTGCCTCAGGCACCGCAACAGTTTAAGCAGTTGCTTATGGTCTCGGGATTTGACAGATATTTCCAGATTGCCCCCTGCTTCCGCGATGAAGATGCCCGTGCCGACCGTTCGCCGGGAGAATTTTATCAACTTGACTTTGAAATGGCTTTCTCGACCCAGGACGAGGTTTTGGAGGTTTGCGAGGGTGTTGTCAGTGATATTTTCCGCACCTTCTCGGATAAAAAGGTTACCGCCAATCCTTTCAGAAGAATCCCCTATGCGGAGGCTATGGCTAAATACGGCTCGGATAAACCCGACCTTCGCAACCCCCTTATAATCTGTGATTTAACAGAGTTTTTCAAAACGGTTGAGTTTAAGCCCTTTAAGAACAAGCCTGTCCGTGCTATTGTTGCCCCCTGCAAAGCCGAAAGATGGTTCTTTGACAAGTCGCTTGAATTTGCGACCCGTGAGGCTAAAATGGCAGGTCTTGCCCATATTACTCTTCTAGAAGAAAAGGGATATAAATACAAGGATGACCCCATCAGCAAGGTGTTGAGCGACGAGCAGAAGAAGGAGATTGCTCTGCTTACCGGTGTAAAGGAAGGAGAAACAATCTTCTTTATCTGTGACACCAACCAAGGTACTGCCGATAAGAATGCAGGTGTTATCAGGACCTGGCTCGGAAACGAACTCGGCCTTATTGATAAAGATTCATTTGAGTTTTGCTTTGTTGTCGATTTCCCCATGTACGAACTTGACGAGACAACCGACAAGATAATCTTCACACACAACCCCTTCTCAATGCCTCAGGGTGGTTTGGAGGCTCTCCTTACAAAGGACCCCTGCACCATTCTTGCCTAACAGAAGGACCTTGTCTGCAACGGCATAGAGTTGGCGTCGGGAGCCGTCCGTAACCATAGCCCCGAAATAATGAGAAAGGCATTTGAGATAGCAGGTTATAGTGAGGATGAGGTCGAAAGACGTTTCTCGGCTCTTTATAATGCATTCCAGTTTGGTGCACCACCCCACGCAGGTATGGCACCCGGTGTTGA
>JAZNJE010000123.1:0-56761 GCA_045577905.1 Acutalibacteraceae bacterium | reverse complement strand
GCAAAAACAGAGCATAATGAGGCGGCTCCCGCTCAGCACGAGCTTGCTCCGATTTTCTTGACAACCAACCTTGCAACTGACCATAATCAGCTCACGATGGAGATTATGCAGAAGGTTGCAAAGAAGCACGATATGATTTGCCTGCTTCACGAAAAGCCTTTTGAGGGTGTTAACGGAAGCGGCAAGCACAATAACTGGTCAATATCAACAAGCACGGGCGTTAATCTTCTTGAGCCCGGTGAAACTCCCTATGACAACGCGCAGTTCCTGCTTTTCCTTTGTGCTGTAATCAAGGCTGTTGTCGATTATCAGGACTTGCTCCGTATTTCGGTTGCCTCGGCAGGAAACGACCACCGTCTCGGCTCACACGAGGCTCCTCCTGCGGCACTTTCAATCTTCCTCGGCGAAGAATTGACCGAAATTCTCGAAGCAATCGAAAATGATACGACCTATGACGGCAAGGAAAAGACCTTGATGAAGGTCGGCGTTCACGTTCTTCCCAAATTCCCTAAGGATACAACCGACCGCAATCGCACCTCTCCCTTTGCCTTTACGGGCAATAAGTTTGAACTTCGTATGCTCGGCTCTGCCGCTTCGGTTTCGGAACCTAATGTTGTTCTTAACACCGCTGTTGCCGAATCTCTCCGTCAATTTGCAGATGTTCTGGAATCGTCAGAAAATCTTGAAACCGATCTCCACGAACTTATCAAGAAAACCTTCCGCGAGCATAAAAGGATTATCTTTAACGGCAACTCCTATGACGAAACTTGGGAGAAGGAGGCCGAAATTCGTGGCCTTTTGAATCTCAAATCGACCCCCGACTGCTTGCCTTACCTCTTAAAGGAAAAGAATATAGCGCTTTTCTCTACCCACAAGGTATATTCCGAGACTGAACTTCATTCCCGCTACGAAATTTTGCTGGATAACTATTCAAAGGTTGTAAATATCGAAGCCCTTACTATGATTGATATGGTTCACAGGGACATTCTTCCCGCCGCATCCCTCTTTACCAAAAATTTGAGCGACACGGTTATCTCGAAGGGTGCCGTCAAGGCCATAAAAGGCAAGATTTCCTGCGAATATGAACTTGAAACCCTTGAAAAGGCTTCTTCGCTCATCTCCTCGGCTTCAAAGGAACTTGCTGTTTTGGAAGATGCTGTAAGTTCAGCGAAAGAGATAAAAGATTCTCTTGCTCTTGCCACACATTACAGAGAAAAGGTTCTTTCCTCAATGGATACCCTTCGTTTCTATGTTGACTCCCTTGAAAAAATCTGCGATTCGGCAATTTGGCCCTATCCGTCCTACGGGGATATGCTTTTCAGCGTAAAATAATATAAAAAGGAGATGCCTTATGGGCAAAATAATCTCTGTCGTAAATCAGAAAGGCGGTGTCGGTAAAACAACCTCCGCCGTCAACCTAGCCTCGGCACTCGGTCGGCGGGGCAAAAAGATTCTTCTTATAGATGCCGACCCGCAAGGAAACACCACCTCTGCCTACGGCATCAATAAGCAGGGGCTTTCCTCCTCGTCTTATGAACTTTTAATCGGTGCAAAAAAGGCAAAAGAAACGATAATCAAAACCCAGTTTGAAGGTGTTGACATCATTCCCTGTAATATGGACCTTGCGGGCGCCGAAATTGAACTTATAAGCATCGAAAACCGAGAGTCGCAACTTAAAAATTCACTTTGCCTTATTAAGGGAGACTATGATTTTATATTTATCGACTGCCCTCCCTCTCTCGGGCTTATAACCATCAACTCGCTATGCGCTTCCGACACGGTGCTTGTTCCCATTCAGTGCGAATATTTTGCTCTTGAAGGGCTAAGCCAACTTATGGCAACGGTCAGGAAGATTAAAAGGCTTTATAACCCCGAGTTGGAACTTGAAGGGGTGCTTCTCACCATGTATGACGGCCGCCTCAACCTCACACAGCAGGTTGTAGCCGAAGTTAAAAAGTTCTTTGATAAAAAACTCTTTGCAACCGCAATACCAAGGGCAGTAAGGCTTTCCGAAGCCCCGAGTTACGGTATGCCGATACAGTATTACGACCCTAAGGGCAAGGGTGCCAAGTCATACGATGCCCTTGCAGACGAATTTATTATGAGAAACGGCAGGTGAACTGTAAATGGCTAAAACATTAGGAGGTCTCGGCAGAGGACTCGACTCTCTTTTGGAGGCAAACGGTAACGACAGTTCGGTCACCGAAATTATGCTCTCTCAGATTGAGCCCAACCGCGACCAACCCCGAAAAGACTTTGACGAGGAGGCTCTTATCGAACTTTCCGAGTCGATAAAAAAGCACGGGCTTTTGCAACCCATTTTGGTTCGCCCGAAGCCTATGGGCGGATATGAAATAGTTGCGGGAGAACGCCGTTGGCGTGCCTGCCGTATGGCAGAACTTCGCACCGTTCCCGTCGTTATCCGTGAAATGGACGAGCGCGAGGTTATGGAGGCGGCTCTTATCGAAAACCTCCAAAGAGAGGACCTTAACCCCGTGGAAGAGGCTCTCGGTTACCGTTCGCTTATGGTATCCTATTCTCTGACTCAGGAGCAGGTTGCCGAGGCGGTCGGAAAAAGCCGTCCCGCAGTCGCAAACACCCTCCGTCTTTTGGAACTGACCCCCGAAGAGACCGAAGCCCTTAAAAAGGGTAAACTTTCGTCGGGTGCCGCAAGGGTTCTGCTCTCTGCCGAAAAGGGCAGCGAACTTCGTGCAACCCTTTTCCGTTTAAGTCAAAACGGTGCCTCGGTGCGTGATCTTGAAGCAGTCGCCAAGGCAAATAAGGTTTCTCCAAAACGGCCTAAGACCGAAAAGCCTCATTTTTATAAAGAGGTTGAACTTGCCCTTAAAAACGAACTCGGTAGAAAGGTAAAGATTTCGCCGACTTCTGCCGGAAAGGGAACCCTTACACTTGAATTTTACAGTGATGAAGAACTCACTGAACTCGCAAAGAAAATAGCAGATTAGGAGATAATATTATGTTGGACATTAAGATTGTAAGACAGGAAGCCGACAGGGTTAAGCAGGCGGTTAAAAACCGCAACGGAAACCTTGACCGAGAGATTGATATGCTTTTGGAAACCGATGCTCACCGCCGAGAAATTATTGCTTCGGTTGAGGTTTTGAAGGCGGAACAGAACAATGTTTCCAAAAAGATACCCCAGTTTAAAAAGGAGGGCAAGGATGTTGCCCCAATTTTTGCCGAAATGAAGGAGATTTCCGAGAAGATTAAGGCAGACGACGCCAAACTTGCAGAACTTGAAGCAAAACAGCGTGAACTGCTTCTTATGATTCCAAACATACCTTCCGACACGGTGCCTGTCGGAACCGATGACTCCTGCAACCCCGAACTGAGGCGAAACGGCGAGCCCAAAAAGTTTGATTTTGAGCCCAAAGCACATTGGGATATAGGTGCAGATTTGGGAATTTTGGACCCCGAAACTGCCGCAAAGGTTACCGGCACCCGTTTTCATTTCTATAAGGGTCTCGGCGCCCGTCTTGAACGTGCAATTATCTCTTATTTCCTTGACACACATACCGAGCACGGCTATACCGAAATTTTACCTCCCTTTATGGCAAACCGTGCTTCGATGACCGCAACGGGACAACTTCCCAAGTTTGAAGAAGATGCTTTCAAACTTTCGAATAACGAGTATTTCCTTATTCCTACCGCCGAGGTGCCCGTTACCAATATGCACCGCGACGAAATTCTGGACGGCAAGGACCTTCCCATAAAGTATTGTGCATATTCGGCTTGTTTCAGGGCCGAAGCAGGTTCTGCCGGCAGAGACACCCGCGGTCTTATCCGCCAGCATCAGTTTAACAAGGTTGAACTTGTTAAGTTTGCCGACCCGGAAAACTCTTACGAGGAACTCGAAAAACTGACCGCTGATGCAGAACGGGTGTTGGCGGGACTCGGCCTTCCCTACCGTGTTGTTTGCCTTTGCTCGGGCGACCTTGGTTTCTCATCTGCCAAGACCTATGACATTGAGGTTTGGATGCCTTCATACGGAAGATATGTTGAAATTTCTTCCTGCTCCAACTTTGAAGATTATCAGGCAAGACGCGGCTCCATCAGATTTAAGAAAACACCTAAGGATAAGGCTCAATACGTTCACACCCTTAACGGTTCGGGTGTTGCGGTGGGCAGAACGGTTGCCGCAATTCTCGAAAACTATCAGAATGCCGACGGTTCCGTCACGGTACCCGAAGCGCTCAGAAAGTATATGGGCTGCGACATTATAAAATAAATTCCGATAAACACAAGAAAAACCTCGATGAAGTTCATCGAGGTTTTTTATACTTGTGTAAATCAGCCTTTTGGGTCGGCTGCTATGTTAGTCTTTAAGCATCATTTCAACATAATTTTTAATTACCGCAACGCATTTTTCCTGACCGAGTTTGCCCGAGTTTAAGGTAAGGTCATAATTTACGGGGTTGGTCCAGTAATTTCCGTGGGTGTAATATTTATAGTAGTCAGCACGGTATTGGTCGGTCTCGGTTATAATTGCATTTGCCTCTGCCTCGGTGACCTCCATTTTTGCCATAACATTTTTCAGGCATACGTCACGGGTGGCTTCAATATAAAAACTGAACACGTTTTCACGGCCGCGAAGAACATAGTCGGCACATTTTCCTACGATTACGCAGGACTCCTTATCGGCAAGTTCCTTTATAGTCTCTGCCTGATGACGGAACAAAACATCATTCGGCACAAATTTTCTGCTCATAGTGTCAAAAATCGTGTGATGAACTAATTTTTCGTCCGCCCTGGCAAACTGCTCTCTGTCGTATCCACTTTTTTCTGCCGCAAGGGTTAAAATGTCGTGTTCGTGACAAGGTATGCCAAGTTCCTTCGCCAACTCTCTTGCTATAACCTTTCCGCCTGAGCCAAAGCCCCTTGCGATTGTGATAACGAATTTTTTGCTCATAAAAATCCTCCGCAGATAATTTATACAGTTTTGCCGTTCGGGTATTTATAGACTCCGATTAGATAAATGAGCGAAGTCTTTTCTTCTTTGGGCGTATCTGCTTAACGCAGAAAGCCGCACCTCCTCTGTGTCGAATCCATCGCTTTCCCCTAATTTAAAACTCTGTTCTCAAAAAGTTGCGAAATATGGGGAATCCAGTCGTAGCAAACAGGATAAGAAAGATTATTTTCGCTCTCCCTAATTATAAACTTAAAATCGTCCGAGGTCAAACCTATTTTTGCAATTTTGGTTAAAAAAGCCTCTATGATTTGTATTTTATCCTCAAAACCGTTGTGCTCTTTTAATTTTTGGCGGAGTCCGCCCGAAAGATAGCGTCTCGTTGCCCCTCCCTCGGCAATCTCAATGCCGCCGATTCTATCACAAAAAACGCAAAGAAATTCCCGTCCCATTTTTATTTCATAATTTATGCCGAGCCGTCCTGCGTATGCCTGCTCCTCGGCGTGATTTGAATAAAATACGGCATTCAGCGAAGCCCCGCTAAAATCAAGATTTAAAAGAAGTCCCGAGCCGTCATCAAAAAGGCAGAGAATAACCGCAGGTTCGGTATTATAGTAGTCGATTTCCGAAACCGAATCTCCGGCAGGGGTGGGAGAGGACGGCTCCTCTACACTCAGAGATGGCAACATAATAAGTGCCGACAAAAAAAACGCGCCGGCAGCAATGACCGCTGCCAGAAGTCCTGAAATTAAACCTTTAATCTTCATATAAAACACCCAAAAATATTTTGGTCATAATTTTTCAGGTTTATTCATTTGTCGGCAAAGCCGAGATCTTTTAAATCGCGCCGTAATCAAGCCGAAGATGTGCCTTGCGTTGATAACATACACGTTTAAACATGACTACATTCCGCTATCGCAGATTACATACCAAGCCTTCGGCTTGGATAAAAACAAGACAGTCCAAAGACTGTCTTGTTTTTGGAAAGGGATTCAAATATACATAATGTTAATCGCCGAATTTAGCTTTTATTTGTTCGTTAACTCTCGCATCCATTTTGGGAATAAGTTTTAAATCTTCTTCGCTAATTGAGATTTCGGCAATATCCTCTTTTTCGCCGTATTGCGGAAAATTCACAAGCCAATATCCGTCGGTTCGTTGTTCCAAACAAATCCAGCCCTGCATTCCTTTATGAACTCCGTCCTTAACATACTTTTCTTTTTCAACAATTACTTCTACACAATCCATCATTTTCATATTATTTACCTCCATAAGGCGTTGTTAACTGTATATGTCCGTTTGGATATGCCATCCAACCGGTAATAAAAGAAACTTTTTCAGTTTTATCTTTTCTTGGAATTTCAATTCGAATACTAATTCGTTGCCCGTCTTTATTCAATTTTCCTAATACATAATTGCCCGAAATATACTTTTCTAACCCTTGTTTATTAATTTCGCTTTGCAACCACTTACCATCTTCAACGGTATATCCCCAACTTTCAAACAAATGCTTTTTAGTGTCAGAGTATCTACCTTCTGTGTTGAATAAGTATATATCAAATTTACTATAAGCGCTATCAGATGTGGTTTTGGTTAATACATCGTTATACGGGATATCTTCTAAGATACAATGACAAAACGGATGGTGTGGCCACTTGGGCGTTTTCTCTCTTTGAAACCAACAACTATCGAGCATCAGACATTCTGGACAATGATTATCACTTAAATTACGATGTATCCATTTGTTCCATTTCGGTGCAGCAGGTGTTTTCTCACCCCCCACTCCGGCAGAAAACAATTCGCTAAAAAAACTCATTTTAATAATACTCCTTTATAATAAAAATTGCAAATCGATTTGCAAGAATTATTATAAAGTAAAAAATATGGACACAGGTGGACATAAAACGCGAAAAAAAAGGACATCTTTTTTATAAAACTATAGTATTCGCTACTACTCCTGCTTCTCATCCCTCATAGTTATCACAAAATAAAAACAAGCCGAAACCTTACGGTAGGCTCATTTTTATTTGGAAAGGGTGTGTAGATTCGATACCTTTCAAAAAGTCAACCTATGTGTTTGAACCCCTACAGTTTTAAGTGATATTGTGCCTAACTCGCCGCAAGGCGAATATAACTGAAAAAGACAAGGTTCTATCGAAACTTGTCGTTTTCTTTGGCCCGCTCGAAGGGATTCGAACCCCCGTTCTTCAGAATCGGAATCTGCTGCGTTATCCAACTGCGCCACGAGCGGAAATATTTTTGTTATAATGAAATAGGTCAGCCAAACAATTTTGTTTCGCCACAAAATCACAATCATCATTCTAACACATTTGCACATAAAAATCAATCGTTCTTTGTCGGCATAATTCTTTTACACAAGAAGCCAAGCCTATCTTCCGCCTATTAAAACACCTATGGCGCAAACTGCCATAGGTGTTTTATTTAGCTTGTGTTCTTTAATTTAAGTTAATTAAAACCTTATAGTGACACATAATTTTCGGGGATATTTACTAACGGCTGTCTCTTAAAACAGCAACGGAATCAGGTAGATTCCCGTGATGCCGATAATCCAACCGATTGCGGCACCGACCGCAACATCCTTTACAAAGTGAACTCCGAGCAGAACCCGAAGGGCGCCCATCATAAATGTAAATAAGATAAATATTATGCCTACATATGTATTCATATACATCATGCTGATTGAAATAACTGAAATCGAGGTTAAGTGTCGGCTCGGAAAGGACTGACCCTTAGTGTACTTGTTAATGGCAGGTAGGGTATCATATTTTTGGTATGGACGCGGTGCGTTTACCGTAAAGCGCAAAAGGGTGCATCCGTAAAGGGCAATAACGCTCGTTACTGCCGAACGAAGCAGAAGTCCACCATTGACATACGCCGAATATAAAAGCAGCACAAGATAGCCAACCACCGTAACAATTTCCAAAATCCTTTCGGCCATTGCTGTTACTTTAAGCAGTTTTTTGTGGCTTTGCCACCACGACATTATTTTAATATAATTTTCCTTGTTCATAAAATTCCCCTGCTACGGCAATCTGTTAATTACCCCTTGTTTATTATGCTCACATTATAAAAATACACCGAAAAGGCTTCGTCGGGAATCAGCAGTCTTTGAGGCAGTCCCGTAGGCGAAACATAGAGGGTGTATTCCGACAGGTCCTTGCCGTCTTTGAGTATATATTCGCCGTTTTTAAGATTGGCCAACAAGGATGAACCCCTTATTTCGGTTAGTTTTGAATAAACCTCGTCAAGCACTCCCGAAAACGGCATATTCCCCGTGCCCGGAACAAAGGTGAGTCCCAAATACTCGGCGGTCATTTTGCCGTTGGCTACCGTTACGGTATATCCCTCTAAAATTTCGGGCTCCCGAATTATAACGGTCATATCCCCGTTATCCAAGACCGTAAAATCTCCCTTATAATTCTCATTATAATAGGTTATATCGGCAGTAAAAGATATTCCGCAAAGTTGCGGTTTTACCCCCTCTTTGCCGGAACATGCCGCAAGGGTTATTAAAATGATGATAAGGGAGATTATTTTTTTCAAAATGTCGCCTTCTTAAATGTTTTTCAACAGAGAAGGCAGTTGTTCAAGCATATCGCGGGGCAAAAGTGAGACCTCTCCGACCTTTTCCTTTGCCGTATCGCCCGAAAGTGCGTGGAGTCTTACCCCGATTTTCAGAGCCTCTTTTACCTCATAGCCCTGCGCCAAAAGGGATAATATCATTCCTGCAAGCATATCCCCTGTGCCGCCCGTCGCCATTCCGGCATTGCCCGAGGTGTTTATAAACACCTCTCCGTCGGGTGCCGCTATGACGGTATAAGCGCCCTTTAAAACCAGATACACACCTTTAAGGGTTGCAAACCTGCGTGCCACTCCAATTCGGTCCGCCTCTATTTCGGCAGTGCTCATATTGATAAGCCGAGACATTTCCCCCGGATGGGGTGTCATTATAAGGGGGGCCTTCATCTGTTCTGTAAATTCTATGTCGGAGGCTATTGAATTTATGCCGTCGGCATCAACTATTACAGGAACCGTCGATGAAAGGCATAGTTCCTTTGTTATATAGGCGGTATCCTTTGTTACACCGAGTCCGCATCCGATAAGCAAAGCCGATGCAGTTTTAAGATGTTCCTTTAAGGTGGGCAGTGCCATTACAGAGTATCTTCCCGCCGTACTCTCGCAGGGAATAAGCACCGATTCGGGCACCGCAACCGCAACAGGAACATAGTTTTCCTGAACAATCGCAGTTTTCATTATTCCCACGCCCATTCTAAGTGCCGCGGTTGATGCTAAAACAGAGGCTCCCGCCATTCCGTAGGAACCGGTAACCGAAAGGGCGGTTCCGTAGTTTCCTTTATGGGTGTTCCGTTCCCTATTTTTAATCGAAACCGAGTCAATAGTCTGTGCTTCGATGGGCAGGGAGTCAAATATTGCGGTGTCTATCCCGATAGTGGCAACCCTAACGGCTCCACAATACCGATTTGCGGGAAATAGCACGTGGCAGAGTTTGACTGCCTCAAAGGTAACGGTATAATGTGCCGAAAAACAGGGCTCAAAAAAACCTCCGTCGGCCAATAGTCCCGACGGAACATCTACCGCAAAACGAACTGCCTTTTGGCTTTGGTTTGCGGCATTGACCGCTTGGGCGGCAAATCCTTGAAGAGGTGCATTAAGCCCTGAACCGATTATAGCATCTACCGTTATGTCTGCCGCCGAAATTATACGAAGGCAGGCAGAGGAAAACTTTTCGGCATCATAGACGGTAACCCCCGTCGGCAGTCGGCGGTACATAATGCCCGCCTGCTCGGTTCTGGGCAAACCGTTTGCAAGAATTACCGAGACGGCGGCACCCTGCTCAAAAAGTTTTCGGGCAATAACAAATCCGTCCCCTCCGTTGTTTCCCGCACCGCAAATGACCGCGGCGGTTTTTCCTTTAAGAGGAAGTGTCTCCTTTATAAAAGCACCGACTGCGGCACCTGCATTTTCCATAAGGACATCGTATCCGAGCCCTCTTTGCACCGCCGCTTCTTCGGCATCTTTCATTGTTTTTGCGGTAATTATTTTCATTATTGTGCAATCCTTGGTATGGATTTTTCGACAACTTCGCAAATGCGGTCGTCGGGGGCAAAAATCACCATTACCGTTCCGTGTTTTTTAGTGGGGACAATGATATACCTTGCCCTATCGTCGTTTTTATCGCAGAAGGTGAAAACCTTTTTAACCGATGCGGGAGGTGTAACCTCGGCCGTGTATTTTGCAAACTTTTCAACCTTGCCGCATTTGATTGTTATCATCCTCTTACGGGAAGATTTTGCAGTAATTTTGTCTATATCAAGGTCGCCGTTTGTGAAGATATACTCATACTCAACAAAGGTAATCATAAATACCTTATACAGTGCCCATATAACTCCAAACATAACGACTATGCCGAGGGGAGGGAGTATGATAAATATAAATAAGAAATTTATATAGCAAATTAAAAGCGCCAACAAAAATGAGCCTGCGATAATGGCGTAATCTTTGCCCGTTTTCTTCATACTTACTATTTGTTCATAAAAAGTGTCCATTTTACTGCTCCTTTTTTTCCTTTGAATTTAGAATGAATAACGAAATATAGAATAAAACTTCTATAATTTGTTCAAGCGTTTTGGGAAGGTTAATTCCGCTAAGTCCCTGCTCGGCAAATGCACCAAGAAATGCCAAATAAAGGGTTGTTATAACCAGGCTTGCCGCAACCGAGAGTGCCGAAAGTGCGGTGCCTGCGGCGAAGAGCACTTTATACTCAAAATCGAAAAGACTTCCTGCCACAACCAATATGCCCGCTATGTTAAAAAGTGTGGTTGCTAGAAAAAGCGACAGAACAAAACCGTTTGACCCCACCGAAATGGACATTACTGCCGAACTGTACCCTATAAGGCCCGAAAGGCAAAGGGCAGAAAAGCCGACCGTTATCGGCCACCACCTGATTTTTTGGTTCTTTCGGTTTAAAAGACAAAATATTGCTACAAAAACAGGTGCCAAAACTTCAAGTACTCTTTCTGCAATATAGGGGCCTTCTTTAAGTACCGAAAAATCAAGAAAAAGGTTTATGAGTTTTAAAAGAAAGAGGGTGACGGCAAAATATCCCGCCACATTTATCCTTCTTTGCAGGGTTTCATTTTTCATAAAACACTCCTTTTAATCTCAAAGTAATATCTTCTGTTTGAGGGCGGAAAATCGTCAAGCACGCCATACTCGGGGTCATAAAACCGACCCCTGAAATAAAGCGACCAATGCCAACATTTAGGTGTTTCAAGGCTTAAAACGGCAATTTGCGGAAGGTCGCTCTTTTTGGATGCCTCTCCCCTTGTTTTTATCATTTCTATGCCCAAAGTTTTAAGGGTATTTATCATATCCGAAAGGGTTGTTTCCCTATCGGTGCCGACAAGTTCGATTATCTCGCCAACATCGGTGTCGGTAAGCATCGCCAACACCGCCTGACCGCAGGCAAGCGGATTAGGTTCAAAGATATGGACCGGGTTTTGTGTTAAAGGCATTTTAACACTACCTCTCCATTCTCGAAAATCGCATATCCGTGGCCGGTGTTTTCCTTGGGAATTGAAACCGAGCCGGGATTTATATAGGTGTATTCTTGGTGTTCCCTTTTTACCTGAACATGGGTGTGGCCGTTAAGCAGAATATCTCCCTTTTTAAGGGGCGGAAGATTTTCCTCGTTAAACTTATGTCCGTGGGTTGCGAAAATTCGGGTATCACCCTCGCAAATATAAGCGTAGTCTGCCAGAATCGGAAATTTTAAGACCATCTGGTCAACCTCGGTATCACAGTTTCCCCGAACCGCCAATATTTCATCCCTGATTTCATTTAAAAGGTTGATAACCTCCTTGGGATTGTAGCCTTCGGGCAGGTCGTTTCTCGGTCCGTGGTACAAAATGTCGCCGAGAAGGAGAAGTTTGTCGGCCTTTTCAGATTTATATGCCGCAAGCATTTTTCTGCACCAATATTCCGAACCGTGTATATCACTTGCAATTAAAATTTTCATTAGCAATTCCTCATTAAACGGATATAAAACTCAACCGCGCGAGCCGCACAATCGAGACGGATTTTCTCGTTGTTGCCGTGAATGGTTGCCCTCTCTTCGGAGGTTAGGTCCATGGCTGAAAATCTGTAAACTCGGTCGCTGATTCTTCCCCAATGACGGGAGTCGGAGCATTGCACCATAAGATACGGAGATACTATACAGCCCCGCCAGGTCGATGCAACCGCCGACGCCACCTTGTTGTAGCCTTCACAATCGGTACGGGATATGCGTGAGGGGTTCATTCCGTGAATCAACTCTATTTCGACCCCGTCACCGACCGTCTTTTTAAGATAGGAAAGGGCCGATTCTATATTGTCCTCGGGGTTGAGTCGAATATTTGAAACCATGCTCGCCTTTGGCGGTATAACATTTGTTGCACGGCTGCCCTCGGTTTGAGTAAAGGCAACTGTTGTGCGAAGCAGGGCATTTATCTCCCCGCCCGATTTTTTGCACATAAATTCATCAAGCAGTCCCTTGAAAAGCGGAAAACTTGCAAAGACTATTTTAAAAACAAAGGTGGAATGCCTGCCGAGTGTATCAAAAAGTTCCGCAACCGGCTTGGTAATATGTGATTTAAAAGGCTTTTTTTCGAGCCTTAAACATGCCCTTGACAGACGGGCAATCGGAGAATTTGGCTTGGGAGCCGATGCGTGTCCGCCCGCAGATTTGGCGGTATATCTCACGTCCATCATACCCTTTTCGGCAATTCCGATAAGTCCGCAAGGCGCCTTTACGCCGGGGAAAACATTTTCTACCACGGCGCCGCCCTCGTCAACAACCAAAGAGGGGGTTATGCCATTTTCCTCAAAGTAATCGACGATATTTACCGCACCCTTGCCGTTGATCTCCTCGCCGCCCGAAAAGGCAAAATAAATATCATTTTGGGGGGTAAATCCCTCTCCTATAAGGTGGTCGGCCGCCGAAAGCACGCCGTTAAAGGTGCCCTTTGTGTCAAGGGAGCCTCTTCCCCAGAGAACTCCGTCCTCGATGATCCCCTCAAAGGCTGGTTTCTCCCAATCTTCTTCGTTTACGGGAACTACATCGTAATGTGCCATCAAAACGGAGGGCTCTCCTTCATTTTTGCCCTTCCAACGGAAAAGAATTCCTCTGTCGGGAAATTCCTTATATTCACATTCCTTAAAAACGTTGGGATAAAGGCGGGGAAGACTGTTTATAAGTTTTTTAAACTCAGCATCGTCCTCCAAAACGGGGTCACGGTATGAAACCGTCTTATAACGGATGAGTTCCACCAAACGGTTTATTACCAATTCCTTATCGAAACTAACCTCAGTCAGGTCTGCCGAAACGCCCTTTTTGGGAGTGAACATTAAGGCTCTTATAACCAAAACGGTTAAAAATAAGGCTATAACCCCTAAAACCATGTAAAGTACGAACATATTATAACATTCCTTTTTTATACATAACTCTTGCAACGGCAACCGTAAATACAACGCCGACAGGAACCATAATTCCTACCGTGCCTGCGTTAAGTGCCGGTACCGAAATGAAGAGTGCCAGCATTAAGATTATGGGGAGAATGGAAAGTTTTACATTCTTTGAGATAAAGACCACCGCAAGTCCGCCGAAAAGCGCGGGTAAAATCATACCGAATGCAGGCTCTAAAACAGAAGATTCAAGCAGCGGTGTTAAAGGAATTATAAGAATTACTCCCAAAATAATAATGACGGTGGTAACAATGGAGGAAACTGCAATGGAGATTGTTGAAATTACCTCTCCCTCCTCGCTCGATGCCTTGACGTTTGCCCTTTCCATAGCGTCTATGGCACAGGGAAGTTTTATGTTTGAAATGTTGCCCGTTACAAAGGAAAGATATGTGCCTCCTGCTCCGAGCATCGGAACATATGTAAATATCTCAACAAGACCGACCGCCCAATACATAGGAAGGGTCGCAAAAAGGCCTTGTCCCAACGCCCTCCAATCGGGGATGCACTGGAAAATCAAGGATACCGCAACGGGGAATGCAAAAATGATAAGCATAACGGCTATGCCCCAGCGTTTGCCGTAATAATGAACCGAGTCCATATAAGACATTTGCTTTTTCATCTTATTTTACCCCCTCTAACATTTCTTTGGTAACCTCAAACCCGTCAAAGATATTTGAGAATAAAATCGCCGATGCCATGCCCGCTATAAGACTGATAGGCAAGGCATAGTCGGTGAGCCAACGAATTTTTAATTTTGTTGCAAGAAGCCCGAGCACCGCCATAACAACCGCCGAAACGAGCATTACGCAAACGGGTGTGAGCCCTTGATAAAAACCGTTAAAGGCATATGTAACGTCACAGAAAACGTAGCCCAAAAATGCCGAAATCATACCGAGGAACATTGCATTGTTGAAGATTTCTCCCCATTTTTTGTCCTTCATACCGATTTTGGCAACACCGCTTTGCACCTTCTTGGTAATAATGGGGGCCAAGATAAGTCCTATTGCGATTCCGAGGGTCATAACCCACAGCACCGTAACAAAGGCGGTCGGGTCGGTTATGGTATCTGCGGTTGAAAGGTCAAGAGCCTCAATCGCATTGCCTGCCGCAACCGTTTCGTAGGTCAGCGAGCCTATAACCGAAAGCCGAAGCCACGGCAGAGCCACGCCGAGAGTCTTTGAAAGCGCCACTACTCCCACAAGCACCGCAATAGCCGGTGCTATTGTGAAAACGGCAGAAGAGCCCACCGTCTTTCTGATTTTTTCACGGCTTATTCCGAGTTGACCGGCACGTTTAATGGCGCGAACAAGGAAAAATACCGACTGTCCGAGCACCGCAGCAATGATAATTCCGACGATTACAAACAAGGTTGGATGGTTTACCGAAAACATATTTTCCTCCCCTTTTATAGATATATATATTTATTATATTATACTTGTACCAAAAGTGCAAGCACAAGCCGTATGTTAATCAATAAATAGCCTTTTTTCTATTTACATTTACTACATTCTTTGATACACTATTACAGAAAGGGAGTGCTCTTATGTATGAAATTTTAGAGGTTGTTATGATTGTGTCATTTGGTGCATCTTGGCCGCTCAATGTTATTAAATCATATAAAGCAAGAACGGCAAAGGGCAAAAGTTTGGCTTTTTTGTTGCTTATCTTCTTTGGATATATTGCCGGTATCTCAGGCAAACTCTTAAACCAAGGATATATGGAAAAAATCGGAGAAAGTTGGTATGTTCTTTTCTTCTATGTACTCAACCTCATTATGGTTGGCTGCGATCTGCTTTTATATGTTCGTAACCGCCGCCTTGACAAAAATGCACAAGAGCAAGAAAAATAGCCACTTTGCTTTTCTTGTTCAAAATCAGCAAAGGTCGTGTTGAAAAGCGTCCGAAACAAACCTAACACACAGAACCTTCCCCTGTGTTGCGAATATGAGAAAAGAGGTGCCGCCAAGGCACCTCTTCATTTTCGTGATAAACTATATAAAACATTATTCGTCTATGATATTTTCCTTTTTAACATTGGCATCGATAAGTTCTTCGGTATATTTCCATATGTCCTCCGAACCATATCTTGATGTCTGCTGTCTTCCAACTATTTTAGACTTTGTTACTTTATGTGTACGCCAATCCGCACCGCCGTTGGAGTCGTTCAGCAAAACGGGTTGAAAATTATCCATCGCCTTTGCAAATCTCGCCTCTGCAGATTGGCCGTCTTCAAACTCATAAAACAGCGCTTGAAGTTCATTTCGCTGATCGTCGGGAAGTAAACCAAATATACGCTTTGCCGCAAGTTCCTCACGTTCTCTTTGCGATTGCAGTCCAACAGCATCATAAGCGTAGGTGTCTCCTGCATCTATCTCAACAATATCGTGTATAAGAGCCATCATCATTGCCTTGGCAAGGTCGAATTCTTGGTTGGAGTATTCTTTTAGAAGATATATCATCATCGCCATATGCCAAGCGTGTTCGGCATCATTTTCTCTTCGTCCATGATTACTCAGATGTGTTTGGCGAAGAATGTTCTTTTCTTTATCGGCCTCCAAGATAAAAGCCAGTTGCTTTTCAAATCTATCTTTATCCATCGGTTATCTCCGTTTCATTCGCCCTGAGCAATATAACCTCTCTCGTCAAGTTCTTTGGCGATTTTGTCGAGTCTTTCGTCCGATTCGGCACGAACGGTATGATAGTGATATCCCCCCGTAATATTCATAAGTTCTGAGGACTTGCCCGTTCTGACACCTTCGATAAACTGCTTTATATGAAGGGTTGAAAAGATATTCAGCGGGGCTACCATCTTGCCGTACACCTTATGCCACACAAAAACATCCACAACCGTACCGCCAAGATTAACAATCAAAGATAGTTCGTCCTCGGTTTGCTCCGTTGTATGATATAGTTTGAACACACGCTCTTTTAGCGGGGATTTTTGAATAATATAGCCGTTATGGGTTGAAAGAATATCGTAGCCGGACCCCTTTAAGACGGCAATATCCTGGACAATGATTTGTCTTGAAACACCGAACTTCTCGGAAAGTTCGCCGCCGGATACAGCCCTGTCCTCGGATAAAAGGAAATTTGCTATTGCGGTTCTTCTCTCACGCGCCTTCATATATTCACCCCTTCAAATTAGATAGCGTGCAGATTTTTAAGAGAAAGATCTAAAATGGGAGAAGAATGTGTAAGCGCACCGCTGGAAATATAATCAACCCCGATATCCACAAGTCTTGCTATGTTCTCTTTGGTTACATTTCCGCTGCACTCGGTCTCGGCTCTTCCCGCGGTAAGTCTTACCGCTTCCTTCATATCCTCGACACTCATGTTGTCAAGCATAATAATATCGGCACCGGCTTCCAACGCTTCCCTCAGCATATCCAGGCTCTCAACCTCAACCTCAACCTTGCGAACAAAGGGCGCGTATTCCTTTGCCATCATAACGGCCTCCTTAACACCGCCCGCAGCACCAATGTGGTTATCCTTTAAGAGAATGCCGTCGCTGAGGTTGTAACGGTGATTATATCCTCCGCCTACCTTAACGGCATACTTTTCAAATATTCTCATACCGGGAGTGGTCTTGCGCGTATCGAGAAGTTTGGTCTTGCTGCCTTTGAGCAAATCCGCGATTTTTCGGGTATAGGTCGCAATTCCGCTCATTCGTTGCAGGTAGTTCAATGCAGTTCTTTCGCCGGAAAGAAGCACGCGGATATCGCCGCGGACAAGACCTAACTTCTGACCTTTCTTAACCTCATCGCCGTCGGCACAATTGAATATGACTTCGGTTTTCTCGTCAAGAAGTTCAAATACTCTTTTAAATACGTCAAGACCGGCAATAACGCCGTCTTCCTTGCAAATAAGTTCCACTTCTCCGAGTTTAGATTCTCTCATAACCGAGTTTGTGGTAATATCTTCGCTTGTGATATCCTCCTGCAAGGCAAGAAGAATCAGCTTGTCTGCATTCAATTTCATCGAAATGTTATTCATGGCTGTGTCTCTCCTTTTCTATGGCTTCTAAGACTATTTCCTTGTATTTTTCAGCATAGCCCTCATACTCAGAAGCATCAACGGTTATTTCTTCGAGCTGTGCCAATGCGGAATAATTGCTTATTATATGATTTGCCGCTCTTTTGGCAAACACAAGGCTTTCAAGCAGCGAGTTGCTTGCCAGACGGTTGCGGCCGTGGACACCGTTGCAGGCAGTCTCTCCAACCGCATACAGACGGTCCATAGAGGTCTTACTGTAACAGTCAACGTCAATACCGCCCATAAAGTAATGCTGTGACGGGACGACGGGAATCGGCTCCTTGGTTGCGTCATAGCCTTCATCAAGACAGTGTTCATAAATGTGTGGAAAGTGGGTGCGAATTTCCTTTTCGGGAATCGGCGCCATCGAAAGCCAAACGTGCTCGCTACCCTCTTTTTTCATCTCATTGAAGATGGCGTTGGCTACAACGTCACGGGGCAACAGTTCATTTACAAAACGTTCCCCTTTTGAGTTAAGCAGAACGGCTCCTTCCCCGCGTACCGATTCAGATATCAAAAACTCTCTTCCGTTCTTTTTGGTGTAAAGCGTGGTGGGATGGATCTGAATGTAATCAATATGTTGTAGTTTGATGTCGTATTTAAGTGCCAGAGCCAAAGCATCGCCTGTCAAATGGCGGTAGTTGGTTGAGTGCTTAAAAAGACCTCCGATTCCGCCCGTGGCAAGCACCGTATAATCGGCGCTGATGCCCATATAGTTTCCTTTTGCATCATAACCGACAATGCCGTTACAGATATTATCACTGCAAATCAGATCTACCATCGTAAAGTTTTCGATCAGCGTGATGTTCTTTCTGCTCCTTGCGCTTAGCAGCAAACGGGAGGTAATCTCCTTACCGGTCTCATCCTGGTGGAAGAGGATTCTTGGTCTGGAATGAGCCCCCTCACAGGTATAGATAAATTCCTCTCCGTTTTTTTCAAATCTTACCCCGTAGGAGACAAGATCAGAAATTACCTCCTTAGAGGAACGGATCATAATGTCAACAGAATCGGGATTGTTTTCATAGTGTCCTGCCTTCATCGTGTCCTCATAAAAAGCATCATAATCGGTTTCATCACGAAGAACGCAGATTCCGCCCTGGGCAAGAAAAGAATCGCTTTTTGGGGCTTCTTTCTTGGTAACGACCGTTACCTTTTTATCTTCCGGTAGGTTTAACGCGCAGTAAAGCCCTGCCACGCCGCATCCTACAATTAAAACATCCGTAATCATAATTATCTCGCAAGTTCCAACATTCTTTCAAGAGGCGCAAGTGCACTTTGTCGAATGCAATTGTCAACTATAACTTCTTTGTCTTCTTTTTCGAGAACCGACAAAACGGTCCCGAGTGTATTGAGTTTCATATCCGCACAGCAAGGATGCGGGTTTGGATAATAGAAACGCTTTTCGGGATTCGCGGTAATTAGTTTATAATCTACACCGTCCTCGGTACAGACGATAAACTCCTTTGCCTTGCTCTTTTTTGCATAGGCGATAATATCTGCCGTACTCCCTATGTAATCGGAAATCTCGACCACCGATGCATCGCACTCCGGATGTGTCAATACCTCGGCATCGGGATGCTTTTTTTGTTGGTCGTAAACCTGTGCCGCCGTAATCTTGGCGTGGATTGGACAGCATCCGTCGTTAAGAATAACATTCTTCTCCGGCACCTGCTCTGCTACAAAACTTCCAAGGTTATGGTCGGGGATAAAGAAGATATTCTTGTTTGGAAGAGACCTTACAATCTTAACCGCGTTGGAAGAGGTAACGCATACGTCGCTCTTGCATTTCAGTTCGGCCGTAGAATTGATATAGCAGACAACTGCAAGATCGTCATATCTTTGGCGCATTTCCTCGATAATACCGTCTGCAACCATATGTGCCATAGGACAGTCGGCAGTCAGATCGGGCATCAGAACCTTCTTATCGGGATTGAGAATCTTTGCGCTCTCGCCCATAAACTGCACACCGCAGAATACGATTATATCGGCATCACTTTGCTTTGCTATCTTGGCAAGATAAAATGAATCGCCGACGTAATCTGCAATTTCCTGCACCTCGGCAGGGGCGTAATAATGAGCGAGAATGACCGCATTCTTCGCCCTTTTTAACCGTTCGATTTGATTTTTCATATCTTAATAACCGCATCTCCGAACATTCAAAACTTGCCTAACATTATAGCACAAAGGTTTACATCTGTCAACTTATCTGTCATGCTTCGTATGTAAAACTTAAATCAAATTTATTGCTCTGTATCGTTCATTCTGCACAAATAATCAGCGACAGAGCGACTAACTCCGTACTGCGACAAACAAAGGCTTATTTAACATCTTTTAAGAAAACAACAAACCCGAACGTTTCACCGATTGGTAAAAGGTTCGGGTTTGAATGCTTTGCAAAAGAGCGGTATAACGGTGCGTAAATGAGGCAAAGAAAAGCAAATAGGTGCGCAATTAAAATCTGCTACCAAGATAATGCATTCCGTAAATCAGGATGAAATTTTCAAACAATCCTATTACAGACAAAAAAATTCCCAACCACGCTTTCCTCGTTTTGATTTTTACTATACCATGAATTGTGCCCAACAAACCAAAAATCGGACTAATAAGCAAGGGTAGCAGCGAAACTATAAGTATCCATTGAGGAACAGTGTCGTAGTTTAGCAATCCCATACCTATACCGAAAAACCACACCCAACTCCATATTACAGAAAAAATTACCAGCGGTATTGGAGAAGCAACAGCTATGATACCTGTGACGATCGGTCTGTTCTTCATTTTACATTCTCCTTTAATGTTTTACAAGAGGCGATCAACAGTCGCCTGATGCGACCGCAAAGATTTCTGTGGCTTTTGTAGGTCGTTTCATTGATGCCCTTTGTATTATATAACAACTGCAACCAACCCTCTGTTTCACTGCATTCCTTGAGTGCAATTTCAAATTTTGAAAGCATATCCGCTTTGCTTTGTCCGTAATTAGCCTCACGAATATTTGCATATGCACTGCTTGAACTCTTACGGATTTGGAAAAGAGTGTTGGAAGAGGCTTTTATATTTTGACAAAGCAATTCGATCTCTGTTGCAAGTTGCTCAGAATATGTTAGTAAATAGTTTTTCGACATATATACACTCCTTTCAAGTGTATTATATCATACTCCGGCAAACAAATCAACGGCTTGCCGTTGCATATCATCAATGCGAAGCATTGTATATCACCAACACGAAGTGTTGTATCTCATCAAGCCGCAGGAAGATGCACCTTCGGTGATGATATACGCCTACGGCGATGATATACACGTTAAAGCGTGATGATATACCAAGCCTGCGGCTTGGATAAAAAAAGAAGTAACTTTTATTAAACAAAAGTTACTTCTTTTTTGGTGCAGGGGACGGGACTTGAACCCGCACGGATGACTCCACTGGTGTCTGAGGCCAGCCTGTATGCCAATTTCAGCACCCCTGCAAATATTAAGTTGTTTATGTGGCAGGGAATCACACCCTGCCGCATCTTGGATTTTTAAAGTGTCTCTATAAAGTGACGCAGACGGTCAAAAATTCTTTCATGCGCGGCATCGTTCGGATGAAGTCCGTCGGGCATATAGAGTTCCCTGAGTTTTTCGTTTGAAGGGTTTATTCCAAGCACCGAATAAAGGTCCAAAACAGGGAGGCTGTGATATTGCGCAACCTCTTTAATTGCATTAACATAGTCCTTTAAAATTCCCACTCTTCTGATGTTTCCCTCGTAATAGAGATGGTCTCCCACACAGTGGCAGGGTGTCATAACTACTATCAATGCGGTGGGGTATTTGTTAATAAGAGAGGTGTAAAGATTGTGAAGGGCTCCGTAAAAGGTGTCGTCGGTGCGATCGGACATTTTTCCCATTGCGGCATCGCCGTGACCGAAGTCATTGGTTCCTCCGAAAACGACAACTATATCTGCGCCCTCCTCCATGCCTTCAACACGGAGTCCGAAATACAGGTCTGACCTCTCGTTTATACTAGGTGTGTGCTGACGGGCAATACGGGTTCCGCCTATACCGTAGCCATAGACCTCTGCACCGTAGGCTTTCTCAAAGCGTTTCCAATAAAGATTGTTTTTATCCTGCACGCCCGATCCTTCGGTTATGCTGTCTCCCAAAAAAACCATCTTTTTCGCTTTTATATCCATATTGGGCACCCCTAACAACTATGAAAAATGCCAATTAAAAACGGTTTAAAAATTTACTTTTTTAACATTCTCTTTCTTCTTGCCGTCCTTATCCATTATACAATTTGAAGATAAAAAGTCAAGTCAAAAGATTTAAAAATCCATCCCTTTTCTTCCCTTATTGCGAAAACGGGTGTATAAAAATCCGCATTGTGTGAAAAATATCTTCGGGTGATTACAGATGGATATTTTTATAAACTGTTTAAAGGCTTTTCTTGTGGGGGGCAGTTTTTGTCTTGTCGGTCAAATTCTGATTGATTTTACCAAACTTACTCCTGCACGTATTCTTGTCGGATTTGTGGTGTCGGGGGTAATACTTTCTGCCGTCGGCGTTTACGGTCCCTTAGCAGAATTTGCGGGAGCGGGCGCCACAGTTCCCCTTACCGGATTCGGCCATTCCCTTGCCGAAGGGATAAGAAAAGCGGTTGGTCAATACGGATTTATCGGAATTTTTACAGGAGGACTTACGGCAACGGCGGCAGGTATTGCGACGGCAATTGTTTCGGGATATTTTGCCTCGCTGATTTTTAAACCCCATGACCGAAATTAGTTAATATGTTTTTTAAACTCCGTCGAGGAAATCGGCGGAGTTTTACTTTTTTGGGAAAGTATGTCCTCCCGTGTCCGCTTTTTAGGCTTTTTTGTCCGTTTATGTCCTACTGTTTTGTTGTAGAATTTGCCTGCGGTCAGGAGGTGAGCCGAATTGAAAAGCAAAAAACAGTTATCCGATGAACTGCTCCGTCTGTTACGTCTGCCTGCGACAGCAGAAGAAGATGAACGGCTCTCGGAGATGGAAATTAAGGTGAAAAAGCCGACCCGTATGACGGTAATTGCCGCCGCACTCTATAAAAAGGCGGCGGGAGGAGAACTTTCCGCAATAAAGGAACTGCTCGGAATTATCGGACTCGGAGAGGTTTCGGGAGGTGTTACCCTTGTCGATGACATCGGTAAGTCTTAAAGAGAAGGTCGGAGACGGATACGATGAGTTTTGGAACTGTAAGACCCGTTACAGGGTTTTAAAGGGCGGAAAGGGCTCCAAAAAATCTGCGACAACTGCGCTCAATCTTATTTACCGCCTCATACGGTATCCCCAAAGCAATATTCTTGTAGTCCGAGCCGTTATGAACACCCACCGAGACTCGACCTTTGCCCAACTTAAATGGGCGCAGGAAAAACTCGGGGTTTCTCACCTTTTTAAAAACTGTGTTGCTCCGCTTGAAATGACCTATATTCCCACCGGTCAAAAAATACTTTTCAGAGGGTTTGACGACGTTTTGAAGTTGGCATCAACCACCGTCGAGAAAGGTTTTCTCAATTTTGTTTGGGTTGAAGAAGCCTATGAAATCGCCGAACTTTCCGACTTTGAAAAACTTGATTTATCGGTGCCGAGGGGAAGTCTTCCCCCTCCCCTTTTCAAGCAGACAACCTTGACCTTTAACCCTTGGAGCGAAAAGCATTGGCTGAAAGCCCGTTTCTTTGACAATCCTTCCCCCGACTGTACGGTTTTTTCGACCAACTATCTGGTAAACGAATTTTTGGACCAAACCGACCGTGCGGTTTTTGAACGGCTCAAAACCGAGCATCCCCGTCGATATGCTGTTGCGGGGCTTGGCGAATGGGGAATTGCCGAAGGTCTGGTTTATGAAAACTGGATTACGGGTGTTCCCGACACCGCCAAGGGAAACTGGCAGGCATTTTTCGGCCTCGATTACGGCTACACCACCGACCCGACCGCCTTTATTGCAATCAAGGTCAACCGTGAGGAAAAAATCATTTATATTTTTGATGAGTTTTGTCAGAAAAAGATGCTCAATTCCGACATTGCCCGACTGATTATCCAAAAGGGCTACGGCAAGGAACGGATACGTGCCGACTCTGCCGAGCCCAAAACGAACGAGGATTTAAGACGGCTCGGTCTGACCCGTCTTATGCCGTCGGTCAAGGGCAAAGACAGTATTATAAACGGAATTATGAACATAAGCGAATACCGAATTATTGTTGACCCAAAATGCAAGAACACTCTGGAAGAACTTTCCTCATACCGTTGGAACAAGAGTCTTCCCAACACCCCGATGGACTCCGACAACCACCTTATGGATGCTCTCCGCTATGCCTTTTACGATGTTAAAAACGGCGGAGAGCCGTCGAGGAGGCTTTACGGAAACAAAGGGGGGTGGAGTGTATGACCGCACTTGTTGCACTTGTCTTTCTTATTATCGGTTGGAATTTAGGAAAAAGAAGGACAAAAAAGCCCCCTGCCACCCGAAGGAAGGGCGAAGCAGTCGGCCTTTATGACTTCCTGTCCTTTGACGGAAGCGAAAAAATTTTTGAATTAACGGAGGAAATTTCTAAATGGAAGAAAAATTAAAAGATGATTCGGTCCAACCACAGACCGAGGAGGAGATTTTAAATGAGAAGGACGAGGCAACCACACCCGACCTCCCTTCCCCCTGCGACAGTTTTATGAAAATCAAGTTTAACAAAGAAATTTTGGACCTTGACCGAGAAACTGCCGTCAGTCTGGCACAAAAGGGAATGAAGTTTGACCAGATTTATGAGGACTACGAAAAATTGCGCGCGCAGGCTGAAAGCCCCGATAATTTTGGTCAATTACGTATTCATTTCCCCGAAATTTCCTCACCCGATATGCTCCCCGAGGAGGTAAAAACAGCCGCAAAAAATAATGGTACAGGACTGGTTTTTGAGTACCTGCTCTACGAGTATAAAAAGGCAAAGGCGGCGGCAGAAGAAACCGAGAATCAATGTTTTACCGCCGCCTCTACCACCGGCTCTCTGTCGGCAGATGACCGACAGGACCCCACCGCCGCAGAATTTTTAAAGGGCGTTTGGGGTAACTGAAAAAACTATTTAAGGAGAAAAAATTTATGTCTATCAATTCTATTGCTGCCGCCGAAAACTATTCCGGCGCACTTGACCGTGTTTTCGAGGCAAAGAGTGCCACCGCATTCCTTGCCGACAACATTCTTCGCACCCGTTTTGTCGGTGCAAAAACCGTTATCATTCCCGACGTTGACTTTGACGGACTAGCCGATTATGACCGTGCTAACGGTTTTGCAAGCGGCTCAGTTTCGGTAAAAGGAAGTTCCTACACAATGACAATGGACCGTGCCCGTTCGCTTACCATCGACCGTGAAGATATGGACGAGACCGGCATTGCAAATCTCGCAGGAAAGGTGCTCGGCGAATATGTTAAAACAAAGGTTGTTCCCGAATGTGATGCCTATGTTATATCAAAACTCGGCAACCTTGCTCTTTCAAAGGGCAACGCAATTGCAGGCGACCTTGAAAGACCTTTCGAGGCTTTTTCTACCCTTGTAAATCAGGTTCAGTCGGTTGCAGGCTATGACCGTGACCTCGTTTGCTTTATGGACTCTGTTGCTTATGCCGCACTTATGTCCTCTGCCGAGATTACACGCTTTGTTACCGTTTCTGACTTTAAGCAGGGCGAAATCAACCTCAAAGTTAAGTCGATTAACGGTGTTGCCATTATTCCCGTTGTAAGCGAGAGAATGAAGACCGCCTATAACTTCAAGAACGATGCGGTCGGCGGATTTGTTCCTGCCGACGGCGCCCGCGGAATTTATATGCTCCTTCTTCCCAAAACCGCTGCTCATCTTGTAAAGAAAACCGAAAAACTCAGGGTTTTCACACCTGAACAGAACACCGGCGCCGATGCCTACAAGTTCGATTACCGTATTTACTACGACGTATTTGTAAAGGCTTCGGCAACCGATACGGTTTGGGGCTTCTTCTCTTCTCCCCTTACCATTACGTCTTCTCCCTCCGACATTACCGTAACCGAGGGTGCAATAAACGAGTCTCTCTCGGTTGCCGCAACCTCCGAAGCAGGTGTTGAACTTGCATACCAATGGTATCAGGCTGACATCAAAAACGGTAGGGGCGCTGCCCGTCTTATAGGAGAAACTGCCGCATCTATGAACATTCCTGACGACCTTCCCGCAGGAGAATATTACTTCTTCTGTAAGGTTACCGCCGACGGTACCAACTCGGTTAATTCCGAGGTTGCAACTGTTACGGTAGCGTAATCACTTTGGGACGGAGGGCAACCTCCGTCCCTTTTTTAAGAAAGGATGATTTTATGCAGATAAGCCGCGAAAAAATCTTTGAAGAATATAACCGTATTCGGCAATTTAAGTCCTCGGTAGGAAACAGAGGACTTTATGAGCAGATAAAATTTAACGAACGCTTTTTTGCGGGCGACCAGTGGAGCGGTGTTTCCTCTCCTTCCGACCGCCCTTTGGTCAGACACAATGTTATTAAGAGAATAGGCGACTTCAAAATGAGTCAACTTGTCTCATCGAAGATTAAGGTTTGCTACACCGCAGAGGGTGTCCCCCACACCAAGGATACCGACCGTGCCGTCAAGGAAGAAAGAAAGGCTCTTTCAAAGCGGGGAGATTCTCTCTATGCTCCGATACAAAGCAAGAATGAAATTGCCCTTATGACCTCGGCACTTAACTCCTACCGAGACACCGTCTCCAAAAGGGTGGGACTGCCCGCACTTTTGGACTCTGCCCTTAAAAACGCATATATTTCGGGAAGCGGATATATCTACACCTATTTTGACCCGTCGGTAAGAACGGGGCTTTATGCAGACAAAATCGGTGGAAAACCAATACTCGGAGACATTGTTTCGGAGGTTGTCCGAGCCGAAAACGTATATTTCGGCGACCCCACCTGCACCCGTCTTCAATCTCAACCCTTTATTATTCTTGCCGAGAAAAAGCCTCTTGCCGACCTTCTTTATGAGGCAAGGCTCTTCGGACAGACCTCTCTGCCTGAGCCAACTCCTGAGGAGTCGGCAGAAAAGATTCTTCTTTTGACCCGTCTTTATAAAAAGAGGCTTCCTGACGGCAGTATGCACATTTTTGCGGTTAAGGTAACCCGAGACTTTACGGTCCGTGAAGAGTGGGACATCGGGGTCAGGCTGTATCCCCTTGCGGGGTTTGTTTGGGAGCCCCGTGACAACAATATTTACGGCGACAGCGAAATTACCTACTTAATACCCAATCAGATTGCAATAAACCGTATGATTACGGCATCGGTTTGGTCGGCGGTGTCAAGCGGTATGCCCCTTATGGTAGTAAACGGAGAACTCGTCCCCGAGGACATTACCAACGACCCCGGACAAATAATCCGTGTTTGGGGTAATGCGGAGGAAATTTCATCTGCGGTAAAATACATAAATCCGCCTGATTTTTCTTCCGGCTTTAATCAATCGGTATCTCAACTTATTGTAAATACCCTCTCCCAAAGCGGTGCTACAATGGCTGCTCTGGGTGACATGTCAACCGACAATACATCCGCAATCATCGCCCTGCGTGCAGCGGCTACCGAACCCCTTGTTCTCCTCAAAAACCGCTTCAACCGTTTTATAGAGGAAATTGCCCTTATTTGGGCAGAGTTTTTTGTGACAATGTACGGAAAAAGAGGTCTCAAAATAAGCGACGAAAACGGAGAGTGGTATTTCCCCTTCGATTCTGCACGGTACCGTGACCTTCTTTTGTCGGTTTCGGTTGTCTTGTCCGAAGGAGTCACACGCAGTGAAGAAGATTCTGCAAAACTGCTGACTTCTCTTTACGAAAAGGGGGCAATTTCAGCCTTGCAGTATGTAAAGCGACTGCCTTCTTCCCTCATTCCCGATATTGAGGACCTAAAAAATCAGATGGAGGAAATTAAAAATGAAGGTAATTGATATTTTAACCGAAGCCTATGCCCTCTGCGGAGGTGGTGCACCTTCGGAACTTATTAAAAAGGCGGCGGTCGGCTTCACAAACACCATACTGAGTGATATAGGTGCCGAGTCGGTTTGCTCTTTGACCGACCCGATTCCCACCCTTCAAAGGGGAGGAAAAATACTCCTCGAAATCGGTATTGCAATGCTCATCAGTATATTGTTGGGGGATGACGCAGGGGCCTCTGAGTTTAACGACGTTTATAACAATCTTAAAAAGAAGTACCTCTCCTGCACCGACACCGTCCGCAACACTCTTTTCGGAGGTGAGCCCTGTGCTAATTAACCCAAAAAAGAGAAATCTTGTTAGGGTGTCGGTAAATTCGGAGAGTAATTTTGATAAAATTCGGTCTGCCGTAAATATGGTGCCGAAAGACCGAAAACTCGTTTCAAGGTCGGGTATGCGCCTACCTGCGTCTCCCGTAATTTTTAACCCTATCCTGACCGAAGATTCCTATACAACATTTTCGGTTACCGACCTTACCCTCGGCATAAATAACCGTCAGGCGCAAATAGCGGCGGTTATCGAGGAGGATGGGTACAGCAATATTTCATATGCCTTTAATGCTTTTTTTGAGACCGGCGAAATTATGCCCCTCGGTAAGGTGCTCTTTTCCCGTTCCGACAGTTACACCTTTGGCGTCCCCGATACCTTTTTCCTTTACTCGGGCAAACCCCTTTACGGTGCCGGCATATATCTTGCCGTCCGTATCTGTTACGGCAACCAACCCGATACGGTAAGATTTTACGAACTTGCATCTACCCTTGATTCCTGGCGATTGCTCAGCGACGGAGATTTTTATATACCTACGGCATTTATAAACGGCAGAGGCAACCTATTTGTAAATGGCGAGGCAGATGACTTCTATATCCCCGCCCCCGCCGTCTTTGAAAGCGAAAATTTGCTGACGTCGGTTATCGACTGCACCTTTACCGCCGACCGACATTCCTATATTTTTATTTTGCCCCGACTGCCTGACCCCTCCGAAAAAATCAGGGCTACCTATGTTTCGGCAGAGGGGGACAAAACGGTATGGGAAATTGCCGCAGGCTCTACCCATTCGGCTCCCCAAACGGTTGACGAAACCGAGGTGGTTATGTACTGTGACAGAAGCAGCGGTAAAATCATTTTCTATGACGGTCCCGCCACCTTCCCTCTACCCTACGCAGGTCGGCCGAACAGTCTTACTTTTCGGTACAAGACGGTTTCCCCCGATGAGGCTTTAAGGGTATGTTCTATGAGCCGTTCAACCACCCTTGCCGCCTTTAAGGGAAGCGGTTCGGAATCGGTTACAGTTTTTTCGGGAAGCCGATACTATCCTCACGACCTTTTGTGGATAGACCCCGTAAATCCCCTTTATTTTCCGAAAAGTTGCTCTGTTTCTCTGCCCGAGCCGTCGGGTTCGGTGGTTGCTCTCGACTCGGTTAAAGGAAAACTCTTAATTTTTAAACCTCACACGGTTTTCTCGGCAAAGGTTGTCTCCTCCGAGCCCTATTCAATCCCCGATGTTTTATCGGGAACAAGGCCTCCTTCCTCCTTTTCTACACCCAAACTTACCTTGGAATCGGTTGCCGGTCTTGGAACAACCCTTCTTCCCCGAACCCTCGTCAAAACAGAGGACAAAATGCTGTTTTCCTCCGAATCGGGCGAGATTTTCTCCCTTTCTTCCTCACTTTCCTGTGACAAGGCGGGAGAAGTGGACGGGGAGCCCCGTTTTGCCGTTGCCGACGGCGAAAACTATCTGGTTTTTACCGAAAACTCTGTATTTTCGGTTCCAATCGGCAAAAACCTGTCCTTTATTCCTTCCTTTGACCTTCCCGTCAAGGTGCTTAATGCCCTTTCGGTTGGGGGCAATGCTTTTTTCCTTGCCAACAATATGAGCAGTTCAATATATGTTTTTACCCTGAAAGATGATTGCGACCGCTTTTTGCTCGGCACTCTTGACCCCGACGAGGCCGACTCTCTGCCGATTGAAACCTCGGTTACAATATCTCCCTTCGATAATCCCGAACAGGCTCGCCTCCATTCGGTACTTGCCGTCATAAAAGCCGACGGATATGCCGAACTTTCGGTTTTTGCCGACGGGGAGCACTTTATGACGACCGAAATTTTTAACGGCTCGAACGAAGTCCGCCTTCCCGCCTTTCTTACAGACATACTGTTTGTGATTTCGGCAAAAGGAAAACTTGAAATAAACGATTTTGCGGTTTTTTATACGCCGCGTAGGAATCGTTAAATAATGACCATTATGATTATAAAGGAGAAAAAATATGGCTGTTAGAAACTACACTTTTACCGTTTCTGCCGACCGCGAAACCCCGTCGCCGAGGGTTTGGGGCGGTATGCAGTACGAGGATAACGCAACCCTTTTTACTTTTGTTATGGACCCTTCTTTGAAAAAAATGCTCGGCGAATCTGCTCTTTTCCGCATTGATTTTAACACGGTTGACGGTTGGAACCCGTCGGAGAATCTTACCCCCTCCCCCTCGGGTGCTTTTTCCCGCCCTCTGCCCTATTCGGCTACACGATTCGGCAATGAGGTCGAGGTGGTTTTTGTCATAACCGACCGCGATGCCGAAATTTTGTCCTTCCCCGTAAAGGTACATCTGACCTCCCTTAAACGAAGCCCCCTTGCCGAAGATAAGCCCCACCAAAGCCTTTCGGCAATGGAAGAATCGGTAAGGTCTATTCGTGACGAAATACTCAGCGCAGGGGTGTCGGCAGAAGAACTAACCGAAACCAAAAATGAAACCCAAAACCTTGTGCTTGACATTGAAGGCCGTCTTGAACGGGGAGAATTTAAGGGCGAGCCGGGCAAAACCCCCGATGTGGTCGAGAAGGCTAACCTTGAACTTACCGAAATAACACCTTTTGATATCAATTACGGAACAAACGGCAGAAATATCCATACTCTTATAAACATCAAGCCTCTCGTTGACAATAACTTTGAGTTGATTTTTACCGATTGCCAGGGTCTTTTGAAAAGCACTTCCTTGGATAAATTTGCCGAACTTGGATATATCGTCGGCAATAAATATTTGCTTGATATTACCTCGGACGGCATAAATCCGACTGTCTTAAACAGTGTTAAGGCTGTTAAGGATGTTTCCGACAAACTTAATAAGTCGGCGGTTGACAAGACCTACTCCCCCGAAAGTTTGAACCCTCAAAGCGGTAAAGCGGTTGCCGAGGCAATATCAACCGTTGCTCAAAAAGAATGGGAACTTATAGAGGATATAACCTTAACTGAGGCCGTAACGGAGATACGAATACCGAAAGGTAACCTTCGCTTTAAAGAAATCCATATAGAATCATTAGTTATACCGAGTGATACTACAATAACATCGCAATCAATTCGCTTGACGTTTGAAGGATCCCAGTTGTGGACTTCACAAGCAAGTCCAAAATCAACGGGAAAGTTATACTTTGTTGCTGATTTATATATATCACCTGATAATAAGATTTTTTGTGACGGAAACCTAACTTCTTATTACTATACTACGTCAAATGCAGGTTCAAACTTTAAAGCAGTTTCGACTTACTTTATGAATGATGCAAGGAATTATAATTATATATCGAGCGTGGGTCAGGATTTAAAGTTTAACACATCTGAAAACGGATTTGCAGCAGGCACAAAATTCAAGGTTTGGGGGCGTTAAAAATGAGAATATATGATAATGGAATTTACAGAGATATGACCGAGGAAGAAATTGCCCAAATGCAGAAAGATATTCCTCCTGTTCCTTATGAGCAGAGGGTGGTAAACCGCATTCGTGAGGTCTATTCGGTTGATGATGAACTCGCAATACTCAGGCAGAGGGATACTAAACCCGAAGAATTTGCAGAGTACAATAGTTTTGTTGAGAAAATAAAAAATGAGGAGAGGTCCCTTTTATGAGCGAAGCACTTACTGTCAGTATAATTTCTCTTATCGGTACCCTTTTCGGCACCTTTGGTGGCATCCTTGTTTCCAACAGGCTTGCCCTTTACCGAATAGAGCAACTTGAAAAAAAGGTTGAAAAGCACAACCGTGTGATTGAACGGGTCGGCGAACTTGAAAAAAGCGATGCCGTCCAAAACGAAGAAATCAAGGTTGTAAACCACCGAATAGCAGATTTGGAAGAATTTCACAAAGGAGGTTAGATTTATGGAATTTTTAAAAGATTATTTTGAGTTTATCATTATTGGAATATGTCTTTGCGTAGGATATATTATAAAGAATATTTTGCCCGGGGATAAAATTAACCGCTACATTCCGCTTATTATGGGAACAATAGGTTTAGTTCTTGCTTTTTGGCTAAACAGATTCGTTTTTACCCCCCAAGTTTTGCTCGGCGGTCTTGTTTCGGGTCTCGCATCCACCGGACTGCATCAAACATTCAAGATTTTTATTGAAAAAGGAGAATAACTGTGTTTAAAATTGCTCTTAGCGCCGGTCACGGACTTTATTCCGCCGGTAAAAGATGTTTAAAGTCTATTGACCCGAACGAAACAAGGGAATGGAGCCTTAACTCCCGTATTTGCGATAAGGTACAAGCCATTTTATCGGAATATGACGGGGCGGAACTTATAAGGGTTGATGACATAACAGGCAAGGTCAACGTTTCCCTTAAAAAGAGAACCGATACCGCAAATAAATGGGGTGCTCATCTTTATCTTTCAATTCACCATAATGCCGGTATCAACGGTGGCTCGGGCGGTGGTATTGTTGCCTACACATATACCTCGACCGACACCGTAACCGCCGATTGGAAGGTGGATTTTTATAACGCACTTATCCGCAAAACCGGGCTTCGGGGCAACCGTGCCAATCCTCTTGCAACCGCCGATTTTCACGAACTGCGAGAGACCGATATGCCTGCTGTCTTGCTTGAACTTGGCTTTATGGACTCGGTGGCAGATGTTCCGATTATTTTGAGCGAGAAATACGCAAATCAGTGTGCCGAGGCAATCAGCGAGGTTTTGATCTCCCGTTGCGGACTCAAAAAGAAGAGTTGTAAGCCTCAGTCGGTCGCTCTGCCGGACGTTCTCTATCAGGTATATACCGCCGAACGCGGTTGGCTTCCCAATGTAAACGGAGAGAGCGACTATGCAGGACTGCCGAGGCAGGATATCCAATGCATATATGCCGAACTGACCGAAGGGGATATTGAATATCAGGTTCACACCCTCGGCGGAAGGTGGCTCCCTTGGGTTAAAAACCGAGAGGATTATGCCGGAATCATCGGCAAGGATATTGACTGTGTTAGGGTACGGCTTTTGGGCGAGCCTTCTTACTCTGTTCAGTGCCGAGTGTCAAGGGTCGGCGGCAGTTACTATCCGTGGGTAACCGATAACAATGATTATGCAGGTGTTTACGGCAAGAAAATTGACCGTTTGCAGATAAGGATAATCAAAAAAGCATAAAAAGAAACGGTCGGGGCAGTTCACCACAAATCCCCGACCGTTTTGTTTTTATAATTTCTTCTGTTGTTTTAGCCATATCCACATAACAAGTTTGTGGGGCAGAAGTTTTGTTGCAAGAACTTGAAGCCGAATCATCGGACCTACAACCGAGACATCTTTGCCTTTTTTCATATCTTTGATGGCTCTTTCTACAACCTGCTCTGCTGTGAAGAACTGGTTATAATATACGATTACCGAATCGTCAACCACTGCGGTATCAAAAAACTCGGTTCTTACCCAACCGGGACAGACCGCCATCATTTTTATGCCCTTTTTCTTATACTCGGCATTTACCGCCCTTGTAAATGAAAGTACAAAGGCCTTGCTTGCGCCGTAGGTTGCGATATAGGGAACCGGTTGGAAAGACGAAAGGGAGCCTATCTGATATACCTCGCTGCCCCGACCCATATAGGGCAAAACGGTGTAGGTTACGGCAACAAGAGCCTTATCGTTCAGGTCAATCATATCAAGTTGCTGTGAAAGTGGAATCTTCAAAAACTCCTCAAAAACTCCAAAACCGCTTGCGTTAACAAGGACTTCAACCTCCGGCCTTTCGGAGTCAAGCAAACCCTTTAATTCCTCGAAAGACTCGTTTTTTGTAAGGTCAAGCGGAATTGCCCTGACCTTGGTTTTCATCTGACCGTCAAGTTCTTCAAGTCTCTCTCGGCGGCGGGCAATGACCCATATTTCGTCGAGATTTTTTGTGTCGGCTATCCTGCGGACGAACTCTCTGCCCATTCCGCTTGACGCGCCCGTAATGATTGCTATTTTCATAAGATTTTCCTTTCAAAAAAGGGCGAACAAAGTTCGCCCATTTTGTATGTGTTAGCCGCCAAGATAAGCCTTTTTAACCTCGTCACTTGCGGCAAGTTCCGCACCTGTTCCCGTAAGAACGATTTGTCCGAGTTCCAAAACATAGGCTCTGTCGGAAATTGCAAGGCTCTTTCCTGCGTTCTGCTCAACCAGCAAAACGGTTGTTCCGTCATCACGGAATGCCTTTATAATGTCAAAAACCTGATCAACAAGCAGAGGGCTGAGTCCCATAGAAGGCTCATCAAGCAGAAGAAGTTTGGGATGGCTCATCATAGCACGTCCCATTGCGAGCATTTGCTGTTCTCCGCCCGAAAGGGTTCCTGCAATTTGGTTGCGGCGCTCCGAAAGTCGGGGAAAACGCTCATAGATTGCCTCTATGTCCTTCTTTATTCTGCCCTTATCCTTCTCGGAAAATCCGCCCATTAAAAGATTTTCGTAAACTGTAAGTTCTTGGAAAATTCTTCTTCCTTCGGGGACCTGTGCCATTCCGAGACGAATAATCTTGTGGCAGGGTGTTTTTGTAATGTCGGAACCGTCAAAAACAACGCTTCCGCCTCTTTTGGGAATAAGTCCGATAATAGACTGCATTGTGGTGGTTTTTCCTGCGCCGTTTGCTCCGATAAGGGTAACAATTTCTCCCTCGTTAACCTCAAAGGAAATTCCTTTAATGGCTTCAATAACGCCGTAGAAAACCCGTAAATCTTTAACTTCAAGCAATGCCATAGCGTTATCCTCCGATATATGCCCGAACAACCTCGGGGTCGTTAAGTGCCGTTTCACAGTCGCCCTGTGCAAGCACCGTACCGAAATTAAGAACGGTTACCTCGTCACAAAGGCCCGAAACGAACTTCATATCGTGCTCGATAAGAAGCACCGTCATATCGAACTCGTCACGTATGCGGCGAACGATTGCCATAAGGTCCTCTGTTTCGTGCGGGTTCATACCTGCGGCAGGCTCGTCAAGCAAAAGAAGTTTCGGATTTGTTGCAAGGGCTCTTGCAATTTCAAGTTTTCTCTGTTTTCCGTAGGGAAGATTGCAGGAAAGGAAGTTTCTTTCCTCCAAAAGACCTACTATTTCGAGTATTTCCTTTGCACGCTCGCGCATGGCCTTCTCCACCTTAAAGTGGCGAGGCAGACGGAACATACTTTCAATCATACTGCACTTGAATTCGGGCTGATTATGAAGTCCTACAAGCACATTTCTGATAACCGTCATATTGTTGAAAAGACGGATGTTCTGGAATGTTCTCGCAATACCCTTGTGGTTTATTGTCTCCTGATTTTTTCCGGTAATGTCGTCGCCGTCAAGATAAATTTTTCCCGTTGTGGGCTTGTAAACGCCGGTCAACATATTGAAAACGGTGGTTTTTCCCGCACCGTTAGGTCCGACAAGGCCGTAGAGTTGCTTTTTCTTTATCTCGATATTAAGGTCGGATACGGCTTTAAGTCCGCCGAACGATATTCCGAGATTTTCTGTTTTGAGGATAATTTGAGACATTATTTACCCTCCTTTTTATCGGGATCAACGGTGGACATCTGGGGTTGAATGTCAACCGACAGAACCTCGTTCATCTCAATCTTTGTAGGCACTCGGTCCCACTTATGCTCGTCGTCGTGAACCTTTGAGGGATCGTGCTTGGGTCTGAATATTTTAGTAAGGAGATTTTTAAAATTATACTTCTCACGGAAGCCTTTAAGTGCGGGAGCATTGTTGTAAATAACGATGACAATAAGGATAAGCGCATAAAGCAGATCTTGCAGAACTGCCATTTCTCCCGTAAGAGCCGTCTGGAGGGTTGTATCAAGATAGGTAATGAGTGCCGCCGCAATAATTGCACCGTTAATGCTTCCCATTCCTCCGAGAACAACCATTACAAGTATTTCAATCGAGTAGTTATAACTGAACTTTGCGGGCTGAACCGTAAAGTTTGAAAAACTGTAAAGAACGCCCGCAACACCGGCAAAAAGTGCCGACACGGTAAATACAGCAAGTTTATACTTTGTAACGTTGATTCCGGTTGCCTTTGCGGCAATCTCGTTATCGCGAATTGCAGTAATTGCTCTACCGTGCTTAGAGCGAATAAGGTTTTGAATTATAAACAGACAAACGATAACCAGAACAAAGGCAATAATAAACAACTCTTTTTTCTGGAACCGAGGGGTTTCAAGTCCGTCTGCACCGCCAAAAGTTTCGTCGCTTGTATTCATAAATACCGATCTTACGATTTCGCCGAATGCGAGCGTAACGATTGCAAGATAGTCTCCTTTGAGTCTTAATGCAGGGAGTCCGATAATAACTCCGAAGAGTGCCGCTACGGCGCCTCCGACAACTACCGATATCAATAGGTTGCCGATGCCCTTGCCCATAGATGCCTCTAAGACCGCCGAAACCTTACCACCGAGATATGCGCCAACGCACATAAATCCGGCGTGGCCGAGCGAGAGTTCTCCAAGGAAGCCTACTACCATTGAAAGGGAAACCGCAAGCATTATAGCGATTGCAATTTTTTCAAGAAGATAGATAATCGAAGAAGGAAGCGTTCCAAAAAGAGAAACCGAGCCGAAGGCAATGGTCACTATTGCAATAACAATATAACTAAAATTGTGTTTGAGGTTTAGAACAGATGTCTTAGCCATTATACCTTCTCCCTTCTTAACTTGCCGAGAATTCCCGAAGGACGTACAAGAAGTATTATGATGAGGATAAGGAACTCAATAGCGTCGGTGTAGGGTGCTACTGCGGGAACAGTATATGCAAAGGCTTCTACTATTCCCATTAAAATTCCACCGAGCATTGCTCCCGGAACGGAGCCGATTCCTCCGATAACTGCTGCGGTAAATGCCTTAATTCCGGGCATTGCACCAAGTGTATTTGTAACATAAGGAGATTTCATAAGCATAAAGAAGCCTGCAAATGCTGCAAGTCCCGAACCTATCGCAAAGGTTATAGAGATAATCGCATTTACGTTAATACCCATAAGTTGAGCGGCTCCCTTGTCCTCAGAGACAGCAATCATAGCACGGCCTGTCTTGGTGTATTTAATAAATAAACTTAACGCCACCATTATTACAACCGAGCAGGCAAGGGTTATGAGAGTATAAACTTGAATGCTCACAGAACCGATATTTATACTGCCAAACTCTGCAATTTTTGCTCTTTGAGGGGCTGTGCCGAATATAATCTGGGCTGTTGACTGAAGCAAATAACTCATACCAATTGCAGTTATAAGAACAGCGAGGGGTGATGCACCTCGAAGAGGCTTGTAAGCAACCTTTTCGATTGTGATACCGAGCAGTATGCAGAACAAGACCGCACCAAGAAGGCCCAAAAGAGGGTGTCCCTTTGCAGTCATTGTCACAAAAATCATATATGCGCCCACCATGATAACGTCGCCGTGAGCGAAGTTAAGCATCTTTGCGATGCCGTAAACCATAGTGTAGCCGAGAGCAATCATCGCGTAGGTTCCGCCTATGCTGAGACCGCTTATCAATGTTTCGATAAATTCCATAAAAACATCCTAAACTGAAACGAATTGCCGGAACGAAAATCCGCACCGGCAAATCGTAATATTATTTCACTCTGACAAAAATTATTTGTCTGCTTCTTTAAGAACGTACTTAACAGCTTCCTTATTTACATAGCCGTTAGCTTCCCAAGAAATTTCAGAGCCGTCCTTACCGGTAACACCGGAGAACTTGAAGTCACCGGCAAACTGCTTTTTAAGGATAGCGCAGAAATCTTCAGCTTTGGTCTTAACATTGAATTTCTCGCCGTCTTTCTTTGCAGCCTTTAATGCTTCAAAGATAGCATATACGCAGTCATAAGCAGATGCGCCGAACTGGTTGAGGGTCTCGGTGCCGAACTTTTCGGTGTACTTCTTGATGAACTCTGCTGCCTTACCTGTGGTTGCATTAGAGTCGAAGTGAGAAAGCATGGAGATTTCTTGAGGAATGGTAGAAAGGTCAAGTTGACCTGCAAGACCGTCAAAACCGTCGCAGCCGTAGTAAACAGCGTCAGCAGCGATTACAGACTTAGCCTGATCCATGAAGATAGCAGCGGGCTGATAGTAGATGGGCATGAAGATGAACTTGCAGTCCTTAAGGGTGTTGATCTGAGTAGTAGCATCAGAAAGGTCACCGGTGAATACGGTCTCAACTACATTGATAGAAGAGTTGAGCTTTGCCTTGAACTGATCATAGATACCCTTTGAATACGGGTCATCAGATTTGAAGAATACACCGATCTCAGAAAGTCCGAGAGAGTTTACATAGTCTGCAGCAACTGCACCCTGGTTTCCGTCTGCGAAGCACATCTGGAATCCGTTGTCAAACTCAGGAATCTTGTCGCCGGAAGCAGAAGGTGTGAGGAAGAATACGTTATCCTCAGCAGCGAGTTTCGAGAACTCAAGTCCGGGAGCGGTGGTAACAGTTCCGAGAGAAATCTGCATTCCGCCTTCAAGAAGGGTTGCATAGTTGGTTGCAACGTTTGCAGCATCGTGCTTGTCGTCCATAGCAACAAGTTCAAACTCGATTCCGTCGAGTCCGCCTGCAGCGTTAATCTCATCAATAGCCATCTTAGCAGAGTTCTGAACAGCTACGCCGTAAACTGCAGCAGGGCCGGTAAGAGGACCAGAGAAGCCGATCTTGATTTTCTCATTCTTGGCAGTGTAACCGCCGCAGCCTGCAAGGCAGCCTACACAAAGAACGAGAGCCATTACGATTGCTAAAATCTTTGCGAATTTCATAAAAATTCTCCTTTATTTAGTTTGTTTGTTAATGTCGTTTAACATTTATATCATTTTAGCACGATAAAGTGAAATTGAAAAGTGTTAATTCCTACAAAATTTGCGGCTAAATTAGTGCAAATTTAATAAAAACCGCTATAATTTAAACACCGCAGAGGGGTTCTGTCTGTGACACGCGCACATTTTGGCTTTTTACTCCTTTGCGGCGGTTACTCTTGCGCCGACAAAAGCACCATTATTTATAATGTATATCTCTAAATTTATATCTCCTTATTTCTATTCCTTACCTTGATTCCCGACCACATAAAGATAATTATCTGTGCCGGTATCCCAAGTACGAACAAAATCCACCAATTAAGACTTGCGGCGAGGAGCAGGGTCAGATAAACTGCCGCAAGGGTCGTCCACATAAGCAGGGAAATTATCGCAAAATTGACCGACTTATTAAACCATACCGAATTGAAAACAAGCCAAACAACAAGAGATGCTGGCGCAGCCCAGAGGAACGCCAGCCAACGGTATGAAAACTCAACCGACGCAATATCGGTTGAAACAAAGGCAACCGTTGCAATAAGCCAAACGAGAACAACCGAAATTCCGGTAATGAGCCCTCTGTTTCTCCTTTTGTCTTTTCCGAGTTGTGTAACCTTAACATCTTCTTTTTGAGGGCGCACAAGATAGTCAAGGGTAACCCCAAAAAGTTCAGCAACCTCCAAAAGCACCGCCACGTCGGGAACCGACTCTCCTCTTTCCCACTTTGAAACCGCCTTGTCTGAGTAGTTCAGTTTTTCGGCAAGTTCAACCTGCGTCATTCCTGCCGCCACACGAAGACGGGTTATATTTTTTGCAATAACGGGTTTTATATCTTTCATTTTTCGTTTTCTCCAACGATTACTTTTTTAGTATTCTACCACAAAACTTTTATTAAATCAAGCCTTTGTTTTCTGGCTATTCTACCGACAGTAGAGTCTGTTTTGTCAACTCTACCACCGGGTTTTGATGTATATAGCAGAAATTTCCATCGGTAGGTTTAATTATATGTCCTTTTAGGCTATACTCTTTACGAGGCCGTTATTTGCGGTCTGATTCAATTTTTTGCACAACAGGAGTTCATTTTATGAGTGATTTTGTTATTCTGAGCGATTCTGCCTGCGACCTTACGCCCGATTTTTTTAATACTATCAAGGTCGGATTTGTCCCTCTTACCTTCCGTTTTGACGATGAGGAAAAATCCTACGGGAATTTTGACATTCAAACAAAAGAATTCTATGACCGCATGAGAAACGGCGGGGTTGCAAAGACGGCCGCAATTAATATTTCCGAGTTCAAGGAGTTTTTTGCTCCCTATTTAAAGGAGGGCAAGGATATTTTGTATCTTGGTTTTTCTTCGGGACTCAGCACCACCTATAATTCCGCAAAACTTGCGGCAGAGGAACTTGCTGAGGAGTTTCCTGACAGAAAAATCGAGGTTGTCGATACCCTTTGCGCTTCGGCAGGACAGGGGCTTTTGGTATCCCTTGTTGCAAAAGAACGGGACGAGGGCAAAGGATTTGAGCAACTTTGCGAATTTGCAAGAGAGACCCTACCCTGCTTAGCACATTGGTTTACGGTCGATGACCTCCAATATTTAAAGAGGGGCGGCAGAGTAAGTCCGTCGGTTGCCTTTGTCGGCGGTCTTCTCGGAATAAAGCCTGTTCTTCATATGGATGACCAAGGACACCTTATTAAAATGAGCGTTGCAAGGGGCAGAAAGGCCTCTCTTGACGCCCTTGCCGACAAATATATTTCCACCGCAAAGCAGGGTTCTCCCGCCTGGATTTCTCACGGAGACTGCATTGACGACGCCAACCTCTTGGCAGATATGCTTAAAGAAAAATGCGGTGTGGAGGTTTCCCATATTACCGATATCGGTCCTGTTATCGGCGCACATTCCGGTCCCGGAACAATTGCCTTTTTCTTCGTGGCTAAGGAGCGCTGATGAACCGGACACCCCTCTCTGCCCGATCTTTGCCCGACTACACACAGAGCGAAGAAATTTTTAACTTTGTTTCCCACACAGTCGGCGGTGGTTTCGGTGTTATTGCGCTCGTCCTCACGGTTTTGAAATCCGCTTTTTCGTCCGACCCTTGGGGGGTTGTAGGCTGTGCCATCTACGGAGCATCGCTAATCGCCCTTTACACAATGTCGAGCATTTACCACGCATTAAAATGCTCGACCGCAAAAAAGGTCTTTCAGGTTCTCGACCATTGCACGATATATTTTCTCATAGCGGGAACATATACACCCATTTTATTTTCGGCAATCCGTACCGTATCGCCCCTTTGGTGTTGGCTCATTTTCGGTATCGAGTGGGGGCTTACCGCTTTGGCGGTTACCCTGACTGCCGTTGACCTTAAAAAATATTCCGTGCTTTCTATGATATGCTATATCGGTATGGGCTGGTGCATAATTATTGCCGCACCCATCGCCTTGAAGGCGGTCTCTTTAAGGGGTTTTCTGTGGCTCCTTTGGGGAGGTATATCCTATACCGTAGGCGCCGTCTTTTACGGTTTCGGTAAAAAGCGCCGATATATCCACTCGGTTTTCCACCTCTTTGTAGTAATAGGCAGTATTTTGCAGTTCATCTCGATATTCTTTTATATAATTTAGGAAGGTGTTTTATGTCAGAAAAACGCGTAAAAATTGTAGCAGACTCATCTGCCGACCTCTTTTTTCTCGATTCCTTCAGTTTTGAATCGGCCCCGCTTAAAATATTGACCGATGAAAAAGAGTATGTGGATACCGAGGATCTCGACCGCAAAGGAATGATCGATGACCTCAGCCGATACAAAGGTAAATCTTCCACCTCTTGCCCAAACAATAATGATTGGTTAAAGGTTTTCGGCGATGCCGAAGAAATATACTGTTTCACGATTACGGCTACCCTTTCGGGTAGTTACAATTCGGCTTGTCTTGCGAAACAAGAATACGAAGAGGAACATCCCGACCGCAAGGTTTTCGTAATGAACACCCTTTCCACCGGTCCCGAAATGGCTCTTCTTATTGAAAAAACAAAGGAACTCGTGCTATCAGGTCTGCCTTTTCAAAGTGTTTGCGAAAAGGTTTGCGAATATCGCCAAAAGACCGGACTTCTCTTTATGCTTGAATCTATGAGAAATCTTGCCAACAACGGCAGAGTAAATCCCATCGTGGCCAAAGCGGCAGGGCTTCTCGGAATACGCGTTGTCGGAAAGGCAAGCGAACAAGGCGACCTCCAGCCGCTGCATAAATGCCGCGGCGAAGAGCGTGCTCTCGAAAGCATTGTTTTACAACTTGAAAAAGAAGGCTATAACGGTGGTAAAATAAGAATCACCCATTGTTTTAACGAAAATGCCGCCAAAAAACTCTCGGTCCTTCTGCTTTCTAAATTCCAAAATCCCGACATTCAAATTTATAGTTGTGCCGCTCTTTGCAGCTTTTATGCCGAAAAAGGCGGCTTGCTTATAGGCTTTGAAAAACAATCGTAATTTTGTGCCAACAGCCCGCCTACTCACGCCGCAGACTGCAATCAAAGAAAGCAAGTAATCATAAAAACTTGTAGAGATGGGCGTCGGCGACTGTCGGTTATGAATCAAAGCAATCCGCTTGGGAAATCGATCAGACTGTTTCCTTGTATAACAAAAAAAGACCCTTGCGGGTCTTTTTTGTTTATAGTACTACGCCGTCTTTGAATATTGAGATTTCTCGATATCCATACTTTTCGTTTACCGTTTCCTTGCCCTCTGCAACCGAGAGGACATATTCAAAGAAATCTTTGTCACAGTCAATACCGTCAAGAATCTGTCCTGCGTTATAGTCAATCCAACGGCTCTTCTTCTCGGCAAGGGGGGTGTTTGTTGAGACCTTTACGGTGGGCACCGGTGCACCGACGGGGGTTCCTCTTCCCGTTGTGAAGAGAATGATGTGAGCGCCTGCCGCCATAAGGTTTGTTATGGCAACAATATCATTGCCGGGGCCATTAAGCAGATTGAGTCCGTTTTTGGTAAGTGTATCGCCGTAATCAAGCACATCGACTACCGCACGTGAGCCTGCCTTTTGTACACAGCCGAGCGATTTTTCCTCAAGGGTGGTAATGCCTCCCTTTTTGTTTCCGGGAGAGGGGTTTTCATAGATAACCTGATTGTGACGGTCATAATACTCCTTAAAGTTGTTGATAAGAGCAACCGTTTTGTCAAAGACTTCTCTCGATTCGGCTCTTGCCATCAAAAGATGCTCTGCTCCGAACATTTCGGGAACCTCGGTCAGCACGCTTGTTCCGCCCGCATCAATCAGCATATCGGAAAATCTGCCGACCAACGGGTTTGCGGTAATGCCCGAAAATCCGTCCGAACCGCCGCATTTAAGTCCTACTTTAAGAGCAGAAACGGGTACCGGCTGACGGGTAAACCTTGAAGCATACTCTTTGAGTTGGTTTATAAGTTTTACGCCCTCGGCAATATCGTCCTCAAAATCCTGACAGTTGAGGAACTTTACTCGGTCGGGGTTATATTCGCCGAGCACTTCCTTGAAAACATCAATATTATTGTTCTCACATCCAAGTCCCAAAACCAAAACACCTGCGGCGTTGGGGTGGTTTACCATACCCTTTAAAATCTTTTGGGTGGTTGACTGGTCATCGCCGAGTTGGGAGCAGCCGAAAGGATGGGGGAAATGCAATGCTCCCGTAAGGCGGGCAAGTTCCTCAGACACCTTGTTTACGCAACCGACAGTGTTTACTATCCAGATTTCGTTGCGGATGGCGACACTTCCGTCCTCACGGATATATCCCATAAAGGTCCTGTCCTTATACTCGCTGTCGTGCTCGGTGTCCTTAAATTCGGTGTAATTATACTCGATAATTCCCGAAAGATTGGTTTTCATATTGTGGGTGTGTACCTGCTCGCCCTTTTTAATGTCACAGACTGCGTGACCGATGGGATTGCCATACTTAATTATGTTTTCGCCCTCTTTAATATCGGTGCGGGCAAATTTATGTCCTGTTTCGAGGTTTACCTCGACATTATCAAGTTTATTTATTAACATTTTTCTTTACCTCTTTTACCATAAATGAAAGATCAGTATCCCAAAGTTCTGTATTTGCCAAAACCTCTTCAACAGAGGCGGTCTTCATAAATTCGGTAACCTTGGGGTCGTCGTTGGTCATATCGGTATGATAGAACTCGATAAGTTTTGCAAGAGAGAAAGTAAGTGTCTCGGGCAGTTTTCCGAAACGCTTATGATATTCGAGAATAGAAGGCAAAACTCTTACCTTAAACTTGGAAACCGAGTTTAGTGCAATGGAAGAAAGATAATGCTTGATATAGGGATTTGAGAAGCGGACCATAACATTCTCGGCATAGTCCAAAAGTTCCTCCTTATCAAGGTCAAGGGTGGGAATAATCTCATCGAAAACACACTTTTTAAGGTGCTTTGACATTACCTCGTCCTCGACGGCGTCCTTTACCGTTTCAAGTCCCGATAAAAGTGCGTATGGAACCATAGAGGTGTGTGCGCCGTTTAAAATTCTTACCTTACGGGTTCTGTATCTCTCTAACTGGTCACGTGTTACGATAACGTTGAGTCCTGCCTTTGTAAAGGGGAGTTCGCTCTCCAAATCGTGCTCTGTTTCGATTACCCAAAGGTGGAAATATTCCGAAGTGTTGAGCATATTGTCCTCATATCCGAGGTCTATATCCTCGCCCTTGGGGAATCCTGTGTTGATGCGGTCAACAAGGGTGTTTGTAAAGATGTTTTGGTCGTTTACAAAAGACTTGAAACCGTCGCCCAGATTCCAAAGGTCGGCATACTGCAAAACGCATTTTTTAAGGTTGTCTCCGTTGCGGTCGATAAGTTCGCACGGGAGAAAAACAAAGCCGTTAAGACCGAGTTCATATCTTTTCTTTAAAAGTAGTGTTACCTTTGCGGGGAAACTTTTCGGGGGGGTATCGGTTATCTTGTCCTCTGCCGAGAATACAATTCCCGATTCGGTGGTATTTGATATAACAAAACGAAGTTCGGGCTGTTCTGCCAAGGCAAGATATTCCTCAAAATTATCATATGGTTTTACACAACGGGAAATAACATTGCAAACCGTCTTGTCAACACCCTCTGCACCTCTGATAATATGGGTGTATCCGCAGTTTTGTGCTTCAAGCATATCGCACATACCCTGTTCGATGGGCTGAACTACAACAATGCTGCCGTCAAAGGAGCCGTTGTCGTTCATTTTTTGCAACATCCAGTCTGCAAATCCACGGAGGAAGCCTCCCTCTCCAAACTGAATGACCTTTTCTGTCTTGTTGGTTCTCGTAAATACGCTAGACATATCTATACCCCTTTATAAAACATTTTAGCAATTATATCATACTACAAAAAAGACTGAATTTCTATAACAAATTTGACTAAAAATTTTATACTTTACAGATAAAATTGATTATTTTAATAAAAACTTGTTTTTTTTAGGGTTTTATGGTAATATATAAACTGTTAGAGTAGGCATTCAAGCGTTCAGTGCTGTCGGGACGGGGAGTTGTCCGACAGACGAAGGAAGTTCGGCTTCAACGGTTTGTTTGCCGCATCCCGCTAAACAGACCGGAACTTTTATCCTCTCTGCCACTGTCGGGAAGGGAGGATTTATTATGAGTAAAAACCAAAGAAGATTAAGGTATCTTATTTTTTCGGCAATAATGTCTGCCGTTTCTATTGTTTTGGGCAGGTTTTTGTCCTACAATATCTGGAATATGAGCATTGGCTTTGCCTTTTTGCCGATTATGGTTACCGCCTTTTTATGCGGTCCCTTTTGGGGAGGTCTTTCATACTCCCTTGCTGATTTTGTAGGGGCCTTACTCTTCCCCTTCGGCCCTTATTTTCCGGGTTTTACTTTGACGGCTTTTTTAAACGGATTTTTCTTTGGACTGGTGGGTGCTGTTGATAACAGGGAACATAAGAGAAGCATCTTTTTAATCTCCCTGCTCATAAGCCTCTTTTTAAAAGAGGTTCTCTTATCCTTACTGCTTAATTCTCTTTGGATAAGCCTTCTTTACGGCTCGCCCTTCTCTGCCGTGCTTATTTCACGCGTTCCGCTTTCTGCCGTAATGTTGGTTGTCCAGTCTGCGGCAGGCGTTATCATAAGGGAGACTCTTCTCCCTCCCCTCAAAAGAGCATTAAAATAAAGGAGTTTCAGTATGAAAAAGGATGTTGTTATTGTAGGTGCAGGTCCCGCAGGTATTTTTACCGCAATCGAAATGCTAAAACTCGGTAGTAAGAAAAAAATTGCTATCGTTGAAAAGGGTGCTCCTATCGAAAAACGTTCTTGCCCCAAAACCAAAACTCACAAATGTGTAAACTGCAAGCCCTGTTGTCATATCACAACAGGTTTTTCGGGTGCAGGTGCCTTCTCGGACGGAAAACTTTCCCTCTCCTATGAGGTCGGCGGAGATTTGCCCGGTCTTATCGGCGAAGATTTGGCACAGGAAACCATACATTACACCGATAAAATCTATCTTGATTTCGGTGCCGACAGTCACATTGAGGGCATTGGCAACGAGGCAGAGGTTAAGGAGATAAGAAAGCGTGCCATTAAGGCAGGCCTTAAACTTGTTGACTGTCCTATCCGTCACTTAGGCACCGAAAAAGCACAGGATATATACCTTGCAATCGAAAACTATCTTCGCGATAACGGTGTTGAACTTCTTTTTGGTGCCGAGTGTAATGACCTCGTAATCGAAAACGGGGTTTGCAAAGGTGTCGTCATTCAAAAGGGCAGCGGTACAGAGGTTATCGAGGCCGACGATATTGTTGTTGCAACGGGGCGCAGGGGTGCCGACTGGCTTGAAAAACTCTGTGCCGAGCACGATATTGCCCATCAGCCCGGCACCGTAGATATAGGTGTCAGGGTTGAGGTAAGAAATGAAATTATGGAAAAGGTAAACGAGGTTTTGTATGAATCAAAACTTATCGGTTATCCTCAACCCTTTAAAAACAAGGTTAGAACCTTCTGTCAGAACCCCGGCGGTTTTGTCAGTCAGGAAAATTATGACAACGACCTTGCCGTTGTTAACGGACATTCTTATAAGGAATTAAAGTCCAACAATACAAACCTTGCCATTTTGGTTTCTCACAACTTCTCTGAGCCCTTTAATCAGCCTATCGACTATGCCGTTAAGGTGGGCGAATTGACAAATATGCTCGGTGCCGGACATATTATGGTACAACGCTTCGGCGACATTCTCGACGGAAAACGCACCTGGGCAAAGGAACTTGTCCATTCCAACGTCCGTCCTACCCTGCCCGATGCCGTTGCAGGCGATATTACCGCCGCAATGCCCTACCGTGCAATGATGAACATCATCAATTTCATCAAGGCGGTCGATGAGGTTGTTCCCGGCTTTGCAAGTGAAGAAACCCTGCTTTATTCCCCCGAACTTAAATTCTACTCAAACCGAGTAAAGATGGATAAAGATTTCAACACAAACGTTAAGGGGCTTTACTGCCTCGGCGACTCCTCGGGCTGGACGAGAGGGCTTATGATGGCATCCGTAATGGGTGTTTTAATGGGAAGAAGATTGGTATAATGTCACTTTTCAAGGATAAGACCGTCTATACGGTGAGAAAACCCGACTGCACCGAAAAAGAAGGACTTTGCTACGATGCCCTTGAATCTCTTAATATTCCCTACCAAAGGGTTAGCCACGAGGAGATCGGCACCATAGAGGGAACCTTTGAAATTGCCGAGGTTTTGGGTGTGAAAATAGCAAAAAATCTGTTTTTGTGTAACTCCCAAAAGACCGATTTTTATCTTTTGGTTATGCCGGGCGAAAAGCCCTTTAAAACAAAGTTTTTGTCTCCTCAACTCGGTTGTTCCCGCCTTTCCTTTGCCCCGAGCGAGTTTATGGAGGAGTATCTTGGCTGCACCCCCGGTTCGGCTTCGGTTTTGGGTCTTATTTTCGACCGACAAATAAAGGTTCGGCTCATTATAGATAAGGACCTTTTAAAGGATGAATATTTGGGGTGCCATCCATGTCTCAATTCTTCCTCCTTAAAAATAAAGATGAGTGATATTCTTGAAAAATTTCTGCCGAATTTCCATCACACACCCACCTTTGTAGAACTGTAAAAATAAAAATCGCTCGGTAAGATACCGAGCGATTTTTTATATTGTCTTTTTCCATGTTGAACGGGAGAAAAGAATTATTATCGGGAAAAGTTCAAGTCGGCCTGCCAACATATTAAATGTAAGGATGATTTTTGAAAAATCGGTCATCCAAGCGAAATTTGACGCAGGGCCTACCATACCGAGTCCCGGACCTATATTGTTTATGCAGGCGGTGACCGAAGAAAAGCCGGTAATCAAATCGCAGCCCTCCGCCGCAATGACGGCAAGCAAAGATGCTATGAAAATCATAATATAAACTATCAGGTAGGAGGTTGTTCCTCTAAGCGTTTCGTGGTCAATTCTTTTACCTTCGAGTTTAACCGTTTTGACAAGTCGGGGGTTCAGAATATATCCTATTTCGCGTGCCGCATTTTTAACAAGCAACATAATTCGTGAAACCTTTATTCCGCCCGCAGTACAACCTGCCGACCCTCCGACAAACATTAAAAGAATTAAAATAACGTGGGTCAAAGATGGCCAGAGGTTGAAGTCCACGGTCGAAAATCCCGAGGTTGAAATTATAGATGCAACCTGGAAAAAGGACATTCTGAATGCCTCTTCTCCCGATACGGCGGCAAAGAACCCACTTTGTGAATAAAAGTTGTAAACCAAAAGTGAAATAGAGGTTACCGAAAGGACGATTAGCGTAAGATATACAAAAAGTTCTTCGCTTTTAACAGCCTTTAAGAACTGCCTTATAATCATAAAATAATAAACATTAAAGTTGATGCCGAAAAGCACCATAAAGACTGCCAAAACATACTGGCAGTAGGGAGAATAAGAGGCAATCGAGGTGTTCTTTATTCCGAAACCTCCCGTGCCTGCCGTACTTAACGTGTGGCATACAGCATCAAACAGAGGCATTTTTCCAGCCACTAAAAAAATGAAAAGAGCCAGGGTTAGTCCAATATAAATGCCGTACATAATCCTCGACGTCTGTGCAAGGCGGGGTACTACCTTTCCCACCGAAGGGCCGGGTGACTCGGCCTTCATTAAGTGCATAAGGCGGCTGCCTTTAAGGTCGGTTTGGGGCATAATGGCAATCACAAAAACAAGTATTCCCATGCCGCCTATCCAATTGGTAAAACTCCTCCAGAGGAGTATTCCTCTTCCTATGACCTCCACGTCGGATAAAATTGATGCTCCCGTTGTTGTAAAGCCCGAGACGGTCTCAAAAAATGCATCTACAACCGAGGGAATATATCCGCTTATAATAAAGGGCAGGCATCCAAATACTGACATTACTATCCAGGAAAGGCCTACACAGACGAAGCCGTCGCGCGCCCTCATGGTTGAATCTTTCGGGAGGTTAAAGGAAAATGCAAAGAACAAAAGGAGAAGTATTGCAATCGGAATTACAAAGGGCAGTATCCCTTCCCCGTAAATTACCGAGCAGATAAGGGGCAAGAGCATCAACGCCGCTTCAACCCCGAGTATTCTGCCTAAGACATATAAAACCATTCTGTAATTCATACAAAACTCCTTACAAAACAATCTCGTCAAGGTCGGAAATGCCCTGACCTGCCGTAATTACGATAACGCTGTCTCCCGCCTCGACCGTTGTGTTACCGTCGGGTATAATTACGGTACCTTTTCGGCTGACACAGGCAATTATAACATTGGGTTTAAGGGTAATTTCACGAAGAGTCTTTCCGACGAGCGCCGAATTTTCGGACACAATAAATTCCGCCGCCTCCGCCTTGCCGTATAACAAGCGGTATAGCGTTTCAACCTGCGAACCTTTTGTATTGTTTACGGCCCTGACATAGCGGAGAATAATGTTTGAAGTTATGCTTTGCGGATAAATAACGGTTGTGTTTATGCTTACCGAGGGAAGCATTTTAATAAGTGCGGGACGGGTAATTTTGCAAATTGTCTTTTCTACATTATGAGTTGCGGCGTAAATTGAAAAGACCATATTTTCCTCGTCGGTATCGGTAAGTGCAACCGTTGCCCCGATATTTTCAATGTGGTATTCGTTAAGAAATTCGGTATCGGTACCGTCAGCACAGATTACGGTGGCCTCGCTGAGTGCCGTTTCAAGTTCGGTCGCCCTGCCTATGTCGGATTCGACTATCGTCACCTTAATACCTGCCTTTATCAGTGCCTTCGCAAGATAATAGGCGCTTCGGCTTCCTCCCAGTATCAAAACCGATTTTATCTTCTTGGTCTTCATATCGAGGGCTTTTAATATCTTCGAAAGATTATGTTTTGCGGCTGTAAAGTGAATGGTATCCCCCGCTTTTATAACAAAGTTACCCGAGGGAATAATAACCTCGTCTCCCCTTTGTACGGCACAGACGAGCATAGGAACTTTAATCTCTTTTTTAAGGTCAAAAAGTGCCAAACCGTTCAGCGGACTGTTTTCTTCAATCGTAATTTCGGCAAGGTCTATCCTGCCTTTGGCAAAACTTTCAACCTTTGAAGCCGCAGGAAATTCAATAGCACGGAATATTTCGTTTGCCGACTCATAATCGGGGTTTATAACAAGGTCTATGCCGAGACTTTCCTTCAAAAAGTCCATTTGAAGAGAATATTCGGGGTTTCTCACACGGGCAACCGAGTGTTTTGCTCCGAGTTTTTCGGCGACAAGACAACTCATAATATTAAGTTCGTCCGAGCCTGTAACCGCAATAAAAATGTCGCAGGCGGATACCCCTGCCTCGTTCTGGACGGGGAAGGACGCACCGTTGCCGCAATAACCGATTACGTCATAATCGTTTACAATGTTTTCAATAAGTTTTGGGGCGGTATCAATAATGGTAACACTGTGACCCTCAGTTGAAAAAAGATTCGCAAGGGTTGTGCCTACCTTTCCGCCGCCTACAATTATAATGTTCATAGCAAGACCTCTATTCAAACTATAATACATAGTCTATTATACTTTATAATAACCAAAATATCAATAGCCTGTATTTTTGACCAAAAAAGGACAGAGAATGCATTCTCTGTCCTTTAAAATGTGCGGCGCTCGGCCGCCTTTTTTTATCGGCTGTTTCACTTTTTCGGCTTTACCGACTTATGATAGTAGGCATAGGTACAGGACGGTTTGTCCGAAAGCACCTTTGATTCTACAACATCGCCGATAAACATTTCGTGACTGCCGAGATCGATAGAGTGTTCTACCTTTACCGAGAAAAATGCGTTTGTATATTTTGGTATATACTTTATACCGTTTGCAGAACGCACTTCCTCCTTGCAGTTTTCAAATTTATCTATCTGCCTTCCGGTCTGCATTCCGAAATGACGGATAACCTCAAAGGGAACCTCCTCGGTCAGAACCGAGAGGTTGAATTCCCCCGTTTTTCCGATTATTTCACGGGTCAGGTTTTCCTTTTGGCAGGAAATCGCTATCTTTGTCGGCTCGTTCGCCACCTGAAACGCGGTGTTTACAATACAGCCGTTGTCCTTTTCGCCCTCCTTGGCGGTCAACACAAAAAGACCGTAAGACAGTTTGAAAAGTGCGGTCGGGTCGGTTTTAGATTTTTGGGTTTCGTTATTGAAAGTAACGTTTGAGCAAACCTTCAAAAGCCTTTCCGTGGCGGGCTTCATCGCGTGCCATTTCGTGTACCGTATCGTGAATTGCGTCAAGTCCGAGTTCTTTTGCAAGTTTTGCAAGTTCAAACTTGCCCATTGTTGCTCCGTTTTCGGCATCTACTCTCATTTCGAGGTTCTTTTTGGTGGAGTCGGTTACAACCTCGCCGAGAAGTTCGGCAAATTTAGCGGCATGCTCTGCCTCTTCATAGGCTGCCTTTTCCCAATAAAGACCGATTTCAGGATAACCCTCACGGTGGGCAACCCTTGCCATAGCAAGGTACATACCAACCTCACTGCATTCGCCGTTAAAATTCTCACGGAGGCCTTCAATTATTCTCTCGTCAACGCCCTTTGCAACCCCTACTACGTGCTCGGCTGCCCAACTCTTTTCGCCTGCCTGCTCCTTGAACTTTTCTGCCTTTGCCTTGCAGATAGGGCACTCATCGGGAGCAGAATCTCCCTCGTGAACATATCCGCAGATTGTGCATACAAATTTTTTCATAGTTTTTCCTCCAAAAATTTTATTTTTCTTTATTTGAACAATTACCGCATTTTCCGATAATGTTGAAATCTACCCTTCTCGGCTTGACTCCGTATTCGGCCTCAATCTTACCGAACATATTTGATTGGTCAAGCCAAATATCGACTATGTTGCCGCAATGTTCACAGTAAAAATGACTGTGAACCGAAACATCGCCGTCAAAATGTACCGACGAATCGCCAAATGCAAGTTTTTTAATTCTTCCTTCCTCGGCAAGACCCGATAGGTTGCGATAAACGGTACCGAGACTTATGTTGGGAATTTCTTCCCTTACTTGTTCATATATCCAAGCCGCAGTCGGATGACTCTTTGTATTGCAAAGCAGGTTCAAAATCGCTTCACGCTGTCTTGAATAATTCTTCATTTTTGCAGCACCCCCCAAATCAGTAATTGTTACTATTTTTATTATAGCAATGATTACTGATTTGTCAAGAGTTTTTTGAAAAATTTTTCATAGTTTTTTCTATTTACAAAAACATCTTTATTGTGTATAATGAATATTGTTAAAAAGTTGCACAACTTTGTTTGGGTACATTATGTATAATATGTAGGACAGGTAAAACTTATGAGTAAATATATTTCTCCATCGGTAATTAAGAGGCTTCCGCGCTATTACAGGTTTTTAGGCAACCTTAAAAAGCAGAAGATCGAGCGTATTTCTTCGGGGGAACTCGCAAAAAAAATGAATTTAACCGCAAGTCAGGTAAGGCAGGACTTCAACTGTTTCGGCGGTTTTGGTCTGCAAGGCTACGGTTACAGCATCAATCTTCTTTACGATGAAATCGGCTCAATTTTAGGCATTGATGAGCAAATTCCCGCCATTATGCTGGGGGTGGGTAATTTGGGCAGGGTTGTCGCAAACAATATGGACTTTACAAAACTCGGCTTTTCGCTCATTGCCGCCTTTGACAAGAGTCCCGATGTTGTCGGCACCGAGGTTGCGAGGCTAAACATTCTGGATATTTCACACCTTGAAGATTTTTGCAAGGAACATTCCCCGAAGGCGGCCTTTATTTGCCTTCCGACCTCTGCTGCGGAGAAACTTTGCCCAAAACTTATCGAACTTGGCGTTGAGGGTTTTTGGAACTTCTCCCACTTTGATATAACCCTTAACCATCCACAGGTTTCGGTCGAGAATGTTCACTTTACCGACACCCTGATGCGCCTTTCCTACAAAATTAAAAAAGGTTAATAAAACCAAAATCACCGCAAATACTAATTGCGGTGATTTTTTTATGTTTACTATTATTCTCCGCACGACCCTGCTTTACTTTTTTGTTATTTTGGGCCTTCGGCTTATGGGTAAGAGGCAAATCGGCGAGATGCAACCGAGCGAACTTGTTGTTACCCTTCTAATTTCAGAGATGGTTGCAATTCCTCTCCAAGATATAAGCCAGCCGGTGTTTTTAGGCATTTCGGCCATAGCCACCCTCGTTTTTTTTGAGGTTGTTTTTTCGGTTTTAACACTTAAATCCCCCCTTTTGCATCGTCTTTTTGCGGGAAGCAGCCGAATTATCATTCGGGATGGGGTTATCGACCAAAGGGAGATGAAAAGTCTGCGTATTACCGTTACCGATTTGGTTGAACTTCTGCGTGACCGAGATGTTTACGATATAAGTCAGGTTTCCTATGCAATTATGGAGACAAACGGCAACCTTAATGTCCTTTTAAAAAGTCAGTTTCAAACAGCCACAAAAAAGGATGTCGGAAAAAGCGGCAGTTCTGCTCTGGTGCCTCTTCCTGCCGTAAATGACGGTGTTATTATGAAGAACGTTTTAAAGGAACTCGGTATAGATAAACGGGATGTTGAAGATATAATACGAAAAAATAAGGTTTCCTTGTCAGAGGTCTTTTTGCTCTCTGTTGACAAGGAACTGAACTATACGCTTGTTAAACGGGAGGACAGATTGTGAAACGAATTATGATTGCGGTGGTCGCCTTTATTATTGTTCTGGCTATCGGGGTTATCGGCACCGCATTTTTTGATATAACCTGCAATGAAATGACATCTGCCATCGAACGCTCGGTCTCCCTTTGTAGGAGTAAAGACTATAATGCTGCCGCCAACACGGTTGATTCTGCAAAACGGTTTTGGGAGGACCGCCGGCGGCTGCTCTCATTTTATGTAAATCACTCCCTTTTATACGAGGTCGATTCAAGACTGACGGGGCTCTCCTCTCTTGCGGCAGATGAATCAAAGGAAGAATTTTTATACTCGGCCGAACAGGTGCTCGAAGCCATACGGTATTTAAAAAGCGATAAATAAAAAGGGCTAATTACCCTTTTTATAAAGGAAATCAGCCCTCTTTCTTATTTACCGCCAATGCCGTACCTCCCAAAATCAACAGTCCGCCTACTATTATTGCAACACCGGGCAACCTCAGATATACTATACTTTCGAGTACAATGGCTACTATCGGATCGGTGTAGGAAAGCGCCGCCACACTGCTCGCCGAAAGTTTTGCCACAGCACCGAGATTCATCACATAGGCAACCCCTGTGTGTATAAGCCCCACCGTTGCAAGCAGAATTATCGCTCTGCCGTCAAGGGGAGTGCCGATAGGTTTAGCGGTTAGAAATGCGTAAGGTAATACCGTTATTCCTGCCGTCAAAATCTGGGCAAATGCCCTTGTCTCGGAAGAAATTTCTCCCATTTTCTTGTTTATAATGATAACCGCCGCATAAAGTATAGCCGCCGCAAGTCCCAAAATGATGCCGAGGATACTTTTTTCTTTTAAAAGTTCCGATCCCGAAATTAAAAGCATTCCCACCACCGAAACCGCTATTGCAAGGACGCTTTTTATCTCAATTTTCTCTTTTAGAAAGAGGGCGGAGCCCAATAGCATAAAGACAGGCGCCATATAGTAACAAAGGGTCGCGGTTGCAATACTCGTGTATCGGTATGACTCAAAAAGCAGTATCCAATTAAAGCCAATTGCCCCACCCGACAGTATAAGCCATAATAGGTTTTCGCCAAGTTCTTTTCGGTTTGGCAGACTTCTTTTCATCAACATAAAAATGAAGATAAATGCTGCACCGCAGATACCCCTGAATGATGCAATTACTGAGGACGGCAAAGGTATTCCTTTGACAAAAAGCCCGATTGAGCCGAATATAAAATACGAAAATAATAACTGTGCCGTATCTTTTGCCGATTGTGATTTTTTCATCCTCTGCCCCCTTAATTTTACTATAATGAAATAGGTTAGGCGAAACAATTTTGTTTCGCCACAAAATCTTTGATTTTGCGACAAATTTTTACTAAAATTTGTCCTTTTCCGTTGAAATGAGTGTCGTGCAAAATTAAATATTATAATTTAATTTTGCTAAAGCCACTTAACAAGTGGCTTGTCGAAACGCTTTTAGAGCGCTTCGACTAACTACAATCATTATTATAACATTATATATATAACTGCAAAACTGTCAATAAAAGTTTGAATTTGGACTAAAAATTGTTGTTATGTAAACTGTTGCAACGTGTAAAAAGTTAATAACTCTGTGAAAAAAGTGTATAACTTTTTCAAAAGTTATACGAAAAAATTGATTTTTTCGCTATTTTTCGCCTTTTTTTGGTAAAAAACAAGCATTTTTTTAGTTTTATAAAGGTTTTTAACCGAGTTATTAACACAAACATCTCGGCAACCTTTCAACATTATGATAACCGAGTAAAAGAAATACGCAAAAAATTTTAAGTAAAAAAAGATTGACAAAACTAAATGTCGCGGTTATAATAGTTCGTGCACTATATTATGGCTATATAGCTCAGTTGGCTAGAGCATGCGGTTCATACCCGCAGTGTCGTAGGTTCGAATCCTACTATAGCCACCAATATGGCCCGGTGGTCAAGAGGCCTAAGACACCGCCCTTTCACGGCGGTAACACGGGTTCGAATCCCGTCCGGGTCACCAAAAATGAAAAGAAGAGGTTCGTTTAGAATCTCTTCTTTTTATTTTCGCTAATCTTAGCGACGGGATTTGAACCCGTAGGGTTCGTCGAAGCAGTCAAAAATGCGCGATAGCATTTTTGAACTGTGAAGTCGGCAGCACGAAGGTTTTGCCGATAACGGCTCGGAGCCGTCGGCACAAACCGAGAGCGCACCGTACCCCGTCCGGGTCACCAACAAAAGAAGTCTCATTTGTCTACCAGACAAATGAGACTTTTTTGAGTGCTGCGTTCCTTACGGAACGAGATGCGCACTTTGTGCGTGATGCAGGCTTCGCCCGTGATGCACGCCTTCGGCGCGTGGGTGGAAAGCATCGCATCACCTATCACAGCGCAGCTGCATCGCTTATCACTTATTTGCAAATAAGTTTGAATTGTGATATAATATAAAGAGCGAGGTGTATATTATGGCAGAATCAAGGCTTAAAAATCTTTCTATGGAATTCTCCGTCGATATTATTGAATTGGTAAAGCATCTGAAATCCGTCAAGGAGTCTATCATCTCCAATCAAATAGGCAGAAGTGCCACAAGTATCGGCGCCAATATCCACGAAGCGCAATACGCACAAGGTAAGAAGGATTTTATTTCTAAACTTGAAATCGCCTTGAAAGAAGCTAGCGAAACGGGTTATTGGCTTGAACTCTTGTTTAGAACGAAATACATTGACGAGCAAACTTTCAAAGCACTTTCAACAAAATGCACTTCCCTAAGAGCAATGCTGATCGCTTCCTGCAAAACAGCGAAGGAGAATTCAAAGTGAAGAACAGACCGATCGTCACAGGTATCATAGCGGTTGCTTCTCCAATACCGCTGGTAATTTTTTGTCTGTAATAGGATTGTTTGAAAATTTCATCCTGATTTACGGAATGTATTATTTTGGTAGCAGATTTTAATTGCGCACCTAATTGATTTTCTTTGCCCCATTTGCGCACCGTTTTACTGCTTTTTCGCAAAAATGAAAAGAAGAGGTTCGTTTAGAATCTCTTCTTTTTATTTTCGCTAATCTTAGCGACGGGATTTGAACCCGTAGGGTTCGTCGAAGCAGTCAAAAATGCGCGATAGCATTTTTGAACTGTGAAGTC
>JAZNJE010000122.1:0-2893 GCA_045577905.1 Acutalibacteraceae bacterium | reverse complement strand
ACCGCTTGGCCTCCGACTTCCCGATGTCCTCCGGCTTTACCGACCGACAGATTCAGTTTATGATGGATCTGAACGCAACTATCCTCTGTTGCACCCCGTCATATGCCGCTTATATCGGTGAAACCTTAAAGGAGCAGGGATACACACCCGATAAAATTCCTCTAAAAGCAGGAATTTTCGGCGCAGAGCCCTGGACCGAGGAAATGAGGAAAAATATTGAAGAAACCCTTGGAATAAAGGCTTACGATATTTACGGTCTTACCGAAACCTCGGGTCCCGGCGTTGCCTTTGAATGTGAAGAGCAAACGGGTATGCACTTAAATGAGGACCACTTCCTTGCAGAGATTATTGACCCCGAAACAGGCGAAGTTTTGCCCGAGGGCAGTAAGGGAGAACTTGTCTTCACTTCCCTCGATAAAGAGGCATTTCCTCTTCTGCGTTACCGAACTCGTGACATTTGTGTTCTTTCACGTAAAAAATGCTCCTGCGGACGCACCCTTATCAAAATGTCAAAGCCGATGGGCAGAAGCGACGATATGATGATTATTCGCGGTGTAAACGTATTCCCCAGTCAGATTGAAACGGTGCTCCTCAAAGAGGGTTACTCCCCCAACTATCAGATTATCATTGACCGTGTCAATAACAATGATACCTTTGACATCAATGTTGAAATCAACCCTGAACAGTTCACCGACACCGTCAGCGGAATTACCGATATGGAAAGGAAACTTGCCGAGGCTATGAAACTTATGCTCGGCATTAACCCCAAGATGCACCTTGTTCCGCCCAAAACGATTGTCCGTAGCGAAGGCAAGGCGGTAAGGGTTATTGACAAACGTAAACTGCACGACTAAGGAGGACTCTCACTATGGCTCTTAATCAATTAACAGTTTTTGTTCAAAATCAAAAGGGAGTTTTGGTTGACATAACCAACGCTCTTTCAGATGCTAATATTGATATTCGTGCCCTGTCTATTGCCGACACCAAGGACTTTGGTATCCTCCGTCTTATTGTTGACGGAAACGAAAAGGCTCTTGCCACCCTTAAAGGAAAAGGCTATCTCGTCAATATTACTCCCGTTGTCGGCGTTAAAATCGGCGATGCACCCGGAAAGTTGGCTCGTGCTCTTGAAGTTGTCGATAAGGCAGGAATAAATGTTGAATATCTGTATGCATTCTTAACCCGTACCGAAAAACACGCCTATGTAGTTATACGTGTTGCTGATAACAATAAGGCAGAGCAGGTTTTGGAGGAAGCAGGTTTCCATCTTATTACCGATGCCGATGTGCATAAATTGTTATAATTATTGTAGTTAGTTGAAACGCTCTAAAAGCGTTTCAACAAGCCACTCATTTCAATGGAAAAGGACAAATTTTAGTAAAAATTTGTCGCAAAATCAAAGATTTTGTGGCGAAACAAAACTGTTTCGCCTAACTTTTTTCATTATAATGCTTATATGTCAAAAAGCGGAGACACCTTGTAGAGAAGGGTCTCCGCTTTTTCGCATATTTAAAATCTTTAAAGAACTACGGTTTTAACTGCATAGTAACCGGGAGCAGGCAGACTCGGTTTCCATTCTTCGAGTCTGGTAATATAATCATCGCACTCGACCTCGCCGTAGGTCTTAATCTCAACAGCATTACCCTTTTCATCGATAACCGCAACCGTTACGGCGTGGCTTTCGCCCGGTGCCGCAAAAAGGACGGGATTTACGACAAAGCCCTCTCCTCTTTTTGTTTCGGTCGTATCGTTAATGCAGGTAATAGTTTTGAGGTTTTCACTCATTGCATAGTATGCATATTTAGCATAACCGTACATATCTATAAGAGGTTTCATATAACCGCCGTCATTACCTCCTCCGAAGAGAGACGACCAGAGCAGTCCGTCGGCATCCATAGCCCGGTATCTTCTTACGGTATAGGAAACCGAAAGTGCCTGATAAGCCTGACTAATTCTCCAATCTTCCGCCGTCAACTCAAAGCCCAAAATCGATTCGTCAGCCATTTCATAAGAAGCAGGATTGAAATAAATCTCCTTTGCCTCCTTTGTGTTGGGGTCCTGTCTGCCGATTGTCGCAAACTCGGTAATAAGATAGGCGCGGTCAAGGCTTTTGAGGAGTTTTTCCTGTTCGGGCCAATCTTGAAGCCTGAATGTAGTCCAATCTTGCCCTTCTGAGAGAGTGTGACCATATGTATGGGCGGTACGGATAACGAGTGGATCGGTCCATTCGGGAACGGCATTTGCACTGTTTCCGAAAACATCGCTCTTGCCATCGGTAGAATAGCAGTTACCGTCATCTGCGGCAAGGCTGTCGCCTGCACAGCAGTTGTGAGAAACGGGACTTAGAAGTCTTGTTGTATCAACAGTTTTTACTGCCGAAACAAACTCCCCGTATGCTCGGTCTATCTCGTAAAGGTCGCCCTCGAATTCGTCTAAGCCCTCCCATATTATTATTGACGGATGGTTAAGGCGCAGAGATATTTGCCTAAGGTAGGCATCGCGATGTTTCCACTCGCCTGCCCACTCCACCGTATTCGCGGCATCAATGTATCGTGTGGTCCAAAAAAGCATTACGCCGAGACGGTCTGCAAGTCGGGCAAATCTTGCCTCGTTTGTGCCGTAGCCGATAATATGCAGACGCATACTGTTGGCCTGCATCCTTTTAAGCATAAGATACTGCCAGACTATCTGCCAGTCTCGGGGGCAGATATGGGTGGTCGAACATTCATCGTGAGGGGGCAGATATTGCATTGTAAGCGCACCCTTAATAAGGGTTTTCTTGCCGTTTACATATACGGCTCCGTCACGTTGCTCTATTGTTCTGAATCCCGTTTCTGCCACAATATCGTCAACCGCAATGCCCGACCCATCTACCGCTTCAAAACGGATATCA
>JAZNJE010000121.1:0-10913 GCA_045577905.1 Acutalibacteraceae bacterium | reverse complement strand
TGCTCTGTTTGACTCATTCTAAAAAACTAGCGTTTTTTGTCTGAATTTGTCCTTAAATTTACTCAATGATTTCTCATCAAAATTGTCGGGTCCAATTTCTTTCTTTTCTCGTCGTTGTTTAATTTTCAAGGTCCGTTTTTTTGCGCCGCTTTTCGCGGTGCCAGATTATAATACCACAACCATTTTGTAAAGTCAACACTTTTTTTCAAAATTTTGCATATTTTTTTTATGCAAAAAACAAAGCCGTTTTGACTTATATAATTTGTCCAAAACAGCCCCATTTTATACCATTATTTTACGCAATTTTTCCAACGCTTTCTTTTCTTTTCTCGAAACCTGCACCTGACTGATGCCGAGCATTCTTGCCGATTCAACCTGTGTCTTTTCATTGAAGTAGCGAAGTCTTATCACTTTTTGTTCCAATTCGTCTAAATTTTTGATTGCTCTTTCTATCTCAATACGACCGCAGACCTCATTTTCGCAACTTTCGGTGGGAATCTGCATCTCCCCCACCCCGTCGTCATCAACCGTTAAAGATAAAACTTGTCGCGAAGCACAAAGCGCCTCGGTTATTTCTTCGGGGGAGACCTTTAATCTTTCGCTCAATTCTAAAATTGTTACAGATTCGCCCTTCTGTTTTTCTATGATTTCCTTAGTGCGGACAACCTTCAAGGATAATTCCTTTAATCCCCGTGATACTTTAACGGCTCCGGTATCTCTAAACTGTCTTTTAATCTCTCCCATTATGGCAGGAACTGCATAGGTAGAAAAGCAGAGCCCCCGTGTTTCGTCAAAGCCGTCTGCCGCCTTTGTCAAGCCTACACAGCCTGCACCGTAAAGGTCATCATATTCGATTCCTCTGCCAACAAACCGCCTTGCACAGGCGTGAACAAGCCCCAAATTATCTTCTATTAGTTTATCTCTGTTTTGTATCATCGTTTGTGCTTATGAATTTACGCATTGTGACGGTGGTGCCTTTTCCGACCTTGGAACTGACACGGAGTCGGTCCATAAAACTTTCCATAACAGAAAAGCCAAGTCCCGCCCTCTCGCCTCCCTGCGAAGAGTAAAGGGGTTCCATTGCCTTTTTAATATCTGCAATTCCGCAACCCTTGTCGCGCACCTTTATACGCAACATACCGTTGTCAAAAAGTTCTGCCGTTATGTAAATATCCCCTTTTTGTTTTGCATAAGCGTGTACAATACTGTTTGTGACCGCCTCCGATACGGCGGTTTTTATATCGGAAATCTCTTCTATCGTGGGATCAAGTTGTGATGCAAAAGCAGAAACAACACTTCTTGCAAAACTTTCATTCGCCGATTTTGAAGGAATTTTCAGCGAGAATTTATTTATCGCCCTCATTACTTTTCTCCTTTTCAATTTTTGCAAGTCTTTCTATGCCCGCCAGTTTCATAACCTTATATATATTGGGTGGCAAATTTGTTATATTGAGTTTTGCACCTCTTTTTTGCAAAACTTTAAACCGCCCCATTACAAGTCCGATTCCCGAACTATCCATAAAAGATACTCCCGAAAAATCCATAATGAGAAGGGACGGCATATTAAATTCTACTGCTCGGTCGATTTCCTCCCTGATTATCTTTGCCGAATGATGATCTATTTCCCCTTCAAGATAAACCGTCAAAAGTTCTCCCGTTGCACAAATATTAACAGCCATATTCCACCTCCGCGATATTGGTATATTTATATAATATACCCTTGTCCGCGAATTTTATGCAGAATATGGCTGTCGTTTTTTAAAATATTAGGTCATTTTTCATTTTATCCCTGACCGAACAGGCAAGATAAAGTGAACCGCATACGAAAATCGGATGCTTTCCGCCCGATTTTCTTTTTGCCAAAAGTAATGCCTCATCATAATCCTTTGCTGCCGAAACATCTGTGCAATATTTGTCGGCTATCAGTTTCAACTCGTCCGCAAAGGCACTGCGTGGATTTTCATCCACCGTAACCGTTATTACTGATGAACAAAACGGCGCTATTTTCTCGATAAAAAGTTCAGTATCCTTGTCCCTCATCATACCGATTACGGCAATAATATCATTTGCGTAATGTTCCATAACCAAAGCAAGGGCTTCGGCTCCATTCGGATTGTGGGATCCGTCAAGTACAACATCGGGATTGCGATTTATTATTTCAACCCTCGCAGGAAGCGTTGCATTTTTAATTCCACAAACGATATTCTCTCGACTTACTCCCCCTACCGTCTTTACAGTTTCGATAACGGTTAAGGCATTATAAATTTGATGCTTTCCTACCAGCATTGTCTGGTATTCCTCATTCTTATATATAAATCTGTTGCCCGACATATCGGAAGAAATGATTTTGAGCGATTTCAGGTCGGGAATAATAAAGTTTTCTCTGTGTTTTGAGATTTCCGATAACGTTTCGGCCTCTTGAATCGGGTAAACCGTAGCGGGACAACCCGGCTTTATTATTCCGCACTTTTCCATAGCAATTTTTGAATAGGTATTTCCGAGATAATCGGTGTGGTCAAGGTCTATTCGGCAGATTACCGAGCAAAGAGGTTTGTCAATTACATTTGTTGCATCAAACCTACCGCCCATACCTACTTCAAGAATGACAATGTCGGAATTTTGTTCTTTAAAATAAAGGAATGCCAGGGCGGTTATAAATTCAAACTCTGTAACAAAAACACCTGTGCTTTTTACCTTTTCGGTCAGTCTTGTCAAAGCCTCTTTTTCAATGTATTTGCCGTTAAATTGAATTCTCTCCCTGAAATCAATAACATAGGGCGAGGTATAAAGCCCTGTTTTAAACCCTGCACCTTGATATATTTCAGAAAGCATAGCCGAGGTTGAGCCCTTGCCGTTTGTTCCCGCAACATGAATATATTTCAGGTCTTTTTCGGGATTTCCGAGTGCCTTTAAAAGTTTTTTTATTCTGTCGAGACCCGGTTTGCTTCCGAAAACAGCCAATGAGTGAATATAATCCAACGCTTCATTATAATCCATACTACCACTCCAAAATAAGGCTGACGATACTCGTCAGCCTTATTGCTTAATAAACTAAATCTGAGATTTAATCTTTGCGATACTCTCATCTAAAAGAGCGATTCTGTCAAGTGTTTTGGCAAGAAGTTCTCTTTGTTGATTTACTACTGCTTCAGGGGCTTTTGCAACAAAACCCGCATTGTTCAACTTGTTCTCATAGAACGACTTATCCTTATTCGCCGTTTCTAGTTCTTTATTCAGTCTTTCAAGTTCGGCTTTAAAGTCAACAAGTTCGTTCAAAGGAATATATACCTTTGCAGAATCTGTTACAACCAAAACTGCATCCGGCATATCAAAGTTGTTATCCACAAAGACCTCACTTCCGGAAGCCAAACGTGTGATAAATGCTTTACTTGATTCAAAGATTTCCTTCGATTCGGCAGCAATAAAGATTTGCGCCTTTTTGGAGGGAGGTACATTCATTTCATTTCTGCGATTGCGAACTGCACGAATAACAGAAATTACCTTTTCAAACTCCTCTTCCTCGTTAGAAAAACAAAGTTCTTCCGTAAATTCAGGCCACTTTGAAACCATAATTGCTTTTCCGCTATGAGGTAAACTTTGCCAAATTTCCTCTGTAATAAACGGCATAAAGGGATGTAAAAGTTTCAGTACACCGCTGAACACACAGACGAGTACCGAACGTGCCGCATCGGCCGCAGCCTTATCCTCTCCGTTAAGACGAGATTTGCAAAGTTCAATATACCAGTCACAGAAAATATCCCAAATAAAGTCATACAGTTTAGAAACGGCAAGGCCAAGTTCAAACTTGTCAAGATTATCTGTAACATCTTTAACCAAGGTGTTGTACTTAGAAAGCACCCATTTGTCTTCAAGTGCAAGATTTTCGGGTAAAGGCATTTCCTCATCGCCCTCTAAATTCATAAGCAGGAATCGAGCGGCATTCCAAATCTTGTTTGCAAAGTTTCGGCTTGCTTCAACTCGCTCGGGTATATATCTCATATCATTGCCCGGCGTGTTGCCCGTAGCAAGGGTAAAACGGAGTGCATCCGCACCGTATTTATCAATTTCAACAAGGGGGTCAATTCCGTTACCGAGAGACTTTGACATTTTCAGACCGTTAGCATCCCTTACAATTCCGTGGAAAAGCACAGTTTTGAAAGGAACGGAATCAGTATATTCAAGGGCCGAGAAAATCATTCTTGCAACCCAGAAGAAGATAATGTCATATCCCGTTACAAGGGTATCGGTCGGATAGAAATATTTAAGGTCAATATTTTCATCGGGCCAACCAAGTGTTGAAAACGGCCAAAGAGCCGAAGAGAACCAGGTGTCAAGTGTGTCCTCATCCTGAGAAATTTTTTCGCAACCGCACTTGGGACACTTATCAGGGTCGGTACGGCTTACGATAACCTCACCGCACTCGGGGCAGTACCAAGCGGGGATTCTGTGTCCCCACCAAAGTTGACGGGAAATGCACCAATCCTTAATATTCTCCATCCAGTTGAAATAAATCTTTTCAAGACGGCTGGGGATGAACTTAATATCTCCGTTTTTAACCGCTTCAATAGCAGGTTTTGCAAGGGGTTCCATCTTAACAAACCACTGCTTTGAAATGCGTGGTTCAACAACCGAGTTGCAACGATAACAAGCACCCACATTATGCTTAATGGGCTCTGTCTTTACCAAAAATCCGCCCGCGTCAAGGTCGGAAACTATTGCTTTTCTTGCCTCATAGCGGTCCATACCCGCATATTTACCGCCAAGTTCGTTAATTTTAGCATCGTCGGTCATAACATTTATGACGGGTAGATTATGACGAAGTCCTACCTCAAAGTCGTTGGGGTCATGTGCAGGGGTAATTTTAACAACACCGGTACCGAAATCCATTTCTACATAGGTATCGGCAACGATGGGAATTTCACGGTTAACAAGTGGAAGTATTACTGTTTTACCAATTAAATGCTTATAGCGTTCGTCATCCGGATGAACTGCAACGGCGGTATCGCCGAGCATTGTTTCGGGACGTGTGGTAGCAAGTTCTAAATACTCATTGCTATCCTTAATATGATAACGAAGGTGCCAGAAGTTACCCTCTGACTCGCTATATACAACCTCGGCATCGGAGATAGAAGTCAAACAGTGCGGGCACCAGTTTATGATGCGCTCGCCCCTGTATATCAAATCTTTTTGATATAGACGAACAAAAACCTCTCTGACCGCCTTTGAACAACCTTCATCAAGGGTAAAGCGTTCTCTGTCCCAGTCACAAGATGCGCCGAGTTTTTTAAGTTGGCCGATAATTCTTCCGCCGAAATTTTCCTTCCAAGCCCACGCTCTCTCTAAAAATTTCTCTCTGCCCAAGTCTTCCTTGGTAACGCCTTCCTTCCTCATGGCCTCAACAATTTTAGCCTCGGTAGCGATGGAAGCGTGGTCGGTTCCCGGAATCCAAAGAGCCGCCCTTCCCTGCATTCTTCTGAAACGGATAAGAATATCTTGAAGGGTGTCATCAAGAGCATGTCCCATATGAAGTTGTCCTGTAATGTTTGGCGGAGGTATAACTATTGTGTAAGGGTTTTTATTGGCATCAACCTCGGCATGAAAAAATTTACCGTCGAGCCAGAACTTGTATATTCTATCCTCAACCTCACCGGGGTCATAAACCTTTGCTAATTCTTTTGCCATAATATCACTCCAAAATCAAATACAACTCATATAATAGAATAAATTTTATAATTTGTCAAGAATTCCCATTGTCCTTTAAGATTGCTAAAACAAAAATGTAAATCTTTTACACTTATATTTTTTGTTTAAAGGTTCAAAATACTATTGTCGGCAATAATTAAAAGCGTTTGTGATTTGCCGACAGTTCCCGAAAGGCAATATGCTTTTCGGGAACGTTTTTTAGTTAAAAGGTTAATTGTTCTACCTCTCCTGTCGAGGGCGTAGCACCCGGAGACGGCAAGTTTCTTGGCCTGAATCTGTGTGCCTTATCTACGCTACCCTCTTCGTAGCGGACAACCTCATAAAGTCTTTGACCTCTCTTTTGAGTCATAACATTTATTCCGCCGTTATCCTTTGATGCCTTTGCGGGAATAAGTGCGGTATTTACAATCATAGAACGGCCGTTGGTCGATTTAATTAAAATATCGCAGTCCTTTTCGATATACATAATGGTATGAATCGGAAATTTTTCACAATATGCCTTTATAAGTTTTTTACGGTTGGTTTTGGTTTCGTAGGAAGATAGCGGCACCTTGGCAATTTTACCGTTTTCAAAGGCAAAAAGCATATAACCCTTATATTCGGAAATCACCGCCATATAAATTGAACTTTCGCCCTCGTCAAACCCAAGTTTGGAGGGTATAAAGTCTCCGAGAAGGCTTGCCTTTGAATCATCAAACTCCGAAGTTTTGGATTTATAAACCTGACACTTGTCGCTAAAGAAGAGGAGTTCCGCCGCATTGGTGCTTTCAACCGTTTGGGTCAAAACATCTCCTTCTTTTAACTTCTGTTCCCCACTCATACGGAGAGAAATAGGAGTTATCTTTTTGAAATATCCGTCCTTTGTATAGAAAAGGGTCACAGGAGAGTTGTCAACCGCCTCCTCTTCCTCATTGTCATCGTTATCGCCTACTTCGAGAATAGCCGAGCGCCTGTCCTTTCCGTACTTTTCAGCAACCGCTTCAAGTTCTTTAATTATGATACCCAGTTGTTTTCTCTTGGAATCAAGGATTGACTGCAACTCTTCAACCTGCTTTTCAAGATTTTCAACATCTTCAAGTCTCTTTAAAATATACTGACGGTTCAAATGACGGAGTTTTATCTCGGCTACGTATTCTGCCTGTGCCTCGTCAATTCCGAAACCAATCATAAGATTTGGCACAACCTCTTTTTCCTCATCGGTCTCACGAACAATTTTGATTGCCTTGTCAATATCAAGAAGAATTTTAGCAAGACCTTTTAATAAATGAAGTCTTTCCTTTGCCTTTTGAAGGTTGAAATAAATCCTTCTCTTTACACATTCGTTTCTGAATGCAACCCACTCGGAAATAATCTCCTTAACACCCATAACACGAGGAGAATTTGCGATAAGTATATTAAAGTTGCATCCGAAAGAGTCTTCAAGAGGTGTGGTTTTAAAGAGTTTTGCCATAAGTTTATCGGGGTCGGTTCCACGTTTTAAATCTATGGTAATTTTGAGACCTCTTAAATCGGTTTCATCACGTATATCATTGATTTCGGTAATCTTTTTAAGTTTTGTGAGTTCAATAACCTTTTCAATGATTTGCTCGGTCGTGGTTGTAGGCGGAATCTCGGTAATATCGATACAATTTGCCGATTTGTCGTAATTATAAACTGCCCTTACCTTAAACGTACCTCTTCCCGTTTTATAGATTTCCTCCATTTGCGCACGGTCATAAAGAATTTTACCTCCTATCGGGAAATCGGGTGCCAAAAGTGTGTCAGCAACGTTTATATCCTTGTCCTTAATGTAGGCGATGGTTGTCTCGCAAACCTCTTTGAGGTTAAAGGGGCAAATCTGACTCGCCATACCGACCGCAATACCCATATTTGCGTTGACCAAAATCGACGGGAAGGTTACGGGAAAAAGGGTCGGCTCCTTCATCGTTGCATCGTAGTTGTCAACAAAATCTACCGTGTCTTTATCAATGTCTGCAAAAAGTTCTGCCGCAACGGGGGCAAGTTTTGCCTCGGTATAACGGGAAGCGGCGTAAGCCATATCACGTGAATATGCCTTACCGAAAGAACCCTTTGACTGAACATAGGGGTGCAAAAGAGCCTCATTGCCTTCCGACAGTCTTACCATCGTTTCATAAATTGCGGCATCTCCGTGCGGATTTAACTGCATCGTTCTTCCCACGATATTTGCCGATTTGATGGTAGAACCGGTCAACAAACCCATAGTGTACATAGTATAAAGGAGTTTTCTGTGAGAGGGTTTAAAACCATCAATTTCGGGAATTGCACGGGAAATTATTACGCTCATCGCATAAGGCATATAGTTGGTGCGCAAGGTTTCGGTTATCTGTTGGTCAACCGTTGTTCCTGCACCGGAAATATATGCATCCGGCAATGACTTTTTTGGGGCTTCTTCAACTTTCTTTTTTCTTGGAGCCATTAAAACTTCTCCTTCTTAGAATTAAAATTAACTTACATCAACCTCATCAATATACAACCAACCGTTTTCGGCTATATAATCTTTTCTGCCTTGAAGGTTGTCGCCGAGGAGCAAATCAAACATAATTGCGGTTTGTTCCGCATCTTCGGGAAGAACCCTTATGAGCCTTCGGGTTTCGGGGTTCATCGTGGTCAAGTTCATCATATCCGGTTGGTTTTCACCGAGTCCCTTTGACCGTTGAATGGTATATTTTTGACCCTCAACCATCTTTAAAATATCGTTTTTCTCCTGTTCGTCATAAGCAAAATAGGGTTTTTCCTTTGTGTTTATTTCATAAAGCGGTGTTTCTGCAATATATACCTTGCCCTCGTTTATAAGGGTGGGCATCAATCTGTAAATCATAGTCAGTATAAGTGTTCTTATCTGGAAGCCGTCAACATCGGCATCGGTACAAATAATGACTTTATTCCAGCGGAGATTATCAATGTTGAAGGTTGAAAGGTCTTTATTTGCCTTGCTCTTTACCTCAACTCCGCAACCGAGAACCTTTATTAAATCTGTTATAATCTCCGATTTAAATACCCTATCATATTCTGCCTTTAAGCAGTTAAGAATTTTACCTCTTACCGGCATAATTGCCTGAAAATTAGCGTCGCGTGCAAGTTTGCAGGAGCCAAGCGCTGAGTCTCCCTCAACAATAAATATTTCTCTTTCGTTGACATCTCGACTTCGGCAATCAACAAATTTTTGAACACGAGACGCCATATCATTAGAGGTCTGCAAGGTTTTCTTTATATTTATTCGTTCCTTTTCGCTTCTCTCACGGGAACGTTTATTTATCAGCACCTGCTCAGCAATCTTGTCGGCATCCGCCTTGTTTTCAATAAAGTAAACCTCCAACTGATGGCGGAAAAAATCGGTCATAGCCTCCTGAATGAACCTGTTGGTAATAGACTTCTTTGTTTGGTTTTCGTAAGAGGTCAGGGTGGAGAAGGAGGAGATAACCAAGGCTAAACACTCTTCAACATCCTGCCAGGTTATTTTTGATTCGTTTTTAGTATATTTGTTTTGTTGTTTAATATAAGCATCAATTTGATAAACAAAGGCGTTTCTGACCGCTTTTTCAGGTGCACCGCCATATTCAAGCCAACTTGAATTGTGATAATATTCCTTCATTTGACGCTTATTTGAAAAACAAAGGGCGGCGTTAATCTTGACCTTATACTCGGGCTTGTCCTCACGGTCCTTACCCTTTCGTTCGCAACGCCAGGTTTGAACAGTAGTTAATTTGTCTTCGCCTATGTTTTCCTCGATATAATCAATGATACCGTTATCATAACAAATCTCGGTTTCGGTAAAGCGGGTTCCCTGCTGCTCACGGAAAATAAATTTAAGCCCATCGTTTACAACAGCCTGCCTCTTCAATGTGTCGATAAAATACTCTGATGGGATATTTATATCAGTAAATACTTGCAGGTCGGGTTTCCATTTCGTTCTTGTTCCGGTGTCCTTGCCGGTATATGGTTCCTTTTTAAGTCCGCCCTTGTTAAAGCCCTTTTCAAAATGGAGATTATATTTGTATCCATCACGTTTAATTTCAACATCCATATATTCGGATGCAAACTGTGTGGAAGCAAGTCCCAGTCCGTTAAGACCGATTGAATATTCATAATCTCCACCGTTATTGGTATTATACTTACCGCCGGCATAAAGGGTTTCAAACAGAAGAACATAGTTATATTGCTGTTCTTTATTATTGAAATCGACAGGGGCACCTCTGCCGAAGTCCTGAACCTCAACCGAACCGTCGGAGTATTTTGTGATTATTATTTTTTTGCCGTACCCTTCTCGGGCTTCATCAATCGAGTTGGAAATGATTTCAAAAACCGAATGCTCACAACCGTCAAGTCCGTCCGAACCAAAGATGACTGCCGGGCGAAGTCTGACCTGGTCGGGGCCTTTCAATTGGGTTATGCTTTCGTTACCGTATTCCTTAACAGTCTTTGCCATCTGGAATCTCCTTTGTACATAGATGTATATATTATATACCATATCTTGTATTCTCGTCAAGTTATAGATAGAAAAAACCGCCTATCTTGAAGATAAGCGGTAAAATTTTGTCGATTTTCAGTTAAATTCCGAGATAAGGAGCAGGGTTTACCCTTGTTCCGTTAATAATAACCTCAAAATGGAGGTGGTTTCCGGTGGACCAACCTGTTGTTCCGACCTCTGCAATAAAGTGGCCCTGTTCAACATAGTCACCCGTTTTTACGTGAAGTTTTCTTGAATGTGCATATCTTGTTTGAACACCGTTACCGTGGTCAATAATAACATTCCAACCGTAGTCATCATTCCAGCCTGCATAGGTAACTCTACCCGACTGAACCGCATAGATTTCTACTCCCGCAATGGCAGCAATATCAAGTCCCTTATGGTTGCGACCGTCTCCCCAATAGGAGGTAATGTATCCTTTGACCTCAAGCGGCCAAATAAAGCCCTTGGTAGATTCATTTTGATATACATTTGTAGTTTTCTTTGCAGTACCCTTTACCATAACCTCGTTAACAGGCTGTGATACTACCGTTTCGGATATTATCTTGGCATCAAAACGTACGCCGTTTTCATATGTCGCCAAAGATTCGGTTTGAACGACCCCTTCAACACCCTTTGTAGAATAATATGTGTAGCCGGTCGGCTTTTTTGAATCCTCAATAACTATGGTCTCAAAACCAATTGTATATGTTGTAGTCGCGGTAGCGGTAGTAATGACTCT
>JAZNJE010000120.1:0-6902 GCA_045577905.1 Acutalibacteraceae bacterium | reverse complement strand
TATGATTTGTGCCGCAAAGCGAATTATCATTCGCGCTGCTACGCAGCTTACTCTTGCGGTGCCCGACGACTCGATACTTCCGTATCTCGCTTGTCGACCGCGGCGCCTTTTCGTGTTCCCTTCATCTGCCACCGGCAGCGGTCACACTCAAAGCTACCAACCCCCGCCACACCTCGTCAGTATTAAATTTATTATGATTTGTGCCGCAAAGCGAATTATCATTCGCGCTGCTACGCAGCTTACTCTTGCGGTGCCCAAAATTTATGCGGCAAATTTTTGCCTTTAAATTTTGACCGCTGCGCCACAATCGCACTCCCTTTCTCTGCCACCGGCAGCGGTCGTGCTCTGTGCTACCAAACTGAGCAGGCTCAGTTATATATTGCTATAATAAAATAAAACAGCCAAAGCAATCGCTTCAGCTGTCTTTATGGTCGAGGTGACGGGATTTGAACACGCGACCTCTGCGTCCCGAACGCAGCGCTCTACCAAACTGAGCCACACCTCGATATTTTTGCCGTAAAATTGCGACTTAATTATTATATAGAAACATATTTGAATTGTCAAGCATTTTGAAGGTATATCCTATGCCATTTGAGGAAAAATACCTTTAAGAGGTGTTTTTTATGCATATAGGAAAAAAGGAATATGCAAAGATGGCCAAAAAGGCATCGCCATCATCCAATAAGTTTAAAGATTTTACACTTGCATTTCTTATCGGCGGTTTAATCTGCACAATAGGTCAGTTGCTCCGTGAGTTTTATTTTTCACTCGGTCTGCCCGAAAATACCGTCCTTGCCGCCGTGCCGATGAGCCTTATTTTTGCTTCGGCTTTGCTTACGGGACTCGGTATTTTTGAAAAAGTCGCTAAAAGGGCCGGTGCAGGCACCCTCGTTCCCATAACCGGCTTTGCAAATGCTGTCGTATCCCCTGCCATTGAGTTTAAACCGGAGGGTCAGGTACTCGGCATAGGTGTAAAAATGTTTACCGTTGCCGGTCCCGTCATTCTATTCGGTGTCCTTGCGAGCGTAATTTATGGGGTTATATATTGGATAACCACATTGTTTTAATCATGACTGCCGACTAAATCGGCAGTCATGATTTTATTCTTCTTTTCTTATTGCGAAGAGTGTCAGCGCTACCGCAGTAATACCTGCTGTCAGTTTTCCAACTATCATCGGAAGAATCATTGCCTCATTATAAGATGCGGTAAAAGCAAGGTGGTCTCCAAAAACAAATGCCGCCGAGACCGAGAAAGCCATTGATATAATCTTTCCCCGTTTATCCATATCACGGTACATACCGAAGGTTACGAGACTGTTCGCCAAAGAGGCGATAATTCCGCCGACCGCAACCTCGTTTATTTTTAAGAGTGAGCCGAGTTTTGTCATAGGTTTTTTGAGAAGTCGGATAAAGACCGAAACGAAAGGAAAAGCACCCGCCAAAACTATTGCTATTCCGCCCACCGTAACAAAGGCACCGTCCAAGGAATCGAGCCCAGGCATAACGGTAAACCCTGTCATCAGTTCCACACCTGCCGCCACGATTCCCATCGTTGCGACGGCGATTATTATTTTTCCGAAAATTACAAAACCTTTGATTAAGTATCTTTCCGCCTTCCAAAGTCCGACTGCGATAAGAAGCGAAATAATCGCAACCGGTATAGTGTTTAAAAGCACCATAGTGATCGGGAAACCTGCGACCAAACCGCCCGCGATAACACCCAAAGGAATGGTGACAACGCCGTACAAGATGCCTTTTGTGGCAAGATTGCGGTCCTCCCCTTTAAAGACACCCATAACAAAAGGAATGGTAAAAGCGATTGTACCGCCGAGCATAGATGCTACCACTATTCCACCAAGCCCTGCTGCCTCTTTTGTTTCGGCAAGACTGTCAGCCAAGGGGGCGCCCCCCATATCGGGTGCCAAAAGTGTTCCCGCAAACATTGCGGCATCGGCACCGAGGAAATTATAAACCGGCACCAAAACGGGTTTTAAAAGACCTGCGAGTACCGGAGCCAGCACGATAATACCGACCATCGCAAGCATCATTTCGCCCGCCATTTTAATTCCGTTTTCAAATTCCTGACCAAGTTTCAACCTATTTCCGAAAATTCGGTCAAGTCCGCCTATCACAAGAAAAACAGCCATTATAATTATGATTATCTTATCAAAAGTCATAATACACCTGCAAAAATTTCTCAATATATGTAATTATACAATAAACCCTGCCGAAAAGCAATAAAAAAGAGCCTTTCGGCTCTTTTTTATGCGGCTTTTAGGCGAAGTTTTAATTTGTCTGCTATCATTGCGATAAATTCACTGTTGGTAGGTTTTCCGCGGTCATTATTAACTGTGTATCCAAAATAGGCATTAAGAACGTCTATGTCTCCCCTGTCCCATGCCACCTCAATTGCGTGACGAATAGCACGCTCAACACGAGACGATGTCGTTTGAAATTTCTTTGCAACGGTAGGATAAAGAATCTTTGTGACCGAGTTTATCATTTCGTCATCCTTAATGGCGAGAATGATTGCCTCCCTTAAATAATGGTATCCTTTGATATGTGCAGGTACTCCGATTTGATGCATTATCTCGGTTATCATTACTGAGAGTTCACTGTCAGTAAACACTCCGTCCTTCATAATCATGGGTGCCGACTGATTCTTCCAATCAGTCAGTTGAATAATTCTCTCTGCCAAGGTGTTAATATCAAAGGGTTTTAAGAAATAGTATGCCGCTCCTGCCTGCAATGCTTCCCTTTCCAACTTTTCATTGTCAAAACTTGACATTGCCATAATCATCGGTTTCGGAGAAATCTCACTTTTCTTTATCTCGTAAAGCAGACCCAATATATCAATATTAGCCATAAACACATCTGCTAAAATTACATCGGGCTTGTGTTTCGCTGCCTTTTCAAGAACAGCGGCTCCGTCCTTCTCGGTAAGGATAACCTCCATACCATAACTTTGAAACACCTTTGCACAGGTTGTGCCGAGTTCCGTAGAATTGTCGGCAATAAGTACTTTTAATTTTTGTTCCATATATGGACCTCCTTCTTTCTTATGTCAATAATTTTAACATATTCTTCCAATAATTGCAAGATAAATGTTGACATTTCAATACATTTCTGCAATTTGTCCTAATTTTTTTGGAAATTTTGAACACTTTTTTATATATAAATTGCAAAATAACGACTTTCTTGCCCTTTTTGATTATTTTGTGTCGTCGCTAAAACACAAAAAATGTTGAATTAAATGTCTTGCCGTTTTCCAAATTATATAGTATAATAAATAAGAATGTTTTTATATCCGAGGTTAGTTATGGAAGAAACGCAAAAGAAAAAGGTATTAAGTTGTATTCAACCGAGTGGAATGCTTACACTCGGAAATTATTTGGGCGCCCTTAAAAATTGGGTTAACATGCAAGAAGAGTTTGACTGCACCTTTGCAGTTGCAGACCTTCATGCAATCACGGTACGTCAGGAGCCCGCAAAACTAAGACAGCAGATTTATTCGACCTATGCTTTAATGTTGGCACTGGGTCTTGACGCAGAGCGTTCCACTCTGTTTATTCAGTCTCATGTTCCCGAACACACCCAACTTGCTTGGCTTCTTTCCTGCTATACGCAATTTGGCGAAATGAGCAGAATGACACAGTTTAAGGACAAATCTGCCAAACACACCGACAATGTTAACGTTGGTCTCTTTGCATATCCTGCTTTGATGGCCGCTGATATTTTGCTTTATAATCCCGACTTTGTGCCGGTTGGAGCAGATCAGAAGCAACACCTGGAAATTGCCAGGGACATCGCAACACGTTTTAACGGTATTTACGGTGACTTCTTTACGGTGCCCGATCCCTATATTCCCAAAACGGGTGCGCGGGTTATGTCGCTTCAAGACCCCACAAAAAAGATGTCTAAATCGGATGAAAATGTAAATGCTTGGGTTGCTATTTTAGATGAACCCGACGATATTATGAGGAAATTCAAGCGTGCCGTAACCGACAGCGAGTCAATGGTTTGCATCGGAGAAAATAAACCCGGAATCAATAACCTTATAGGTATATACTCTGCAATAACGGGCAAAACCCCTGATATGATTACTGCTGAATTTGAGGGCCGTGGCTACGGTGACTTTAAGATGGCGGTTGGAGAGGCTGTCGTTCAGGAACTTCGCCCCATCAGAGAACGGTATAACGAAATTATTAAAGATAAAAAAGCCTTGGAAGACTTATACCGCGCAGGTGCCCAAAAGGCTCAATACACTGCACATAAAACACTTTCAAAGGCAATGAAAAAAGTAGGTTTTGTATTATGATCTTTCCCCTTTACGGAAACGAAAGAACAAGAGAATCGCTTTTAAAACTTATCAAGACACGTCGTCTGCCCCATGCAATGATTATTGAGGGCGAGGAAGGTACCGGAAAACGTACCCTTGCAGATTTTATTGCAAAAGCGGCACTATGTGAGGATGACCTACCTCCCTGCCTTAACTGTCGTAACTGCCATTTGGCAGCGGTCGGCACCCACCCCGACATTATGCATATTGCACCCGAGGATAAAAAGAAATCAATTGTTGTAAAGCAGGTTGATGCCCTTCGCGACGCAGTATATCAAACACCTCACACCGCTTCGGGCAAGGTCTTTATTATCGAGCAGGCCGATACACTAAACCCCGCTTCGGCAAACAAACTTTTGAAGGTTTTGGAAGAACCGCCTATCAACGTTTATTTCATTCTTCTAACTACGTCGGCAAAAAGCCTTTTGGATACGGTTGTTTCCCGATGCACGGTTTTCTCGCTCTATCCCCCCTCTTATGACACTGCTCTTTCTCTTTTGACCGAAAAAGGCATTGAAAAAACTACGGCAGAGGAACTTTTGACCCTCTATAAAAATAACATTGGTAAATGCCTTGCCTTTGACGGAAAGGTAAAGCCTTCTCTCGGAAAAGAGGCTGCCTTGGAATATTTTGATTCGCTATGTGACGGCAATAAAATTGCGGCTCTTCTCACTGCCAACCGTCTTGACAAAAACCGAGTTGAGGCAGATGCCTTTGTTAAAGAATTAAAGGAAATTTTTGTAAAAAAGATAAAGGAAAGCGAACGTTTGCGCGCAACTCGGCTGGAATACACAAAAATGTATAACTATCTTTGCGAAATTGAGCCGCTTCTTATAACCAATGTTAACCTTGCACTTTTCTTTACCTCGCTCACGAGCAAACTATTTATGATTAAAGAAAATTAATCGGAGGATATATGATAAAAGTTGTATCTATAAAATTTAAGTCCGACGGCAGAGCCTATTATTTTGATCCCACAGGTTTTTCACTTCAAGTCGGCGATATGGCGATTGTTGAAACAGCACGCGGAATCGAATGCGGTACCGTTTGTGAGGCAGTACAGGAAGTCTCCGACGATAAAATTGTTAAACCTCTTAAAAAGGTTTTGAGACTTGCTACCGACGAAGACAAGAAAAAGGTTGAAGAAAACCGCAAAAAGGCGGCAGAGGCCTTTGCCGTCTGTGAAAAGAAGGTTGCGGAGCATCAACTGGATATGAAACTTGTTGAGGTTGAATATGCCTTTGACGGCTCTAAAATCCTCTTTTATTTCACAAGTGACGGCAGGGTTGATTTCAGAGAACTTGTAAAAGACCTTGCAGGCAGTTTCCACACCCGTATTGAACTTCGCCAAATCGGTGTCCGTGACGAAGCAAAAATGCTCGGCGGACTCGGAATCTGCGGTCAGCCCTTCTGCTGTGCAAGATTTTTGGACGATTTCTCCCCCGTTTCAATTAAAATGGCAAAAGAACAGGGGTTGTCCCTTAATCCCACAAAGATTTCCGGTTCTTGCGGCAGGCTTATGTGCTGCTTAAACTATGAGCAGGATGCCTATGTCTATCTTAACTCAATCACTCCCCCTCTGGGATCCCTTGTTAAGACCGAGTCGGGCAACGGAACGGTTGTTGATATGAATGTTCTGACCGGCACCCTTTATGTTAAAATAGGTGAGGATGCCGCACCTATCAAGGTCCACAAAGACAATGTTACTGTGCTTCACAAAGGCCGTTCTAAAAAGGTAAAAATTGAAAATACAGAAGAAATATAAATTTCTCTTGCAATTTTGCTATAATGTGATAAAATATTCTTTGGAAACAGTACAGGGAGGTGTATTTTAATGGCTTATAAGATTACTGATGCTTGCATTAGTTGTGGTGCCTGTGCAGCAGGTTGCCCCGTCGAGGCTATCTCTGAGGGTAATGACAAGTACGAAATCGATGCTGACACCTGCATTGATTGTGGTGCTTGCGCCGGCGGTTGCCCTGTTGATGCTATTACAGAGGCTTAATTAAGAAAAAATATTGAGGGTGAAGTTTTCACCCTCTTATTTTTTTGCTGTTATACTGTCAAAGGATAAAAAACTCGGTTTCGTCTTTATATTTACTACTTGAAAAAATTTACTGTAAGGTATATAATATTATCGTAAATAAATTCCATATTAAGGAGAATATGAAAATGGCAAAAGAAGTATTAGTTGAAGTTTCCGCAAGACATCTTCATGTATCGGAAGAACACCTCGAAATCCTTTTCGGTAAGGGCTATAAACTCACACCTAAAAAGGACCTTTCGCAGCCCGGTCAGTTTGCTTGTGAAGAGCGTGTTACCGTTGTAGGTTCCAAGCGCGAACTTAAAGGTGTTTCTATCCTCGGTCCCTGCCGTAAGGCTACTCAGGTTGAACTTTCTTTGACCGATGCCCGTTCTATCGGTGTTGACGCTCCTATCCGTGAATCGGGCGACGTTGCAGGCAGCGGTGCTTGTAAACTTGTAGGTCCCTGCGGTGAGGTTGAATTAACCGAAGGCGTTATTGCAGCAAAGCGTCATATCCACATGACTCCCGAAGATGCAG
>JAZNJE010000119.1:0-5963 GCA_045577905.1 Acutalibacteraceae bacterium | reverse complement strand
CCTCTCTATCGTCACGATGCCTATTTTGGTTGCCCTTGCCCAGACCGTCGCTTAAAGCATATTTTTTGGTTAATACCGCCACATTATAATGATTGTTGTTTGTTGAACAGTTAAAAACACTTTGACAAATAACTTTTAAAGATTGGAGTGGTTTTTATCTTAAAGGTTAATATTGCGGGGCTTAATATTCTCATTATTCACAAGCACTCCCACATAAAGAATATATCTTCCTCCTACCTTGCCGACTTTGAGATTCCCGACATTACTCTTTCGGTAACCGATGAGGAGTGCGAAACCGAAAAGATTCACTCTATCTGTGACGGCACCGATGGTTATTTTGAGGCACAGGCTCTTTACCGGAAACTATGCTCTGTACTCCCTTGTTTTGATAGACTAATGCTTCATTCTTCGGCTATAAAAAAAGGAGATTCCGCTATTTGTTTAGTGGCACCGAGCGGGGTCGGTAAGACCACACACACCCGTTTTTTGATTGATCGCTTTCCTAATTTAGAGGTTGTAAACGGGGACAAGCCCATTCTACATTTTGAAAATGACAGAATTACCGTTTACGGAACCCCCTTTATGGGCAGGGAAAATTTTGGTGCTAATATTTCGGCAATCCTTAATACCCTCTGCTTTTTAGAGCAAAGTGAGGAAAATAGAATTGTATCTTTATCCCCTAATGATGCTGTGGGTCTTGCGCTTGCTTCGTGTCTGCCCCCCGATTCATCTTATGCTTCAAAGTATTTAGAACTTATCAATACTTTAATTCTTAACACTAAACTTTATAAAATGTATTGCAAACCGGATTCCGATTCGGCTTTGCTTTCATATAATATTTTTTAAGGGTGATTTTTTATGAAAAAGTTTTTTGACGAATTTAAAAAATTTATTACACGTGGAAATGTAATTGACATGGCTGTAGGTGTTACCGTAGGTGCTGCTTTTACCGCTGTTGTTACGGCAGTTTCCAACAACATTTTAAAACCGATTATCAATTATGCCATCGGTAAAGTACTTGGCAAAGAGACCCTTTCGGAAGCATTTACCTTCCTTCAAAAAGTAACCGACCCTGTCACAAAAACCGTTGACCTCGAAAACTCCATATATATTGATTGGGGCGCATTTGTGTCGGCTCTTATCAATTTCCTTGTTGTTGCTTTTGTGCTTTTCTGCATCGTTAAGGCGATTAACACCATGACCGAAAAGCAAAAAGCACTATCGGTTAAATTACTCGAAGGCAGTCTTTCAAAAGAGGATAAAAAGGCTATGAAGAATCAAGGACTAAACCCCAAAAATAAAGCCGATGTTGAAGCCTACATTGAGAAGAAAACCGCAGATGCCGCAGATGCCGCTGCCCAAGAAGAGGCAGCCGCCGCAGCCGAGCGTGAAGCCAATCCCACCACCGAAGATTTGCTCAAAAAAATCGTTGCCATCTTGGAAAATAAATAAAACATATACGCCGTAGGAATAATAATCCTGCGGCTTAATTTTAAATGCGGAGATTTTATGAAGAACATTCTTTTGATTCTGACCGGCGGTACAATAGGCAGTCGTATTAACGAAAAAGGCAATATTTCCCCTTCGTTAGAACCGCTGGTTTTGGATTTTGCAAAAAGCAAACTAAAAAACACAAAATTTACAGTCAGAGAGCCTCTTAATGTTTTGTCGGAGAATATGACCCTATCGGACCGCGAGGTCTTAATAAAGGACATTTTAAGCACCGATTTATCCCTTTTTGACGGTATTATTATTACCCACGGCAGCGACACTGTGAGTTATACTGCGGCTCTTTTGTCTATGGCACTTCGCCATTTAGATATACCCGTTTTGCTCGTATGTGCCAATAAGATTTTATCAGACCCATCCTCAAACGGGATAAGAAATTTTCTCGACTCAGTCTCCTTTATCGGGGAGGGTACCGTAAAACGCGGTGTCTTTGTTATTTATGACAAAACTGTGTATTTAGGTAGCCGAATTTTGGCAGCAGATCCCTTTTGCGACCGTTTTTCCTCATTTGACGGTGTCTCATTTGGAAGCATAGAAAATGGTGTTTTTGTACCGAATTTGTCCGACTTAAATCCCTCAATTTTGGATATAAACCGACAGAGAAGCCAAATATTTTCTTTAAAGGACACACTTATTGATTCGGTAGCGCTAATACCCTACTCACCCGCTGCAATGCTTGGCAGGTTTGATACCGAGTCACTTTCTGCCGTACTGATTTTCGGTTATCATAGCGGTACGGTCAACGAAAGGGAAATTCTAAACTTTGCTAACCGTTGTCAAAAGACCGGCACCGATATTTATTTGGCATCATTTAAAGATGAATCCTTGCCTATATACGAGAGTTTAAGTGAAATTTTAAAGGTTGATATTGTCGGCAGAATATTTAACACTTCGCCCGAATCGGCGCTCGCAAAAATTCAACTTGCCTATTCTGTCAATAGTGACCTTTTAAACAGAAATTTATTTTTTGAAAAGATATAAAAACACACGGGGTAACGCATCAACGTTATCCCGTGTGTTTATGCAGAAGCATATATAAAACCTTTATCTGAATTTTTTATCAATTATTTTTAAAGGCTTGCGTAAAATTGCAAGAAGGGCAACTACTCCAAGAATAGAGGGTACAATATAGATAGCATTATACACCACAGAATAGAGCCACGGATTTGTGAAAACACCTATACCATCAATTGTTGTAGGCTCCACAATACCCCAAAGAATTACACCCGAAATGCAGGTTATTAGGTAGCGCAAAACACCGCCAAAAATTGCAGAAACCTCCAAAAAGGCGAATTTCCCTTTAAATATTCCTGCTAAACCGACTGCACCGTATGCAAGAATATAGTCAAGAATAACCGACGGTATGCCCCAACTAAGACCGCCGCCGATTATACACTTAATCAGTCCGAAGGTCATTCCTGAGCCTAATCCCCAAAGAGCGCCGCTTCTAAATCCGATTATTACAATGGGAAACATAGCAAAGTTGACAGAGCCTCCGAAAGCCCCAATCTGAATTTCGAGGAATGACAAAACAGTTGCAAACGCAATCATTATTGCCGATTCGGTCAGTGTGTAGATTGTTTTTCTTTTCATAAACATTTCTCCTTTTGGGCCGACAAAAATGCCCGTTAAATAAAATTTGCCGCACCGGAAAACTCCGTGCGGCAAATCTATTCTAACTATAAAAGGCAAGACTTCCTACGCCGGTATTATCCGTATCAGGTTAAAGGGTTCAAGTATGTACTTATCTCAGCCTTTCGGCACCCCTGCTCACAAATATTCAGTTTTCGGTTCGACACGAGCATTATATCATCCTTTATGTGCTTTGTCAAGCATAAACACACACTGTACGGGCCTTCGTTAGGTAAAGGATGTGTTTGTGTATTAACGGGTTCGGCAAATACCACAAACATTATAAAACTTAATATAACACCAATTGCTATCAATACCCAAACCCAGGTTGCAATCAAACGAGGGTCACTGCTTTCTTGCTCGGTATTGTTGTGCTTTTCAGCTTCCATATTACTGTTGATCATCAGTATATTCGTAGTGCTTACTGCTGTAATAGTAGTAGTATTGACCGTAATAACTGCTCGAATCGTTTGCAGCGTCATAACTGTTCAAAACAGTTCCAAGAATCTTTGCATTAACCGAGCGAAGTTTATCAATAACACCGCTTACCTGTTCAACAGTAGCATAGTTTTGACGAATCACAAACAATACACCGTCGCAATGTGCAGAAAGTGCTACTGCATCTGTTACGATAGCAATGGGGGCAGTGTCACAGATAATATAATCGAAACGCTCTGCCAATTTATCAAGCATCTCCTCTGCCGCCTTACTTTGAAGCAGTTCAGACGGGTTGGGAGGAGTAGGTCCGGCAAGCATAACATAAAGATTGCTTTCTTCCAAATAACCGATAGCCTTATCGATATCGCAAGAGCCCGACAAAACATTTGAAACACCAAAATGATTTGAATGTTTTATGCGAAGATACTTGTGAATCTTGGGCTTTCTGAGGTCACAGTCTAGAATAATAACCTTTTTGCCTGTCTGGGCAAGGCTTATTGCGAGGTTGATGGAAAGGCAGGTTTTACCTTCTCCGGAAAGAGAACTTGCTACAAGAATTTTCTTGGTACTATTTGATGCCGATAAAAACTCAATATTTGTTCTTAACGCTTTATATGCCTCGGTATAAATAAAGGGCTGCTTTACGGTCAAAATCTCTCCGAGGTTTTCGGAGCGATGTTTTTTGTTGATTTTCTTCACTTTTTAGCCCTCCCTTATTTAGAACCAACACTTCCGAGTTTCGGTATTACGCCGAGAACAGGAAGATCAAGAATTTTGCCTATATCCTCTGCCGACTTGAACTTGTTGTCAAGAAGTTGTCTTATAAAGTAGAAAACATATACAATAACAGCGCCTGCAACAAAGCCGATTATTGTATTACTTAAAACGTTGGGGCTTACAGGAGAACCTGTAACGGTAGGTTCGTCAATGGATATCAACTTACTTGACTGAATCTTCTCGTTTATGATAGACGGCGTAAGTTCGATAATTTTAGACACAATATTAAGAGCAACCTTAGGATTTTCCTCAACAGCCGAAACAACAAGTATTTGTGTGTCCTCTACAACCTTTACAGAAATCATTGAAGCAAGTTTTGAATAAGAAATTTTAAGGTCAAGTTCATCAATAACTGCATTGAGAACCGAATTGGTCTTTATAATGTGAGTGTAACTTTTTGCAAGTTCCTTAGCGGCGGCAATCTGATTGCTGGAAATAAATGTTTCTGCTTGCGCCTCGTCTGCTGAAACCTTACGGGTATCAACAAACAATTGGGCGGATGCCCTATACTGAGGGGTTATAAAGAATTTACTATATCCAAAAGTCAGTACAGCAACCAAAAGTCCCGCAATCAACAAAACAAGCCACCTTGTTTTAAAAATACCGAAAAGCACGGTTAAATTTAATTCGTTGTTTCTTCTGTTTTCCAAATCATTCACCCTTATAAAATATTATTATTAAAACTTACAATTATCTACATTCTACTCTATTTTGCACTGTTTGTCAATAGCAAAAAGCCCCTTTTAAGGGGCTTTAAATATTGGGTTCTTCTCTTATCAATACTTTTTCAATTTTACCTATAATAAGGTTGTGAAAATCTTTTTCAGGATACCAACGATCGATTATCCCTTTGTCGATAAACCCTTCGGGGTTAAGAGGTTGCAAAAATTGTTTTTTTACAACAAATACCATTCTCGCCTCTTTAAAATAAACAAACTTTTCGTTAACCACGGGCGTCAGTCCCGCTTCGCTCGTCTTGTCAACATCCCTGCCCGATACCGAGCCGCAAACCTTATGAATGTCTCGCCTATTCCCGCAGAACGATAATGTAAAATAATCGTTTTTTTCGATAAATTCCATAGTATATCTTTGCGGTCTGATAACAATTGCAACCGAGTCTTCGCCCCACATTTCCCCCGCGAAGCCCCATGAGGCAGTCATCATATTATAACTGTCTCTGTTACCTGCGGTAACAAGTGCCCACTCCTCCGCGAAGCATTTTATTAAATTGTCTTTTACATTCTTGGGTTCAACAGAATTAAATGCCATAATCATCGCCCTTTATTTTATGAAATTTGCAATATTATTATACACCGATTTTTTATTTTTTGCAAATCGTTGAAAAAATATCGAAATCGGTCGGGTTTCTCTTGTAATTTATCGGCATTTTTGCTATAATGTTTTTGCATAGTCGAAATTCAGGTTTCGGCATAAATCGAAAGGAGAAAACACAATGAATTATTCCATAGAAGTTCAAATAAGACTCCTAGTCCAATAAGTGCATCTTCATCTCTTTCGTTTATTGTTGTTTCGATGGAGTCTCTTATTTTTTCAATATTATCATCTTTAAAGTTTTCAATTATATAATTTCTTATGTCAATGTTTTC
>JAZNJE010000118.1:0-1990 GCA_045577905.1 Acutalibacteraceae bacterium | reverse complement strand
GTCCCCCTCCCTCTTGGAGGGAGGCTTTTACAATCCCATCAATATATTCACATACATTAGCAAATTTATTGTTGACTTGCCAATTTGTGAATCTGATAATCGTAAGCCCAAATTCTTCTAATTTTTCTGTACGATACTCGTCTTTTTGCAATCCTTCTTCAGTATAATGTTGTGACCCATCTATTTCTATTATTATTTTTGCTTTATGACAATAAAAATCCGCAATAAAATTTCCTATTGCTTTTTGACGTTGAAATCTGACTTCATATTTAGATAAAAAATCATACCATAACCGATTTTCTTGAGGTGTCGCATTCTTTCTTAAATTTTTAGCAAGAATAATATTATTCTTATTATATTCCAGCGACATAAATTAAAATTCTCCTTATAAATTTTATTTATGTAAAACGGCAGAGATTTTATCTCTGCCGTTTTTGTTTTATTCTTCTGTTTCGGTGGTTACTTCGGATGTGTCGTCGGGCTCATCGACTTCGGTGCCAACATCGCCGGCATCGGCTTCTGCGGCTTCGGGGTGGTCGGTAACCTCGCCCTCGTCATGAACAGCCGTTGCAAGTGACAAAATTCTTTCTCCGTCCTCGCTCTTGACCCTCATAACTCTAACGCCTTTTGCAGGACGGGCAAATCGGCTGATTTCTTCTACCGGTATGCGGATAATGATACCTCTTGACGAAATCATAATAATATCTTCGTCGTTATCAACCTCGATAACTGCAGCAACGTCACCGAATTTTGTGGTGCGGTAGTTAGTGATACCCTTACCGCCTCTCGACTGAACGCGGTAATCGTCAAAACTCGAAATTCGGCCATATCCCGTTTCGGTAACGGTGAGCAACTCGTGTCCGTCTTCACAAACTACCATTGCTATAACTTCGTCGCCTTCACGCAAACGAATAGCCCTAACACCTCTTGCAGTTCGGCCCATTTCTCTTGCCTGATTTTCGTTAAACCTGATTGCAAAACCTTTTTTAGATGCAACAATTATCTCTTCGTCGCCCTTAGTTCTGCAAACGCAAGCCAATTCATCGTCCTCGTCGATGTTAATTGCAATAATACCCGTCTTTCTCACGTTCTTAAATGCTTCAATCGATGTACGTTTGATGGTACCTTTCTTAGTAATCATACATACGTAGAACGGATTTTCAAGGTCAATCTTATTGTCAAGCGGCAAGATATTGATAATTTTTTCCTCAGGCATAAGGGGAAGAATGTTTATAATGTTCATTCCCTTACTTGTTCGGCTGCCTTCAGGAATTTCATAAGCCTTAATACGGTACAAACGACCGAGATTACTGAACATCAAAATGTAATCGTGCGACGAGCAGGTGAACATATTCTCAATAACGTCGCCTTCACGGGTAGTCATTCCCGTAATACCCTTACCGCCTCTGTGCTGAGTAGAATAAGTATCCGACGGCAAACGCTTGATGTAACCTTCAACCGTTTTAGTGAGAATACATTCTTCCTCAGGGATAAGGTCTTCAATGTCAACCTCGCCGGAAATTGCCGAAATCTCGGTTCTTCTTTCATCCGAGTATTTGTCACGAAGATTAAGAGCCTCGGTCTTAACAATGTCAAGAACACGTGAATGGTCGGCAAGGATTTCCATACATTCCTTGATAAATTCGTATTTTTCTTGCAATTCGTCCTCAATCTTCTGCTTTTCCAAACCTGCAAGTTTACCAAGTTGCATTTGAACGATAGCAGTGGTTTGAATATCGTCTAAATCAAATCTCTCGCCCAAACGCTCTTTTGATTCGGGAATTGTTTTAGATGTGCGGATAATACTTACAACTTCGTCGATAAAATCGAGCGCAATTTTAAGTCCTTCCAAAATGTGGGCTCTTTCCTGAGCCTTTTTCATATCATAACGGGTTCTGCGTTCAATAATCTCACACTGGAAGTCTATGCAGTTTTGAAGCATGTCTTTTAATGTGAGAATTTGAGGCTTGCCGTTTACAATAGCAATAAG
>JAZNJE010000117.1:0-4815 GCA_045577905.1 Acutalibacteraceae bacterium | reverse complement strand
CATACGATCGGTGCCACGGGCACGCGCATAGGCACATGCAAGGGGTGAATCGTCAAGACCTTCGATATCATCCACAAAGCAGGCTTTTTTAAGTTTATCCGAAAGGGGTAAACCGATTGCCGCCGAAGTGGGGCTAACATGTTTAAATGAAGTAACGGCGGGCATACCGAGTGCCTCTTTCAGTTCCTTAACAAGTTGCCAAGAATTAAAAGCATCAAGAAAATTGATAAATCCAGGTCTTCCGTTTAAAATCTCGATAGGAAGTTCGCTGTTATCCGCCATAAATATTTTTGCAGGCTTTTGGTTAGGGTTACAACCGTATTTTAACTCAAACTCTTTCATAAATAGTCTCCTAAATCAATTATTCTTATTTACAATTCTTGTTTCCGTTTTGCCTGAATCAATATCTATGTATCTAACAAAAAGAGACACCTTGTTGTCACTATTCAGATTATCCCAAATAAGCGTCGTCAACTCATCTATCGAAAGCGAAGGCAGTTCCAATGTTTTGGGTTCTCCCTCAAAGGAAGGCAGCGGATTACCGTCGCCATTATAGGTGTGAATAAACTTAGCATATCCTGCTTTGGGGTTACTATATGCATAAGTAAAACGCTCACAAGAAGAGTCGTCTCCCTCGGCACTCTTTAAAATGGACATTGCAAAGTTCATACCCTCTGCTTCTCGTCTTATAATGCCCGAAATTCGAGGAGTAAAGTTAGGACAGTCGTCCTCAAATTCACGGGTACGCAAAGCCTGCTCAAAGGTCATCTGCTTGTCCATAAGATTATAAATAGTATCGGTCTGGTCGCCGTTTGTTACGATTGTTTTGTTACCGAGAACCCTTACCGGATAGTAAATAATAAGATGCGGATCGGTCATTTTAGACTCATCAAACGCCTTTGTTCGCATTGCATCGCCCTCGGCAACAAAAACGCGGTTACGGCTGTTTTCACTTCTTCCCATAATAAAGTAAGCGGTTATTGCCGTCTTAGAATCAGCACTCTTTCCGATTATAATTCCTCTTCCGTGATAAGCAAGAGAATTAAGTTCATCTTTGATAGTAGAGATTTTCATATTATTCATTCTCCTTAGATTTAAGTAATTGGGCAGATACCATTTCGGTGGCCTCAGGAAGAATTATCCATTCTGCCTCTTCCATTACACGTTTCTGCAAAACCTCAGGGGTGTCACCCTCTCTAACAGAAACGGCTTTTTGAAGAATAATTTTTCCACCGTCGGGAATTTCGTTAACAAAGTGGACTGTTGCACCCGTAACCTTAACCCCATAACCGAGAGCCGCCTCATGAACGCGAAGTCCGTAAAATCCTTCGCCGCAGAATGACGGTATCAGGGAGGGGTGGACATTGAGAATTCTGTTTTCATAACGGCGGGTGAATTTTTCACTTAAAATACACATAAATCCCGCTAAAACGATAAGTTCTATCCCCTCTTTTTCAAGAAGGTCAACAAGATCATCCTCAAAATTAGGGTTGCCTTTCTTTTCAATTATCGCTGTTTTAATTCCTGCATTTTTGGCTCTTACCAAGGCATAGGCATCGGGTCTGTTTGAAATTACAAGCGAGATTTTGCCGCTTTTTATAGTTTTATCATTTTCGGCATTTATAAGCGCCTGCAAATTTGTGCCTCCGCCTGAAACAAGAACCGCAATTTTGATCTTTTCATTCATATTTATACCGCCGAATTATTCTATAATTACGCCTTCATCACTCTTAACAATTTCGCCAAGGAAATATGCATCTTCGCCATTATTCTTTAAGATTTCGAGTGCTTTTTCCAAATCTTTTTTCGCAACAACAATGCTCATTCCGACACCCATATTAAAGGTGTTGAACATATCCCTTTCCGGGATATTTCCAACCTTTGCAATAAGTTCAAAAATAGGAAGAACACGAACATCGTTTCTTTTAATTTTTGCCGAATAGCCTTCGGGTAGGCTTCTCGGTATGTTTTCATAGAAGCCGCCTCCCGTAATGTGAGACACTGCTTTAACCTCAACCTCACTCATTAAAGCAAGGACAGATTTAACATAAATCTTAGTGGGGGTAAGCAATGCTTCTCCGAGTGTTTTTCCGCCGAGTTCATCCTTATATGCCGAAAGGTCTGCCGACTCAATATCGAAAACCTTACGCACAAGTGAAAATCCGTTAGAATGAACACCTGTTGAAGCAAGCGCGATAATAACATCGCCTTCACTAACCTTTTTATTGTCAAGAATCTTCTTTTTATCTACAATACCTGTGCAATAACCTGCAAGGTCGTAATCATCAACCGGCATAAGTCCCGGATGCTCTGCCGTCTCCCCTCCTATAAGGGCACAACCGGCTTGAACGCATCCCTCCGCAACGCCGCCTACAATAGCAGCAATCTTTTCCGGAAAGTTCTTTCCGCAGGCAATATAGTCAAGGAAGAAAAGCGGTTTTGCTCCGCAACAGATAATATCGTTTACACACATTGCAACACAGTCAATACCGATTGTATCGTGTTTATCAAGAAGCATTGCAAGTTTTATTTTTGTTCCTACACCGTCTGTTCCCGCAACAAGAACAGGCTCACTCATCCCGTCAAGGTTTAAACCAAAGCAACCGCCGAATCCGCCGACATCATCGAGACAATATTCATTTTTTGTACGCTTAATATGAGACTTCATAAGTTCAACCGACTTATATCCTGCGGTTATATCAACGCCTGCGGCAGCGTAACTTTCAGATTTTGATTTATTATACATAATTTTTTATTCCTTTCCGTTCCAACAATATGTGCACAAGTTTTCAGGCTCTATACCGATTGCCTCAACAATTCCTTCGAGCGACTGAAATTCAAGAGAAGCAAAGTGAAGTTCCTTGCAGATATGTTGCCTTAATCGGCGACCTCTTTCGGTATCGGAACTGCTGTATTCATCAATATGCCGCATACCTTCTTCGCCTTCAAGTTCAAATATGGCTCTTCGGGCGATTAACTCCATATCACTTGTCGCTCTTGAAAAGTTAAGATACTTACATCCATACATAATGGGAGGACAAGCCGAACGAATGTGCACCGATTTTGCTCCGTTATCATAAAGGAACTCAACCGTCTCTTTAAGTTGCGTACCTCTTACTATTGAGTCATCTACAAAGAGCAAATTCTTTCCCTTAATAAGGCCGTGAACCGGAACAAGTTTCATTCTCGCTACCCTGTTTCGGTCTTTTTGGCGAGTAGCGGTAAAACTTCTTGACCAAGTTTGGGTGTACTTAATAAATGCGCGGGCAAACTGCTTGTGGCTTGTATGAGCATAGCCCATAGCGTGTGGAGTTCCCGAATCGGGCACTCCTCCTACATAATCAATGTCATCTGTAAGGCCATATTTTATGTCGTGCTCCGCCATAATATTGCCGTTTTTATACCGCATCAGTTCAACATTTATGCCCTCATATTCCGAACTTGAAAATCCATAATAACTCCAAAGGAATGCACAAACTTTAAGTTTTTCGCCGGGGGCAGCGAGTTGAATCAGGTTGTCTGCCGTAATTTCAACAATTTCACCGGGTCCGAGTTCCTTTACGGTTTCGTAACCGAGTTTTGCATACGAAAAAGGCTCAAATGCAACGCAATGTCCGTCATCACTCTTTCCAACGCTAACCGGAATTCTTCCGAGTCGGTCTCGGGCAGCAATTATACTTCCCGTGTCCCTGAGTATCAGAATTGTTGCGCTGCCATCTATTGAACTTTGTGCAAACTTAATTCCCTCACAAATGTTGCATTTTTGATTGATGAGGGCCGCAACAAGTTCAGTTGCATTGGTCTTGCCGCCTGTCATAGCACAAAAATGTCCGCCGTTATCGGAAAGATATTTGCTAATCAATTCATCAGCATTATTGACTCGTCCGACTACACAAATAGCATATACGCCGTGATTTGAACGTATAAGGAGGGGCTGCGGATCATAATCACTTATGCATCCAATTGCTGCCTTACCCTTCATTTCCTCAAAAACATCTTCAAATTTTGTGCGGAAGGGAGAATTCTCAATGTTATGTATTTCACGTTGAAGACCGATTTCGCTGTCATAGGCCGCCATGCCGCCTCTGCGCGTGCCTAAATGAGAATGGTAGTCGGTGCCGAAGAAAACATCAGAAATTGCATCCTCACGGCACACCGCTCCGAAAAAGCCACCCATAATTTACTCCTTAAATGGAAAATTTTATGCAAAGAAAAGTTTAGATAATGTCATCGGATCGATGTATTCGCCGTCTTTATAAACACGCATATTTCCGGATGCGATTTCGTCGATAAGTATTACACTGCCATCTGCATCGTAACCGAACTCAAACTTGATATCATAAAGAACGAGGCCCTTTTCAAGAAGGTCGTCGGCAACAATTTTTGTAATCTTTTGGGTCATCTCCTTAACATCATCATATTGCTCTGCGGTCATAACTCCGAGATCAATAAGTCCGTCCTTTGTTACAAGCGGATCGCCCTTTTCGTCGTTCTTAAAGGTAGTTTCAACATAAGCGGGAAGGTCTGCTCCCTCTTCAATATAATCACTGTAACGGCGATAGAAACTTCCTACTGCCTTATGGCGGCAGATAACTTCAAGCCCCTTGCCGAAAGGCTTAGCGGGAACAACCTCCATCGTAGTATTATTGAGATCGGCAGAAATATAATGGGTTTTAATTCCTGCTGCGTTTACCTTTTCAAAAAAGTAAATAGACATACGCAGATTTACGTCGCCAACGCCCTCGATAGTAAGACCAACCGAGTTTTCGCCCGGATCGAACAAGTCGGATCGTAGCCATGTCGTTCTGTGAGCCA
>JAZNJE010000116.1:0-7870 GCA_045577905.1 Acutalibacteraceae bacterium | reverse complement strand
AATAATTTGTCTTCCTAAGACCGCTTGGCCTCCGACTTCGACCTCTAGCGTGACAGGCTAGCGTTCTAACCAGCTGAACTACCAGGCCAAATGGTGGGGACAACAGGGCTCGAACCTGTGACCCTCTGCTTGTAAGGCAGATGCTCTTCCAGCTGAGCTATACCCCCATTTTGCTCTCCATCACCGTGTTCGTGATTTCCAGCGGCAAGTGATATAATACCACAAGTATCCGCTGTTGTCAACAATTATTTTTAAATTTTATTCAAAAATTTAAAAATTTCAGATTTTGAGAATTTATATATTTTATCGCAGAAATGACAGTTGACCGAAACCTCCGGAAGTTCCTCTGCCATACTAGTTAATTCTTCTCGTCCAAGTGATATTAAAGCCTTTGAAACTCGCTCTTTGCTACAATTACATTTATACTCAATTTTCTGTTCATAAAGAACCTCTACCTCAAAACCGGAAAGTGCTTTTTTAATTATTTCTTCGGGAGTCATTCCGCTGTTAAGCATCGTTGTGACGGGAGGCATATCTTTTATAGCTGCTTCTAATTTATCTATTGTTGAATCATCAGCGGCAGGTAAAAGTTGAATGATATATCCACCTGAAGAAGAAACAGTTAGGTCGGGATTAACTAAGACACCTAACGCACAAACCGTTGGAATCTGCTCGCTTAAAGCATAATAAGATGTAATATCCTCTGCGATTTCACCCGAAACTAGCGGGACAGAACCGCTAAAAGGCTCTTTAAGTCCAAGATCTTTTAAAACATATAACAGACCGTTCTTTCCGACCGCTCCGCCGACATCAAGTTTACCGTTGGAATTAAGTGGTAATTCAACAACAGGATTTTGAACATAGCCTCTTACATCTCCGTTTGAGTCCGATACAACTATGAGCGAACCGCACGGACCGTCCCCCGCCACCTTTAAGGTTATTGAGTCATCGCGGCCTTTAAGCATATTCCCCATCATTGAACCGGCAGTTAAAAGTCTGCCAAGAGCAGCAGTAACAACGGCAGAAGTGGTATGAATTCTCTCTGCCTCTGCTACTATATCGGTAGTATCGACAGCAGTTGCCATAACCTGCCCGTCAGAAGTGATGCATCTAATTAACTTACCCATTGTTTACCCTTCTTGTTACATAAATATTACGATTGGAGTATTCCTCCGGTGGTTTGAATGTATTTTCACCGTAAACTGCCAAAAGTTCAAGCCCCGCATCCTTTATTGCAGATAAAATTTCCTGCTCGGTATAGGCTCTTTCCATAAACTCCTCGCAGTAGTATGATTTTTTTAAAAAACCTTCTTTTTGAACAAATTGAAGTTGGATTTTAACTGTATTGTCATTTTTATTATAACTGTTTGACCAATAACAGGTAACGTTGCCTTTTTTTATTCTAAAACTGTTGTTTCCAAGTGTTTTTTGATGTTTATACACGGTGTTAAGATCAAAAATAAAAAGACGCTGAGGCTCTAAAAACAATGCTGTTTTTGAGATTGCCGTTTTGAAACAATCATAGTCTGTTATGTGGTTTAAACTATCGAGAAGGCAAACTGCCCCGTCAACCGTTCCGAACAGTTCTAGGTCCTCCGCTTTTTGACAGAGGTAAAAAACCGGACAAGTTAAGCCATCATTCTTCTCCTGAGCAACCGACAGCATATCTTCGGATTGATCTACGCCAATTACATCTATTCCATTATTTGCGAAGCATATCGAAAAGTTACCCGTACCGCAAGCCAAGTCAAGTAAAAGACTCGGCTTTCTGTCAAACTTTGAAAAAATTTCTAAAATATATTTAGTGCGTTCTTGATAATTTACATTCTCTGTAAAGCGGTCATAAAAAAGTGAGAAAATATTGTAATTACTCATTTATACTTGAAAGTAGCCTATCAAAATAATCCTTATCCGCAGCCATTGCCCTTTTTACTCTACTAACAGTAGCACTGCTTGCGCCGGTTTCCTCAACTATATAACTATACACCTTGTTTTCCGAAATTAGCTTAGCAACATAAAGGCGTTGTGCGATGAGTTGGGTCTCTTTTTCGGTAAGTAGTGTTTTAAAGAAAAACTGTGCTTCAAGATCGCTCTCTAAATTCTTTGCTGCCTTATAAAGTAATTCCAACGCAACGTCAGTCTTTTTATCCATTATAAATTCCTCCTATACATTCTGCTGTAAAACGCTTTTAAAGTATTCTTCTGCCTCAAATACCTGTGCGTTAATCAATTCTTTTTGAGATTCGGGTGAATCTTCCCCCATAGAAATAGTTAGAATTTCATTTTTGCAAAGTTCGCTTTTTCCCATTATCAGTCCTAATAAATCCTTTGAATTACTGCTGTGACTTGCGGTAATTTCATCGCAGTATTTGGCAGAAAGAATTGTAATTTTGCCAATAACCTCTGCACCAAAATCAAGTATCGAAATTTCAGATTCATCGAAAGAATCTTCATCATCGTTGTAGCCGATCTCTTCGGCATCCTTTACAGTAAACCCATTAGCAGTAGAGTCATCCTGAATCGACTCACAGATAATAGCCTTCTCCTTCTCGGCAGACAGCAAGGCTGTAAGTTCTTTTACCTTTTCATTTAACAAAACATTATCTTCGCGTTGTTCTTTAAGTTCCTGGTTAAGTTTTTCGACTGTCATAACAAGTTCCGACAATCTATTCATAAGGTCTCTTTTTCTCATTTTCTTAACACTCCGTTTCTTTATAAACGAAAATAATTTTATAATAACAATAACAACGGCAATACCTGTAATCGAACCAAATAAATCAATGATTACGTCAGAAATTCGTCCCGCTCTCCCGGGAATAAATGTTTGATAATACTCATCGCCCGCAGAAAACAAGAGTGCTATTATGGAACAAAGAAAAGGTTTTAACCAAAATTTAATTCGATAGGTATTGATAGCCAAATAATAGCAAACGCCGAGAACAAAATATTCTGCAAAATGAGCAAGATTTCGTACTATATACTGCAAAGAAGCAATCATTGTATTTTGATCATAAATGGTTAGCCCTGAAAAATTAGGATAAAAGATATCAAGACAGTATCTTATAAGACCACCCGAAGCCGCAGTAGATTCAGTTGCATTTTGAGATGAATTGTGTAAAATGAAGAACATAATAAGTAGTGCCGCAAACCACGAACAATAACGAACAACATTCCGTCCAACCTTTGTCATCATCAGTCACCCGAAAGCCACGAAAGGGCTGCATTTACTACCTTATCTTCGGCCGGAGATACAAAATATCTGTCAAAATCGTCAATATCGCTATCAACCTCAATGTCGGGAATCAAACCTATATCGTTAAATGAAACCTTGCTGTGTGAAAAAAATTCTGCAACCGTAAAGACAACTGTTCTTCCGCCACTAAGGTCAAAGGTATTTTGCATAACGCCTTTTCCGAAGGTTTTTTCTCCAACCAAAACTCCCTTATTAAAATCACGAATTGTTGCCGCAAACAGTTCCGATGCGCTGGCAGTATTGCTATCTGTAAGAACCGCCATAGGAAGGTCGATTTCCTTTTCATCGGAATATGATACAAGGACTTCATTACCGTCTTTATATTTAACGGTCATAATGTTACCTTCCGGGACAAGTGTGTCAAGAATTGAGCAAACTGAATTTACCGTTCCTCCGCCGTTACCTCGAAGGTCAAAGATAAGGCCGTCTATACCCAAGGCGGTTAGCGATGTTATCGCTTCATTGAACTGTGCAACTGTCTCAGAATTAAAAGAAGTTATCTCAACATAACCAAAATCTTCTATCTTTTGGTAAAAAACAGTTTGAATTGTATAACTTCTGATAACAATATCAAGATCAAGTTCTGTTTCTCCTCTTATAACAGTAAGCGAAACCGAATTGCCTTCATCTTTGCCGATTAGATTTACAGAATTAACAAAGCCTTCATCAACAACGCTTTTATCATCAACTCGGGATATCATATCCCCTTCTTTAAGGCCTGCAACATCTGCAGGAGAATCCTTAAATACGTGATAAATATATAGGAAACCGTTATCAGGATGACGCACAACGTTAACACCAATACCGCTTGAAAGCCCGTTTAAATTATTATTTCTATCAGTCGAGTCGTCCGAATTGTAGTATGCGGCATACTTATCATCCAAGCCGAAAATATACCCCTCCAAAATACCGTCGTTAATTTTTCCATCGTCTTGATCAGACAAATGATATTTATTTATCAAACTGTCAAGTTTGATAAGGTCCCTGACTCCGGGAACTCTACAAAAAATAAACAGAAAAACTACAGCGGTCAATATTATTGAGACAATCGCAGTAATAGTACAGGCAATAAGGGTCTTTTTTGTTTTTGTAGGTCTTTCGCAATTTAAATCGTTCATATCTTTTCCTATATTTTTGGGGAAATAATCTTTAAGGATTATTTCCCCAAATGATTTTATTTCTTAATATAAGGAGCGGGGTTTGTATGGTTAAACGAGGTTCCGTTAGTTGATTTATGAACTTCAAAATGAAGATGCCATCCCGTAGAATAACCGGTTGAACCAACATATCCGATAACATCGCCCTGTTTTACGTACTGTCCCACCTTAACATTTGTTTTACTCATATGAGCAGATAAGGTTTGATAGTAAACACCGTTTGCTTTTCCGTGAGAAATCAAAACAAAGTTCCCGTAACCGCCGCCGCATCTGTTACCGTTTGAGTCGTAGCAGCTGCTACTTTTTCCGTAGTTATGGTTGCACCAACTGTAAACCTGAATAACCTTACCCGGTGCAGTTGCAACAATCGCCTTGTCTCTGATGCCGGAACTTGCTATGTCCATTCCTTTGTGGAAGGTACCCCAACGATTTCCGTAGTCAGAGGTGGTGCCGTAATAGCCGGGAACGGGCCAAATAAAACTACCGTTAAAGACATCGGTTACAACCTCATCAGGATGTAACAACTGATAAAGATATCTTTCCTTTGCCTCCAAATCATCTTCAAGTCTTTGTTGTTCGTTTTTGGCATTGTTTTCATCAGATGAAAGGTCAGATATTTTGTCCTTTACCTTATCCACAAGAGCATCAAATTCTGAATACTTTTTGTCGAGAATACTCTTATAATCGTTTTGTTCCTCTAAAAGTTTCAGATTTTCGTCTCTCTTTATATTTATTTCTTCGATCATAGCAGTAATATCGTCCATTAACTGCTGGTCTCGTTTTGATAAATTCAACGAAAGTTGTGAAAGAGCAAGGAAATCGGCAAAGTTCTCTGCACCAAGTAGAATTTCAAGTCCGCTGCCTGTACTTCCGCCCATATAAATGGCGTTTATGCGCTTTTTAAACTCTAAAATAGCATCTTCCATCTCATTTTCTTTGGTAATAATATCGGCTTCATTTTGTGCTATTCTATCGTTTGTTTGACGAATGGACTCATTGCAAATGTTAATTTGTTCCTGATAAAGATTCAACTGTTCCTCATAAAGTTTTTTAAGTTGTTGTTGATTTGCTTTATCATTACGAATACTTGCTATCTCGTCCTTTTTATCGTTAATCTGTGATTCGAGTTTGCTAATTTGATCACGTACGGTATCTACCTCACTTGCAGACGACGGTATAATAATCATTGAAACAGAAAACAAGATGCAGATAATAAGAGCAATAAATCTGTGCTTGTATTTTTCCAAATTAAATCCTCCAAAACATGGTTAATGACTGTTAATACTATTTTTTTATATACGGTGCCGGGTCTGTATGGTTAAACGAGGTTCCGTTTGACGATATATGAACCTCAAAATGAAGGTGAAAACTAAGAGAATAACCTGTTGAGCCAATCGTACCGATAACATCGCCCTGCTTTACTAACTGACCAACAGAAACCTTGACCGACGTCATATGTCCGTACAAAGTTTGATAATACGTTTTGCCCGATTTACCGTGTTGTATAACAACGTGGTTTCCGTAACCGCCGCCACATCTATTACCGTTAGAATCATAGCAACTTCCGTTTTTACCATAGTTGTGCGGGCAGGAGGTGTAAACTTTTACAACCTTTCCGCTTGCCGAAGCAATAATAGATTTGTCTCTACTGCTTTCAATATCGAGACCCTTATGCATCGTACCCCAACGGTTGCCGTAGCCCGATGATGTTTTATACTGTCCGGGTACTGGCCAAACAAAGTTACCGTTAAATATCTCGGAATACACTTCCTTAGGATGCAGCAATTCATCAAGATATTTTTCTCTTGCTTTGAGATCTGCCTCCAAACGTTCTTTATCGCTGATGGCTGTTTGCTCGTCTGAATCTAACTTTGTGATTCTATCTTTTACCTTATCGACAAGAGCATCAAATTCCGCATACTTGCCGTTGAGAAGTTTATTATATTCTATTTGCTCCTCTAAAAGCCTAAAATTTTCCTCTCTCTTTTTGTTAATTTCTTTGAGCATTTCAGTTATTTCATCCATTAACTGTTGGTCACGATTAGATAAATTAAGAGAAAGTTGAGAAAGAGCCAGAAAATCAGCAAAATTATCGGCTCCAAGTAAAATTTCAAGACCGCTGCCTGTACTTCCGCCCATATAAATAGCGTTGATACGCTTTTTAAATTCCAAAACAGCCTCTTCCATTTCACTTTCTTTTGTGACTATATCAGCATCGTTCTGTGCTATTTTCTTATTTGTATCGTTGATGGCGTTATTACAAATATTTATCTGTTGCTGATAAAGCGTAAGTTGCTCCTCATAAAGTTTTTTTAACTTTTTTTGGTTTGCTTTATCATCACGAATATTTGCTATTTCATTCTTTTTATCATTAATTTGTGATTCCAACTTATTTATTTGATCACGAACCGAATCAATTTCGCTGGCGGAAGAGGGTACAACCGCCATTGAAATTGAAATCACAACGCAAATAATAAGGGCAAGCCACCGATGATTATTCCTTTTCAATTTTAATCCTTTCAATAGTTCCTAAATAGCAGTAAATTCACTGCCTTCTTTTCGTAAATACTTACTTATCATAATAACACTTCCGATTAAACCGGAAACAATGCCAATACCAATTGCTACAAGTGAAATCGGTAATAGTGCAGAGACAAAGGGAACAACGCTTACAGTTCCGAGCGAATTGATAATTGCTTCTTCAACAAGCCTGTAACAACATCCGATTAAGACAACTGACAGAATCGCAGAAATAATACCGATTGAAACACCTTCAATTACAAAAGGTAAGCGTATAAAGGAGTTTGTTGCACCGACCGCCTTCATAATGCCTATTTCGAGTTTTCTTGTGTACATCGTCACTCTAATTGTATTTGATACAATTACAAGAGAGATTATCAAAAGAATTGCAATAATCCAAAATCCTGCAATTGCAACTCCGTTCTTTAAGGCCGTAATTTTTTTAGCAATTTCAGAGAAAGAACGAACATTTGAAACACCCTTAGTTTCCTCAATGGCTTTAAGCGTCTCGTCAAACTTAGACATATCGTCAAGTTCTATTCTGGCACCCGATTGAAGCGGATTACCATATTTGCCAAAGAACGAGAATAAACTTTCGTTATCCTTCAATACGTTTTCCTTTAACTTCTCAAGTCCGTCATTGCTAGAAATATAAGTTGCATCCTTAACGTTGGGAATCTTTTTAATCTCCTCAACAAGGGCTCTGCCTTCTTCTTCATTTTTAACGGTATAGGATAACTCCTCTCGAGTATCCTTGTCTGTTGATGACGACGAACTATCGCTTTGTGAATCAGAGTCATTATCAGCAGAATTGCTATCGTCCGACGTAGAATCCTCTGTTGAAGACTCATTTGAGGAAACCTCATCAGAAGATGTGGGATTATTAGAACTCGTTTGTGCTCCTAAACCATATTTAGCGTTGTTTTCATCATCAAAATAA
>JAZNJE010000115.1:0-2528 GCA_045577905.1 Acutalibacteraceae bacterium | reverse complement strand
ACACGCTTCATCAACTCATAGTCAAGGGCATTCCGCTTCTTCTCATTAGCCATTTTCGCGTTTCTCCTTTCGTTTCGGCTGTATATGTATTGTATCACAAACCGAATGAAATGTAAATCATTAGTCTATCTGTTGTCCCCGGTAAGGTTTCGGGCTGATTTTTCAAGTATGGAAAGGGAATGGACTGCCCCACCACATCCGGCGTGAAAACTCAACCTCTCAAAGCCTTCTCAATGTCTGCCCTGGCCCTCTGTATGCTCTCTTGATTTATCTATACTTGAATATCCCTCTGCCGCATTGTCCGCTCTACCTCTTGCCTGGCCTCCTGGCGGGCCACCCTTTCGGCCTCCTGGCGTGCTATCTTCTTTGCGGTTTCCTCTGCGGCCCTGGTTGCTCTATCATCTTCCAACCATCGCATTAGGAAGTCTTTCTCTTCTTCCTAATGCTTCTTCAAAAACTGATAATAATCGTCTGTCCTACTCATTACAAAATCATCCTCCGTTATTTTGATAGGCGAATTCGGCTTCTTTTGCCCTCCTGCCGCCTTCTTTCTACTTGTGCCATCACTTCCGCATACTCAAAGCAATAGAAGTGAGAGCGGGCCGGAATAGTGCTGTCAAAGTCCTTATTTTCTACGTTCTCCCTTCTTGTCTTTGTAAGGGAAACATATATATCCAACATTTCGTCAATAGGATTTGCCGCATCCCTTATCCTGTCTAATGCTTCTTCGTCCTGGGTGAAGAAGTAAAAAGAATTATTCGTTGCGTTCTTCATCACATAATATGCGAAGTCGCATTCCTTTGAAATCAATCTTTCAAAGATATACATTCTGTTTCCCCCTCCTACTACTTGATAAGAATTGCGTCTCTTACTGGGTAATCCGCAAACACATACACGACAACATTATTTCGCAAAGCCCTGGCCCTGGCAACGGCCTGTTCTATGCTCTGCCGCATCTGTTGCGATTGTAAGCCCCACAAAGTATCATCTTCAAAGGCATATATGCTATGCCGTCCCCGTATGCCCTCTATGTGCTTCCTGTTGCCGCTCTTCTTACTCATCGTGTGGGACTTTGTAAGGGCTGCGGCCCCCAACATATCAATGTATGTGTCTTTCGGTTTGTCTGCCTTACCAATGACAATAAGGTTTTGCCCTTTGAGGCAGTCCAGGCCCGCACAATTCTCAATATATATCTCCTCTCCATCACTTGTAAGAGGAATGTGGAAGCCCATCTTCTTTGCCATTGCGAGACATTGTTTGAGGACGAGAGTGTTTGTTCTTCTCCAATCTACCCCCTGCCGCTCTAACACTTCAATGATTTTCTGCCAATTCTCCGGCTTTGAAAGATAAGCCTTGCTCCCGTTGAAATCAATAAACTGTTTTATCATTCCCACGGGTTTTGCCCTCTTGATTGTGATAGTCCCGATTATTTCTTCATATTCGGGGACAGCCGCATATAACTGCTTGTCTTTCGGCGTTCCGTTGAATAGTTTTACACGAATGCCCCTTTGTAAGGCTATTTGTATCAGGCGGGACTTCACTTCAAAATACAAATACCTTACCCCTCTATAATCTTGTGTCCCCATCACTTTATCTGCGTTGCGTAATTTTCCTATGGGGTAAAGGCGTTTCGTATCAACATCACGGAATGTCGGCTCCATAATCAGTCTTTTATAGTCCATATGGCTGTATATGGCCTCAAAATCAATCTCCTGCGGGGGTATCTCTTCCAACTCCCTGGCCGTCTCCAATCGCTCTATAAAGGCTTCTAATGCGGCCCGCCCTGCCTCATCAACATAGCCTTTCAATATTTCAAGACAGGAACGGGGAATGTATTCCTTACAGATGATACTATCCTCTATGCCTTCATCAATGATAACCATATGGGCGTTATAGTCTCTCAAATGGGTAAGGCAAGCGTGAGTAATGAGGAATAAGCCCATCTCCTGGCTATCGCCTATCTTTTGAAGTTCCTTTCTCCGCTCCTCCATCTCCGGCGTTGTTTTGATACCTTTCGGGAAGCCCGCATCCAACAAAAGCAACTCTTCCTCTGTGTATTCAATCTTTCGCGGGGCGTGAATGAAACGGCTATCAAAACCATTCTTTGTAAGGCGTTCAATGAATTCCTTTATTAGGGCATATGTTGGCACACTATAAATAATCTTCATTCGTGTGAAGTCCTGGCGGCACAGATAACGGATGATTTGTTCCGTCTTTCCTGCCTCCGTCTGACAATTCACATAATGAATTCCCGGTTGCTCCAATACATCCGCAATGGAAGCCATTGTTTTGTCTAACTCTTCAACGGTTGTCCGCTCTTCTTCGTCCTGGCCTTCTTCTTCCTCCATCTGTGCCTTGACAAGATAAGCCCCACTATTGAAGTATTCGCTGATAGTATAGTCCCGGCCCGCAAAAGAGACGATTTTGTTTCCAATGTCGGCCCTGGTTCTATTACTCATAAAATAAGCAATCTCTTCCCGGCAACACTTGCTCCCGGCATACAATTCCGCATTGTATTACCGCATTAT
>JAZNJE010000114.1:0-5188 GCA_045577905.1 Acutalibacteraceae bacterium | reverse complement strand
CTGCGATATCTTCGGTGCCTGCATAGGTCCAGGTTGCATAAACGCCGCCGATAGTAACGCAAAGCATAAGTGCAATTAAAATACTTAGTTTTTTCATTTAAAAATTACCTCCAAATACAGTTTTACAATAATATTATACTTCTTTAAAGTTCGATAGTCAACACAAATTATAGTTGTTTATAAATAAAATTTGAAATTTCTGCAAGTTGGTCAAGTGTCAACTGCTCGCTTCTCACGGTTTCGGGAAGCCCGATACTGTTTAGTGCTTGGCGGAGTTTGTCTTTGGAAACCCCCAACGTTGAGGAAACGGTATTGATGAGGGTTTTTCTTCTCTGCGCAAAGCAAGCCTTTATAAAGGAAAAGAACCTTGCTTCGTCATTTAATTTTATGGGTGGCTCTTTCCTGATATCGAGGGAAATTACCGCACTGTCAACATTTGGCGGCGGCATAAAGGAATCTCTGTCCACCTCAAACAAAATTTCGGTTTCGGCATAATATGTAACAGCGACAGTAACTGCCCCCGCATCTCGGCTTCCGACCTCGGCACAGAGCCTTTCGGCTGCCTCCTTTTGGACCATAACGGTAATGTTGTCGATGGGTAATCGGCCTTCAAGCAGGAACATTATAATGGGCGAGGTTATGTAGTAGGGAAGATTTGCACAGACCGAGATTCTCTTGCAGTCGGCAAACTTTTCCCGTATAAGAGAGTTGAGGTCAATCTTCATCACGTCGCCGAAAATTATCTCAACATTATTGCAGTCGGCAAGAGACTTTTTAAGCACGGGGCGGAGCCTCTCGTCAAGTTCAACGGCAACAACCCGCTTTGCCACCTTTGAGAGTTCGGCGGTCAGCACTCCTGCGCCGGGCCCGATTTCCAAAACGCCGCTGTCACAGTCGGCGGCATGGGTTGCCATGGCGGGGCAGACCGACGGATTTATAAGAAAGTTTTGCCCGAAAGATTTTTTCAGATTAAAGCCCTCTGATTCGAGTAGCCTTTTCAGGGTGTTATAATCGGCAAGATTCATTGTTTTTCTCCAAGTTGTAATAGTAGTTTTTTAAGGGAGGTGTCAAGGGCGACCGCACCGATGTTTAAGGAGACCATCATATCCGAAAAAGAGCAAAGACGAATAAGTGCAGCCTTTTCGGGAGCGTCGTTTCCGCATATAGCCGCGGCGATGAATTTGGTGTTATTGTCCTCAATGGCAGAATAAAGAGCCATATCAACAGCATCCAAAATGCTTCCGTCCGAAAATTCAACACGATGGCCCGAATAGATTCTGCCGTTTTTCGCCACAAGCGAAACACCGCACTTTTTACCCCCTTCGGGATAACTTTTGTTCATTTCGCGAGAAGCCGATGCTTTTAGTTCGTCAAAATTCGTCAGCATATTATTCTCTCCTTAAATATGTTGATACTATTATACACTATCGGTGTATGCTTTTTCAATAAAATATCAAAAAGTCCGCCACTCGCGGACAAGTTGGTCGTTTTTACAAAATTTGTTCACCGCAGGTGGAATATTTCATCAAATTTTATGTCTTTGGACTATTGACAAAACGTAAAAATAGGTATAAAATAATTTTATTATTTTTTAATACAGTTTGATTGCTCTAAGGAGGAGTACATAATGTTAAAGAATGAGTATTTAAAGAGGGTTTACGCTGACGTTGAAAAGCGTAACCAGGGCGAGCCTGAATTTTTACAGGCCGTAATGGAAGTTTTGACTTCACTCGAACCTGTTGTTGAGCAGGACCCCAAGTTTGAAAAAGCGGGTGTTATTGAGCGTATGGTTGAACCCGAACGCCAGATTCAGTTCCGTGTTCCGTGGGTTGACGACAACGGCAAGGTTCAGGTAAATCGCGGTTTCCGTGTTCAGTTCAACTCGGCTATTGGTCCCTACAAGGGCGGCATTCGTTTTGCTCCCAATGTAACCGCATCCATAATGAAGTTCCTCGGTTTCGAGCAGACCTTCAAGAACAGTCTTACCGGTCTCCCTATGGGCGGCGGTAAGGGTGGCGCAGACTTCGACCCCAACGGAAAGAGCGACGGAGAGATTATGCGCTTCTGCCAGAGCTTTATGACCGAGCTTTCAAAGCATATCGGTGCTGATACCGACGTTCCCGCAGGTGACCTTGGTGTAGGTGCACGCGAGATCGGCTATATGTTCGGTCAGTACAAGAGACTGCGCAACGAGTTCACCGGCGTTCTCACAGGTAAGGGCCGTTCCTTCGGCGGTTCTCTCATCCGTCCCGAGGCTACCGGTTTCGGTGCAGTTTATTATACCGCAGAAATGCTCAAAACCTTTGGCGAGAGCATTAAAGGCAAGAACTTCGCAGTATCCGGCTTCGGTAACGTTGCTTGGGGTACCGTTAAGAAGTTGACCGAACTCGGCGGTAAGGTTGTTACCATCTCGGGTCCCGACGGATATATCTATGATGAAAACGGCGTTTCTACCGAAGAGAAGATTAACTTTATGCTCGAAATGAGAGCATCGGGCCGCAATAAGGTTCAGGATTATGCTGATAAGTTTGGCGTACCCTTTTATGCCGGTCAGAAGCCTTGGGGTGTAAAGGCCGACGTTCTTATGCCCTGTGCTACCCAGAACGAGGTTGGTATGGCTGAGGCTGAGGCTATCGTTGCTAACGGTGTTAAGTACTACGTTGAGGTTTCAAATATGCCCACCCGTAACGAGGCTATGGCATACCTTAAAGAAAACGGCGTAGTTATTGCTCCCGCAAAGGCTGTAAATGCCGGTGGTGTTGCGGTTTCGGGCCTTGAAATGAGCCAGAACTCTATGCGTTACAGTTGGACTGCCGAAGAGGTTGATGCAAAACTCCACCAGATTATGGAAGGCATCTATGCAGCATCTTGGGACGCAGCAAAGAGATACGGCATGGAGGGAGACCTCGTAGCAGGTGCAAACATTGCAGGATTTGAAAAGGTTGCAGAGGCTATGATCGCCCAAGGCGTGGTATAACGGCATAATCGGCGCAGAACAAAAGGGATAAAATGAATTATGGGTATTCGGGAAGTTTATTTTCTCGAATACCCATTTATTATTTAAGGTGTTCACTTCGTGAACGGATTTATATTATCCCTTTTTAAGCCTTTTTTCGCCGCTTGGAGTACTTTTGTACGCCTATCGCGGCGAAGAAAAGGCTTTCTGCATCCGATTCTGCTCGTTAACCATATCCCAATCGGACTTCAAAATAAGCACAGAAAAGAAAATGGGTTTACTATCAAACGACAGTAAACCCATTCTTTGTTGTTATATATTTTCGGCTCTGCCGAACACATAACCATCTGCCCTTGGCTCTAAAAGACAGACCCTAAAATACTAATGACAAGCATAGTCAAGCCGACAACTGCCGCAAATATAAAAACGGCTATTGTACCGGTAATGCACACCTTTGCTTTTTGGGGGTTGCTTTTTTTAAATGCGAAATAAAGAATTATGCCTACCCACCACCACAAGAACGAGATTATAAACCAAAATATGTTCATTTTATCTTTTACGGGTTTTTGTTTGGTTTTGTCCTGTATAGAACCGCATTGTGGACAAATAACTGCATCGTCAAAGAGTTCATTACCGCAATTAGAACAATATTTCATTATTTATTGCCTCCCATCTCTTAATTGCAATTAAAAGCATAAAGAATAACATATTTTTCGTTTAAAATTCTGATGTATCCCGCATTACCGCCGATAAGCCTGAATTTCCATTCTTTTTTTACATTGGTAATGTAAGTATATTGCGGATATTTTTCTTGCCACTTACGCATAACCTTTTCAGGTTTGCTTCTAAAATACAAACGGGTTTTATTAAGTTCGGTAAGTTGATACTTCTTATTTAACGGTTGTTCGGATACAACATATTCGAGTGTTATATTTGTGACCTGGTGACCTGCACCTGCTGTCGCAACAGACAACTTTTTAATAACCGCATTGTTTTGGCCGGCAAGCCAAATATTTGCTTCCTCAGTGCTTTTGAAATTGCAGGTGTATGATGTTCTGCCGGTAAGCATATTGGTTCCTTCCTCAATCTTTGCGGCAAACTCATCAATAATTGCTTTCACATCGGCATTTTCTTCAAAAGCATTAAAACCGTACTTGCTTTCCATTGTTTTAATAACATTAAGAAGTTCGCGATATGCGGTCTCGGCATCGCCGTTGCTTCTTATGGCGTTAACATACTTGTTGGTAGCGGAAATAACAACGGCCTTGTCTTTGGCATCCATCTGTTTTACATAAACACCGAGTTTAGTATTTGCTGTGATTTGTTTGTTCGCTTCCATTTTTCATTCTCCTAAAATATGTATTTTTCTAAAACTGATATGGTTTTCTTGCCCAATTTGGTGGCATATTTTACTGCCGTATATGCGCCGCCAAAATCTCTTTTTATATAATACACGATTATGTCGCTGTTTTCAACCATCCAACGATTTCTTTTTGTTATTGCAGATTTGGGATGCACACCTGCAACCGCGTTGAGAATAACCACTTCATCGTACATATATTCGTAATACTCTTTGTTGGTGTTGAGTTCACCAGAGAAGTACGGTTTTACAAGAAGCAATTTAATATCGGTATATTTTCTTTTGAGTGTTCTGACAGCAGAAGCAAACTTGCTGTCAAAGTCACCCATACCGCCAGTCATAAAAACAGACACATTTTCGTTGATTATTAGTTTTTCTAATACATCGGTGAGGCTCGGAACCGAACCCCAAATATCTCTGTGTCCAAAGCAACAACACACTTTATTTTCCAACGTCAAACCCCATTTGCATAAATGTTTTTGAATAGCGAACAATTATATTATACAGTTTTCGATTTCAAAACACAATAGTTATAAAATATTTACTATAAGAGAACTTACAGTAGGTGAATTAAAATGTTTGATTTTGGACTTCGTATCAGAGAACTTCGTGAACAGCACAAGATGTCGCAGGAACAATTAGGCCGTAAGGTTGAGCGAAGCAAATCGGTAATATCCAGTTATGAGAATAATATCAAAGTGCCACCGCTTGATGTATTAACACGGATTGCGGTTGTATTTAATGTAAGCCTTGATTATTTGGTTGGTATTGATAAAAATGAGATGGTATCTGTTGCAGGCCTTTCTGACACACAAAAGGATATACTACAAACCTTAGTATTTGAATTTAAGGATACCATAAAGCACGGTGAC
>JAZNJE010000113.1:0-2388 GCA_045577905.1 Acutalibacteraceae bacterium | reverse complement strand
AATAAAATCCGCCCCGAATTTTCGGAGCGGATTTTTTTGTTTGCGGGGAGTACAATTCGCTTATGGAATAAGGTTGATTGTGTAGGTCTGGGTGTGGTCGCCACACTTATAGGTGAGCGTAACGGCCACAAGGTCGGTGGTGTTCAGACGCTCCAAGTCCCACGATTCGCCGTCTGCGCTCTTTGTAACCTTCAATTTACTTGGGTCGCTCGAAGTAAGAGTATATTCCGATGTAGGGATATAGTACTCTTTGTAGTATCTAGGCAATGCATTTTCACTTGTAGAAGAACGATAATATGCAATAAATGCCAACTTATTCGATTCTTTGTTACCCCAATTCCACTTGTAATCAAAATCTTCACTCAATGAGTCTAGACCATCGTAGTTTATGGCATTTCCAGAGTAACGAAGCAACCACGCAAAAGTTTGGAAATAGACATCTGTCTCCGCATATACCGTATTTCCATCGCCATAAAAGGCTCGAACATTAACGCCTTTGATTCCCGATGTTTGGCTTGGCCAAGTGTAGGTCAATGTCGCCTTATCATCTGTTACATTGTATTTCAAGCCATCGGGGTTCTTCGAAGAATTTGGATCATTCCATCGCCAAGTAAGGTGTTTTAACGATACTCCCTCCGGAGTAACCTTTGCTTTCAAATCAACCTCCTTACCCCACCAAGTATATATTTCTTGGTCTGTTTTGCCGTCGAATGTTACAGAGGTTGGCGGAATGACAACAGTAATTGTTGCCTCGCCTTTCACTCCGCTACCATCTTTTGCGGTTGCGGTAATGGTTGCCTCGCCATTTGCTACGCCCGTTACCAAACCGTTAGCATCAACGGTTGCAACTGCTGTGTCGCTACTGCTCCATTCGATAGCTTTATTCTCGGCATCGTTTGGCAAAACAGCGGCGGTAAGTTGTTCGGTGTCGCCCTTTTCAATTGTAGCCGTTTTGGGCGAAATGGTAATTGATGAAACTTTAACGATGGGGAGCACGGTAATCTCGCAAGAGACCTCAAACCCTCCGTCGTTGGTTGTAGCGGTAATAGTTGCCTTACCGGGGGCAACACCCCAAATGGTTGCACCAATCATATTGCCTACTGCTTTAATCTCTCCCACAGATAACACCTCGGGGTTACTGCTTTCCCATATAGTGCCCATATCGGTTGCATTGGCCGGAGAAATATCAACGAAAAGGAATACGCTTTTTCCCTCTTTCACCGTTTCAGACGGTTCGCTTGTCCATTTTATTCCTTCTACCGGTACCTTTTCGGTTACGACCTTTACGGGGATAGTTGCGGTGAAATTACCATCTACGGTCTTGGCGGTGAGTGTTGTTTCGCCTACGGCTACACCCTTAACTACACCGTTGCTTACCGATGCAATGGTTGCGTCGGCTATGCTCCATACGACCTCTTTGTTTGAGGCCTTTGCGGGCTCGATGGTTGCCTTAACGGTAGCCTCCTCGCCAATCTCCAAGCAGAGCGAGGTTTTGTCGAGCGAAATACCCGTCACGGCAATCTTTGCAGGGGCGGTGTCGTCGCCACCGCACGCAGCGAACACCATTGCCACAAGTGCAAAAATGGGTAATAAAATCTTTTTCATAGTTGTAAAGTTTTATGTGTTAATAAATAAGTTTTTGCTCTAATATCTTTTCTTTTATCATACCCCCTCCCCTTCGGGACTCCCCCTACCTTAGGGGGAGAGTTTTGTTTTTTTTTAATTTCGCCCCTAATGTAGGGGAGATGTCCGCAGGACAGAGGGGTATATTATTTTCGTCATTCCACAATTGGGTAACTCTTGGCGTTGTGGCGAGGCACTGCTTGTCCTTACCCAATTGATTGGAATCTACCGTTTATTTTACTTCGTCTCAAAGCCGCAATTTTCAATGTTCTATTTCCCAGCGGTAGCTAACCCGACATAAAGTCGGCTTTTCCCTGCTCCCGCTCGGCATAGTGAATAAATTCCCTCTGCCCTCGCTTACTCGCAGTGCTACCATTCAATTCCCGCAGTCGAGACAACCTCCTTTCACGCCCCGCCGCATTGTGCGTGTGATGTGGTATGACGAATTCAATTTTGACTTTTGAATTTTGAATTATACAAAACACCTTCGGCCCGCATCAAACGATGCAGGCTAAAAACAGGAAACACATTATTCAGATTACACGGCGCAAGACATAAACCCTTGATATTCAAGGAAATACCCCCCCCTATCAGACTTTTCGGGAGGCCGAGGTATTTATTGCTGGTCACCATAGCCAAAGTGTACTATATGACAAATATAGTGAAAAATATGGCAAAAATGATATTTATACAAAAATATATCAAAAAAATCGCCCGCAATGATTTTGCAGGCGATTTTCAGGCAATCTATTATCAAACTACCCT
>JAZNJE010000112.1:0-5193 GCA_045577905.1 Acutalibacteraceae bacterium | reverse complement strand
GACCTTGACGGCACTCTTCTTAACAGTAGGGCGGAGGTTTCGCCCGAGAATATTGAGGCGATAGAATATTTTATGCAAAACGGAGGGGCCTTCTCCTTTATAACCGGCCGTTCAAAAATGGCGGCGGCAAGGTTTTGCGATATTTTACATCCAAATGTTCCTATCGGTTGTATAAACGGCGGTGCGATTTGCGACAAAACAGGAAAAGAGTATATTGAGTTTATGACACTTGACCGCGGGGCAGAGCAACTTGTGAATCTTGTGATAAACACAGTTCCCGAGGTCGGAATTCGTGTTGATGCGGCGGAAAACACATATTTTATAAGGGACAGCCACGGTATGAAAATTGCCCGTGAAAGAATAGGCTATCCCTTTATTTTAAAGACGTTTGGAGAGATTGAAGAGCCTATTTCGAAAATAGTTTTCGGCTCGGATAACAATGAAGTAATTTTAAAAACCGACGCTCTGTTAAGGGCAGACAAAAGGTCCGAAAATTATGAACTTGTCCGTTCGGGGGTGCTGCTTTACGAACTTTTGCCAAAGGGTATTAACAAGGGTGCGGCTATGGAAAAAATAGCCAAACTTTCGGGTGTGGATATGAGGAGAACGATTGCTGTCGGAGACTACGATAACGATCTGCCTATGCTCAAAAAGGCAAGGATTGGCGTCGCACCGAAAAATGCCTGTCGGGAGGCTCTCAAAGCGGCAGATTATATAGGCGCAGATAACGACAGCCATATAATTGCCGACATAGTAAGTAAACTATCAACGGGAGAAATAACAGTATAAAGAAAGAGGCTTAAAGCACAATGCTTTAAGCCTCTCTTTCTGTTTTTTTGCTTGGAATTTCTTTTCTGAGTTTAGGAATAAACAGTTTGGCGATTTTGCCTTTTCCTCGGGTTTTAATATAGAAAAATCCGATTATCGAAAATACAAGTGCGCCGATAAAGTTTACAAACAAGTCCTTCATAGTGTCGTAAAGACCTATATCCAGATAGCCTCCAAGTCCGAGCGATTCGCCGTTTACCGCAACCTCTTTTATGTCTGTAATCCTGATTACGGTGTTTGTATGGGTAGGGTCGAGGGTTACCGAGCCGAATGCCGACAATACGGTATCCTTTTGCATATCCATACCGAAAAAGATATCCATTGAAAACTCAAAAAATTCCCAAAGGACCCCGATTGTCATTGAAAAGCAGAAAGCGACAATGGCGGCATAAAGGGGAGAAAGATTAAATTTAATTTTTTCATTCCTGTTTAAAATATCCATAAGGGCAAAACCGATTGCGGCAAAAAGAAAGCCGTTTATTGTGTGAAGCATGGTATCCCAAAAAGGAACTTTCACATAAAATGCGGCAATTTCGCCCAATATTTGCGACGCAAAAATAAAAAGCAGAACGATTATTTCGAGTACGCTTGGCAGTTCTATTTTAAGTTTCTTTTCCAAAAAAGCAGGCACTAAAAAGAGCACAAAAGCCAAAATGCCTGCAAGTGCACCGCCTGCATCCCCCCTGATTAACGAAAAAACAATAATTGAAAGCACGATTACACGGAGGACAACATAGACTGCAAAGGTTGGTTTGTTTTCAGAAACATAGGTTACAAGTTCTTTGTAATATCCTTTTTTTGCCATACTTTATCTCCTTTTGAAATATTTTTTGACATATTTATCTTTAAGGACAATAATTTTAAAGATATTTTAACATTTAAAGACATAAAATGCAATAATCTCTTGATTATATATATCATTTATATTATAATAAAATGAATATACGAACTTTTTTCGGTAAGAGGTGAGATGGTATAAATTATTCAAACGAAACCGAAAGGGTAATTTCGGGAATAGAGCCCGATAAATACAAGCCAAAGTTACTGTTACATGCTTGTTGCGCCCCTTGTTCGAGTTATGTCACAGAATATCTAAACCAATATTTTGACATTACGCTTTATTATTACAACCCCAATATTTCTCCCGAGGAGGAGTATCTCCTGCGGCTTGATGAACTGAAAAAACTGACCCGATTAAACGGCACAAATATCAAGGTTTTGGGCGGGGAATATGAGCCGCAAAAATTTTCGGAAATAGCAAAGGGACGGGAGCAGATTCCCGAGGGGGGAGAACGATGTTTTCTTTGCTATCGGTTACGTATTTTAAAAAGCGGGGAGTTTGCGGCGGCAAACAGTTTTGATTATTTTACCACCACTCTTTCAATCAGTCCTCATAAAAATGCAGATAAATTAAACGAAATCGGCAAGGAAATATCCGAGCAAACAGGAGTCCCATATCTGTTTTCGGATTTCAAAAAAAAGAACGGCTATAAGCGTTCAATAGAACTTTCAAAAGAGTACGGCTTATACAGACAAGATTACTGTGGCTGTGTCTATTCAAAAAAACCTCAAAAAAGCACATAAAAGTGTTGACAAGAATTCTTTGGTGTGCTAAAATACTCCTAACTTTTAAAAGGAGTAACGGTTATGGTAAGTTTTGGATTAGTAAACATAGTCCTACTATCTGTCTTGGTCGTGCTAATTATTGGCAACGGTCAACTTGGTTGTGCCCAAAGACAGAAATAAAATTTACTGTAAAATACACCTTTAAGGGAAACAGATAAATTGTATTTTAAAAGTCTATGGCTAACCAAACGGCCATAGGCTTTATGTTTTTTACGAAAGGATTTGCGATATGAAAATATCAGGTGCACAAATTATTATTGAGACCCTCATTGAACAGGGTTGCAAAACCGCTTTCGGTTATCCCGGCGGTGCGGTTCTCAATATCTATGATGAACTTTATAAAAATTCCGATCGCATTGAGCATATCATTTCTGCTCACGAGCAGGGGGCCGCCCATGCCGCCGACGGATATGCAAGGGCAACGGGAGAGGTTGGTGTTGTAATCGCAACATCGGGCCCCGGTGCTACAAACCTTGTTACGGGAATTGCAACGGCAATGCTTGATTCGGTACCTATGGTAGCCATTACGGGCAACGTTTCGACCGATTTAATAGGCAGGGACTCCTTCCAAGAGGTCGATATTATGGGAATTACGATTCCAATTACCAAGCATAACTACTTTGTAAATGATATAAATGACTTGGCAAACACTATACGCGAAGCATTTAAGATTGCAAAATCGGGAAGACCCGGCCCCGTGCTTATCGACGTTCCGAAGGATGTTCAGATAGCAACCTGTGAATATACGGTGCAGCCGATGGAGGAACCCTTTACATACGAAGATGCGAGCGAAGAGAATATTGAAGCGGCGGTTGAAATAATCTCGGAAGCCAAAAGACCGTATATTTATTGCGGAGGCGGTGTAATAATCAGTGACGCCTCAAAAGAGGTAATAGAACTTTCCGAAAAGATTGATGCTCCCGTCGGTTGCAGTATGATGGGACTTTCGGCAATTCCGTCAGACCATAAAAATGCCCTCGGTATGCAGGGAATGCATGGCACTTTTGCATCATCCCGTGCAATGGCAGAGGCAGATGTTATAATCGCTCTCGGTGTTCGTTTCTCGGACAGAGCGACGGGCAACAAGAAAAAGTTTGCCCATTCTGCACGAATTATTCATATTGATATTGAGCCTGCTGAACTTGGAAAGAACATTTCCGCATATCTCGGGATTATCGCCGATGTTAAAAAGACGGTTAAGACAATAAACTCTAAGGTTCGTGAAAAGAAGAACGAAGAATGGCGGGCAAAGGTAGAGGAGTTTAAAAAGCGTTCGGAAAATGAAAACTTTAACCCCGACGATATGAGACCGTTCCAGATTATTGATTGTGTAAAGAAATATGCCGAGCATGATACGGTTATCGCAACCGATGTCGGTCAGCACCAAATGTGGACGGCACAAAGGTACAGGTTTGAAAAACCCCGTACACTTATAACAAGCGGCGGTCTTGGAACGATGGGTTACGGGCTCGGCGCCGCAATCGGTGCGGCAAAGGGTACGGGACAAAAGACCGTTCTCTTTACGGGTGATGGAAGTTTCGGAATGAACCTTAACGAACTTGCAACGGCAGTTACATTTAACATTCCCGTAATCGTTGTTATTATGAACAACGGCGTTCTCGGAATGGTTAGACAGTGGCAGACAATCTTCTATCAAAAGCATTATTCAAACACAACCCTCGGCAGAAAAACAAACTTTAAACTGCTTGCCGAAGCATTTGGTGCAAAGGGTTATACCTGCACCACAATGGCGGAATTTGATAAGGCATTCAAAGAGGCATATAACGGCGACGGTCCTGCGGTAATCGACTGTCATATCAATATGGACGAGATGGTTCTTCCGATGACACCTCCCGGCGGAACTATCGACCAGATAATAGTCAAGAAAAAAGATATTAACCTTTAAGGAAGGAGAACAAAGATGAAACAGTTTGTAATTTCAATCCGCGTTTGGAACAAATTCGGCGTACTGACACGAGTTGCTTCAATGTTCTCCCGAAGAGGTTTCAATATCGATAGCCTTACCGTTTCGGCAACCGAAACTGAGGGGGTTTCCAGAATGACTATAACCGCAACGGGCGACGATTATGCAAAAAAGCAGATAATTCTTCAACTTAACCGACTTCACGAGGTTATCGAGATAAGCGAAATGCCTTACGAAACAACCTTGGCAAGGGAACTTTTGCTCATAAAAATTCAAAATGTTTCGGAAAAGCATCAGGAAATTATGGATGCCGTAAATATCTTCAAGGCGAATATAATCGACTATGCGCCCGACTCCTTTTGTATAGAGGTAACGGGAGAATCAACCAAACTCGATACATTTATAAGTGTTGTAAAGCCTTTCGGCATCATCGAAATGTGCCGAACGGGTGTTGTGGCTTTACAAAGAGGCTCTGACTGTTTGCGGGAGATGGATATGTCCTATCTTCGTGAATATAAAAAGTAATAAAATTTTTGAGAACATAAAAGGAGAAAAGAAAAATGGAAAATCAAAGAATGTTTTATGAATCAGACTGTAACTTGGCGTTACTTGATGGAAAAACAGTTGCTATCATCGGCTATGGCTCGCAGGGTCATGCACACGCAAAGAATCTCCGCGATTCGGGTGTAAAGGTTATCATCGGCCTTTATGAAGGCTCAAAGAGTGCCATAAAGGCAAAGGCTGACGGCTTTGAGGTTTTGGGTACTGCCGAGGCAACCAAGCAGGCCGACATCGTTATGATTCTCATTAACGAC
>JAZNJE010000111.1:0-4133 GCA_045577905.1 Acutalibacteraceae bacterium | reverse complement strand
AACTGAATCGGAACGGCATTGCACTGGAAGCGGTCCTTAATCATCTTTAAGACATTATAGAAATCCGCACCCAGAATGTCCATCTTGTTGACATAAATCATACGGGGAACCTTGTATTCATCAGCCTGACGCCAAACGGTTTCAGACTGAGGCTCAACACCGCCCTTTGCACAAAGAACCGTTACAGAGCCGTCAAGTACACGAAGTGAACGCTGAACCTCAACAGTGAAGTCAACGTGGCCGGGGGTGTCGATAATATTGATACGATGGTCTTTCCAGAAGCAAGTGGTAGCCGCCGAAGTAATGGTGATACCTCTCTCCTGTTCTTGTGCCATCCAGTCCATTGTAGCTGTACCGTCGTGTGTTTCGCCAAGTTTACGGTTAACACCGGTATAGTACAAAATACGCTCGGTAGTAGTAGTCTTACCTGCGTCGATGTGCGCCATAATACCAATATTTCTTGTCATTTCAAGAGATACTTTTCTTGCCATAATATCCTCCTTAAAAGAAATAAGGTATTAAATTACCATCTGTAATGTGCGAAAGCCTTATTTGCTTCTGCCATCTTGTGAACATCTTCACGCTTTTTGGCTGCACCGCCGATGCCGTTTACAGCATCCATTATCTCGCCTGCAAGTCTTTCTTTCATAGTTCTTTCATTACGCTTGCGGCTATAAGTTGTGAGCCAACGCAAACCTAAGGTCTGCTTTCTTTCCGGACGAACCTCAAAAGGAACCTGATAGGTGGCACCGCCCTTACGGACAGACTTAACCTCTAAGAGAGGCATAACATTTTCCATTGCCTGCTCAAAGACCTCTAAGGGTTCTTTTCCTGTCTTTTCATTGATAATGTCGAAAGCACCATATACAATCTTCTGCGCTACGCCCTTCTTACCATCAAGCATTACATTGTTGATAAGACGGGTAACAATCTTAGAGTTGTACATAGGATCCGGCAAAACGTCACGTTTTGCAACAAAACCTCTTCTTGGCACTTCTCTTCCCTCCTTCACATAAATGATATCATAGGTACTCGAAAATCTTTCCCGTGTGCACCAAGCGAAGCGTATATATATAACGCCGCTTGATAAAACTTTGCAGCATTAGTTTCTAAAACAATTTTAAAAAACCTTACTTTGCTGCGCCTGCCTTGGGACGCTTTGCGCCGTATTTAGAGCGGGACTGCATTCTCTTGGCAACGCCTTGAGCATCAAGTGTTCCTCTTACGATATGGTAACGAACACCAGGTAAGTCCTTTACACGGCCGCCGCGAATAAGAACGACAGAGTGCTCCTGCAAGTTGTGTCCGATACCGGGAATATAAGCAGAAACTTCAATTCCGTTAGAAAGACGAACTCTTGCAATCTTACGAAGAGCAGAGTTAGGCTTCTTGGGGCTTACGGTCTTAACTGCAGTGCAGACGCCTCTCTTCTGAGGAGAATCGTTGTCGGTTAAAGAGCGCTTCATAGAGTTGTAACCCTTTAAAAGCGCAGGAGCTTTCGCCTTCTTTTCAAGACTCTCTCTTCCGCTGCGTACTAACTGGTTAAAGGTCGGCATATGGCACCTCCTTAAAATAAAATGTATATGACGCAGACGGAAAAATTCCGCCTGCGTTATATCTTATTTAGGTCGAACTACAAATTAGCCATAGTTCCACACAATAAAGTATTTTAACACCGAAAGTCAAACTTGTCAACGATTTTTATAAAAATTTAAACTGCTTCGGTTTCGATGTCGGCAACATCCTCTGCCTCATCACAAGCAAACATTTCCTTCATACCTGTACCTGCAGGAACAAGTTTACCGATGATAACATTTTCTTTGAGACCAAACAAGGGATCAACCTTGCCCTTAATAGCGGCTTCGGTAAGAACTCTTGTAGTCTCTTGGAATGATGCGGCAGACAGGAAGGACTCGGTTGCGAGTGAGGCCTTTGTAATACCGAGAAGCGTTTGACTGTAAACGGCGGGTTGAAGGTCTGTCTCTCCCGCCTCCATTCTTGCGGCAATTGCTTGATTTTCGGCAAGAATTTCGGCAAGTTCGTAACTTACTCCTTGGAGAAGCCTTGTGGAGCCCGACTCATTTATAATAAACTTTCTCATCATCTGACGGATGATGATTTCAATGTGCTTATCATTGATGTCAACACCCTGAGTACGGTAAGCATTCTGAATCTCGGCAATGATATACTCCTGAACTGCATCGGGGCCCTGTGCCTCTAAAATATCCTGAGGATACTTAGCGCCGGGAATAAGCAAATCTCCTGCCTTTACATAGTCGCCTTCATTAACAAGAGGACGGATTCCATAAGGAATTATTACCTTATCTTCAACAGCCTCTCCGTTTTCGTTTTGGCTGCTGATAACTATAACATTGCTCTTCTTTTCTTCCTGAATGTGAACCCTACCGTCAATCTTTGCGATAAGTCCGCAACGCTTGGGACGTCTAGCCTCGAAAAGCTCTTCAACCCTGGGAAGACCCTGAGTAATATCTTCGGTTGATGCGATACCACCGGTGTGGAAGGTTCTCATTGTAAGCTGTGTACCGGGTTCTCCGATAGACTGGGCCGCAACGATACCTACCGCCTCGCCTACCGTTACCGAACGTCCGGTTGCAAGGTTGGAGCCGTAGCACTTAATACATACACCATGATGGCTGCCGCAGCAAAGAATAGAACGAATCGTTACCTTTTCTGCACCTGTTGCGCAAATAACCTTGGCATCGTCGGCTGTCATCATCTTGTCTTTGGACACCAAAACCTCTCCGGTTTTTTCATCAACAAAGTCATTTAACAGATATCTTCCGACCAAACGCTCGGCAAAACTTTCAAGTTCACGTCCGCCTTCGCCGAGAATAGCCGAAATGGTAAGTCCCTGCTCGGTTCCGCAGTCCTCATCGCGAATGATAACATCTTGTGCTACATCGACGAGACGACGGGTCAAATAACCCGAGTCTGCCGTACGAAGTGCGGTATCGGCAAGTCCCTTACGAGCACCACGGGAGGAAATAAAGTACTCTTGAACGTTAAGTCCTTCGCGGTAACTGTCACGAATCGGAACCTCAATAACCTTACCTGCGGTGTTGGAAATAAGTCCACGCATACCTGCGAGCTGACGAATCTGTGCCATAGAACCACGAGCACCCGAATCTGCCATCATAAAGATGGGATTAAACTCATCGAGGTGGTCTTTAAGTGCATTACCGACGTCTTCTGAGGTTTTGTTCCAAATCTCAATTACGTGGCGGCTCTTTTCGTCTGCCGTAATAAGACCTCGGTTATAGTTACGTGTAACCTTATCAATTTGCTTTTCAGCCGAATCAAGAAGGTCTGCCTTGACGGGAGGTATAACCGCATCGCTGACTGCAACGGTAATTGCACCCTTTGTGGAGAACTTGAATCCGGTTGACTTGATATTATCAAGAACAATTGCTGCCTCACTGGTACCGTGCTTTGCTATACAAGCATCGATAATTTTGCCGAGTTGCTTCTTTCCTACCTTATATTGGTTTACATCATCATTTGAATCAACCGTAAGTTTGGAAGCATCCTTTAATGAATAGCAAATTTCAAGGTCAAATGCGTGAGCATCGTCACTTCTGTCAACAAAGCCTAAATCCTGAGGAATAGACTCGTTAAAGAGGATGAATCCTACTGTGCACCAAACAAGCCTTGACTCGTTGCCCTTTGTAAATCTTACACGAATAGGAGCATGGAGACCTACAACTCCGTCATTGTAAGCCATAACAGCCTCGTTGGCATCCTTAAACACCTTGTTAGCACCGGGTTCATCTGCTCTTACAAGTGTGAGATAGTATGAACCGAGAACCATATCCTGTGTGGGAACGGCAACCGGCTTTCCGTCGGAGGGCTTTAAGAGGTTGTTTGCAGCAAGCATAAGGAATCTTGCCTCTGCCTGTGCTTCGCTTGAAAGCGGTACGTGAACAGCCATCTGGTCTCCGTCGAAGTCGGCATTGTATGCAGTACATACAAGCGGATGGAGTTTAATCGCTTTTCCTTCAACAAGAACCGGTTCAAAGGCTTGAATACCAAGTCTATGAAGGGTCGGAGCACGGTTAAGAAGAACGGGATGTTCCTTGATTACCGTTTCGAGTGCATCCCAAATCTCTGCTGAT
>JAZNJE010000110.1:0-6639 GCA_045577905.1 Acutalibacteraceae bacterium | reverse complement strand
GCATCAAAAATAGCCTATTCGATAGCACCGCGTATCAATGCCGCGGGAAGAATGGGAGATGCGTCACGTGCGGTTGAACTTCTCCTTACCGATGACGACGAAACCGCAAACGGTTTGGCGGCACTTCTTTGCAATGAAAATATAAAAAGACAGTCCCTTGAAAAGGGCATTTTTGGAGAAGCGGTAGAAGAAATTGAGAAAAAGGGCTACAAACATAACAGGGTTATAGTTGTATCGGGCGAGAATTGGCACGGTGGAGTTGTCGGAATAGTCGCTGCGAGATTAACCGAAAAGTATGGCAGACCAACGGTCGTCCTCTCGATAACCGACGGCATTGCAAACGGTTCGGCACGCAGTATCGCAGGATTTTCTATTTACGATGCCATATCCGCTTCATCCCACTTTTTAACTAAATTCGGAGGACACGAAATGGCAGCAGGAGTAACCCTGCCGGCTTACTCTATTGACGATTTCCGCCGAGCGATAAACGAATATGCAGGGGCCTTGGACAAGGTGTATCCCGAACTTTATTTGGACTGCAAACTCAATCCGTCAGCCCTGTCACTCGACCTTTTGGAATCAATGCATACACTTGAACCATTCGGCACGGGAAACCCCACACCGATTTTCGGCATATTAGGACTGCAAATAGAAAAAATAAATGCTGTCGGCAACGGAAAACATCTGCGACTCACCTTTTCTAAAAACGGCGTGTCTTTTACAGCAATGCTTTTTGGTACCCCGCCTGCCGCTTTTCCTTTTTCGGTAGGAAGCAAGGTTGATATTGCCGTTAATTTGGATTCTAACGAATATAACGGAGCGACATCGCTTACGGTCAATATCCGTGATATAAGACCTGCAAATATTGATTTTGAGGCAATGCTCATTGATTATGACAGGTACGAATGTTTTAAGTGCGGTATGGACGGCGACTACTCGGACATTGCACCGAACAGAGAAGAAACTGCAACTGTTTATAAGGAACTTTTAAAGGGAGAAACTTCTATTTGGAAACTTGCTTACGGTATGGCAGGCAGTATCGGCATTGCAAAGGCTCTGATTTCAGCAGAGACCTTGTGCGAACTTAAAATTTGCTCTTTAAAAAAAGTTGACGGAGTAGCAGTCATCGGCATTGTAAACCGCGATATAAAGGTGAATCTTAACGATGCACCGATTTTAAAACGAATCAGAGAGGGGAGGTAATAACTTGGAATTGCAAAAATGTTATGAAGACAATTTTAATGAACTCTTGGCTTTAATGAATGAACAAGGAGATAACTATAATATCCCCCTTATAAGAAAGGCATTTGAAGTCTGCGTAGAAGCACATAAGGGACAGTTCAGACGTTCGGGTGAAGAGTTTTGCCTGCATCCACAGATGGTTGCAAAGATAATTGTTTCACTTGGTATGGATTCCGAGTCGATTGTCGCCGCTCTTCTTCACGATGTTGTAGAAGACACCGAGATTTCGGTTCAGACAATAAGTCAGCAGTTTGGCGAGGATGTTGCGTTGCTGGTTGACGGCGTTACCAAAATCGGACGTATTCAGTACACCTCCCGCGAGCAACAGCAGGCAGAATCACTTCGCAAGATGCTTATTGCAATGGGTAAGGATATAAGGGTTATAGTTATTAAACTTGCCGACCGTTTGCATAATATGAGGACTCTTGATTCTCTGCCCGAACAAAAACAACTTGATAAAGCCCTTGAAACGATAGAGGTTTATGCACCGATTGCCCACCGTTTGGGCATCTATGCAATAAAAGAAGAACTTGAAGACCTTGCCATCCGCTATCTTGACCCTTATGCTTACGCCGAGATTTTAAATCTCTTGGCAGAGCGAAGCAACTTCCGCGAGGCTACGTTTAACACCCTTAAAGAGAGAATAGAGCAACGCCTTAGTGAGGAAATGCCGGGGGTGGAAATTGTTTTGCAGTCGAGAATCAAATCAATTCCCGGAATTTATAAAAAGATGTTTATGCAGGGCAGAGATTTTGAAGAAATTTACGATATTTTTGCTGTTCGGGTTATAACTTCTACTATAATCGATTGCTATAATGTGCTTGGCATAATTCATGATATGTTCCGTCCTATACCGGGACGCTTTAAGGATTATATATCAACCCCTAAACCTAATATGTATCAGTCTCTTCATACCACCGTTATCGGCAGAGATGCAATCCCTTTTGAAATTCAGATAAGAACTTTTGAAATGCATCATACAGCCGAATTCGGAATTGCGGCACACTGGAAATATAAAGAAGGTATTACCGCCTCTGACAGCAATATGGACACTCGCCTTGAATGGATAAGGCAGGTGCTTGAAAATGGCGTCGAGGATGATACAGACTTTATAAAAACCATTAGGGTCGATTTGGCACAGGATGTTTACGCAGTTACCCCGAAGGGTGATGTTATAAATCTTCCTGCGGGCGCTACCGTTATAGATTTTGCCTTTGCTATACATTCGGCAGTAGGAACCCGTATGGTTGGTGCAAAGGTTGACGGAAAGATTGTGCCGATTACCCACGAGGTAAAAACGGGCGAGATTATTGAAATTTTAACTACAAATGCAGCAGGACACGGACCGAGCCGAGATTGGCTTAATATTGCCGTAACAAACGCAGCAAAGGCTAAAATTCGCTCCTGGTTCAAAAAGGAAAGACGGGAAGAGAATATCCAAACAGGTAAAGCGGCGGTTGAGGCAGAGTTCAGAAGAAACTCAATCATTCTTCCCGAAAGCGAAATGCAGGAGTTTTTGCTTGATATAGCCAAAAGACAGCGCCTTAGTTCGGTTGACGAACTTTATGCCGCAATCGGCTACGGCGGAGTAAGTTTAGAAAAGATACTGCCCCGAATTAAAGAAGACTATGTTAAACTTGTCAAGGCAGCAAAGGAACCCAAGATAGAGGAGTATATCCAAAAGCACACTCCGCGTTCCAACGAAGGCGTTATTGTCGAGGGAATTGATAATTGTCTTGTCAAACTTTCCAAGTGCTGCGCACCGCTGCCGGGCGATGAGATTATCGGTTTTATTACAAGAGGTCACGGTGTTTCGATTCATAAAAGGGACTGCATAAATGTTCCGCAAGATTTAAGCCTTGCAGAGGAGAGGTCACGTTGGATTGACGCCTATTGGTCGGGTGACAGGAAGACCTCCTCCTTTACCTCCACAATTGAAATTTCGGGACTTGACCGTGACGGCCTTTTAAATGATATTACAAACATACTCTTTAATATGAGGGTGGGACTCCACGCCGTAAACGCAAGGGCAGTAAAGGGAGGAAATTGCCTTATTACGGTTACTGTCTCGGCGGCGAGTGTAGAGCATTTGAGCAGTATTATCGCAAAACTCCAAAAACTCAGCGGGGTTTACAGTGTAGAGAGGACAAACCGATGAAAGCAGTTGTTCAAAGAGCAAAAAAGGCCTCGGTTACGGTCGAGGGCAAGACGGTAGGAAGTATAGATGAAGGTTTTCTTGTTTTGCTCGGAGTTACAAGAGAGGACGACTTTAAAAAGGCGGAACTTTTGGCACAAAAAACAGCCGATTTGAGGGTGTTTAGTGACCCCGACGATAAGATGAATCTATCTTTGCTAGATATTAAGGGCGAAGTACTTGTTGTATCCAATTTTACACTTGCGGCTGATTTAAGACGGGGCAACCGCCCCTCCTTTGACCCTGCGATGCCACCGAAAGAGGCTAATGAACTTTATTGCCGATTTTGCGATGCATTGAAAGAACGAGGGGTAAAAAAGGTTGAAAAGGGTGTGTTTGGAGCCGATATGTCGGTTGAACTTATCAACGACGGCCCCGTAACATTTATCCTTGATACCGATGTTTGGAGTATGCCGAGGAAAGGTTAAACAAATGAACCTATGTAACATAAACCACAGTTTTAATTATGAATTGGAAAAACTTTGCAGAATATTTTTGCCCTTCGAGAAGATTGTGATTATAAACGAGGTAAAACCGTCCGAAATTTATGCGGTTTGCACAATATCTGAGGACGGAAAAACTGCCGTTGCAGAACTGTTTACTGCCGACGGAAAAGAAAAAAGCGTGAGAATGTGCGATTGTGAGGTAAAATCGCAGGAGTTGGCGCTGGCCTCCTGCCTGTATGACTGTTTTGCATCTCTTACAGATTACCGTCCTCCTTGGGGGATTTTAACGGGCGTAAGACCTGTTAAACTTTATCACAAGTTAGCGAAAGAAATGGGAAAAGAAAAATGCGAGGAGTATTTTCAACACAAACTTTTTGTGTCTGATTCCAAAATATCGCTTGCGGCTCAGACGATGAGCCCCGAATACGATATTATAAACCGCAGCAAAAAAGATTCTTTCAGCCTTTATATTTCAGTTCCTTTTTGCCCGTCAAGGTGTGCATACTGCTCCTTTGTTTCCCACTCGGTGGATAAGGCGAGGGGTCTTATAGAAAAATACGTTCCGCTGCTTTGCCGTGAAATTGAAAAAACGGGTAAAATAGCCAAAGAACTAAACCTTAAACTTTTAACCGTATATATCGGAGGGGGTACACCCGTCGCTCTTTCGGCAGACCAGTTAAAAGAGGTTATGACGGCGGTAAAGGAAAACTTTGATTTAGAGAACATATCGGAATATACCGTTGAGGCAGGCAGACCTGATGCAATTGACGAGGACAAATTAAAGGTCATAGCAGAGGGTGGAGCCACAAGAATAAGTATAAACCCTCAAACTATGAGCGATTCGGTTCTTCGTGAAATCGGAAGAAATCATACCGCACAGCAAACGGAGGAAGCATTCAAACTTGCACGGAAAGTAGGTTTTGATAATATAAATATGGACCTGATTGCGGGTTTGCCCACCGACACCTACGAACAGTTTGAAAATACCCTTGATAAGGTTTTGGAACTCGACCCCGAAAGTGTCACGGTTCACGCCCTTTCTATGAAAAGGGCAAGCAACCTTTCGGTTGACGGCAGACTGCCTGATAACAATATCGGTATAGAAGCGGCAAAAATGGTTGAACTTGCAAAACAAAAACTCTCCGAAAGAAAAATTTTGCCCTACTATCTTTATCGTCAGAGCAAAACGGTAGGTAATTTGGAGAATGTCGGTTATGCAAAGGCGGGATTTGAAGGGCTTTATAATGTGTATATTATGGACGAAACGCACACTATTTTAGCCTGCGGCGCTTCGGGAGTTACCAAACTTCGAGACCCCGATGGTCCTTTGATTTCGAGAATATATAATTATAAATACCCATACGAATATATCGACCGCTTTGACGAAATATTGAAGCGAAAAGAGGGTATTAAAGAATTTTACCTAAAACTTAAATAAAACGGAGGGTTGCTTTATGGATATGAACGATATTTTCGAAAAAGCAAAAGATTCTTTGGATGCGGCTTTAAAAATAACCGAAGAAACAGCAGTCATTTCAAGACTTCGGTTTCGTCTTGCAGGCATTGAAGCAAAACTTTCAAAGGCATATGAACAACTCGGAAGAGAGTGCTATAATGCAATGCAGAATGATGACAATAATGCTACGGTTTTGAAAATCAAAGAACTTAAAGATGAACTCTATGCAATAAAAAAGGAAATTGCAAACTTAAAAAATATAAACGATTAAGAGGAGACAGATATGAAAATCGGACTTTTAATAGCCGACGACAACGAATATGATATTTTACATAAAAAAGACGGCGAATTAAAACTTAAACCTTTTAATTTTTATACCCGTGAGGGACATTGTTTTAATATCGACAAGGACATCGAGGTAGTGTCGGTTTGGAGTGGAGTAGGAAAGGTTAATGCTGCCGCTGCTGCAACCTGGCTTGTTATGAATGGGTGTAAAGCGGTGTTCAGTTTTGGGCTTTCGGGCGGCATTTCGGGAATTTGCCGACACGAATTTATGGTTGGTACCGAATATATCGAACACGATTTTGACCTTACTCCCCTTGGATACAAGCCGTGCGAAAAGCCTTCCCAAGAATATGTGTATAGGGCAGACCAAAGGCTCATTTCACTTTTTACCGAAAGATATCCTTTTGTAAAAAAAGGTGTTGTTGTTAGCGGAGATTGTTTCATCTGCGACGATGGTAAACGCAAGTTTTTAAGGGACAACTTCAATGCAATGTCCTGCGATATGGAATCTGCTGCCGTTGCGTCGGTCTGCAGTTTGGCGGGAATTCCGTTTATTACGCTTCGTAAAATCTCGGACAATGCCGGAGACGATGCAAGCGAATCTTATACCGAGGCAAGAGATATTAAAGGGGACGAAGTGCTCGAAATATTGTTTGGAATTATGAAAGAAACAGCATTGTTTTTGGAATAAAACAGGAAAATTGTTAAAAAACTAAAAAAATTATAAAAATCCTTTAAATATATGGCTTTTTTCACAAAAAACAGTTGATTTTAGGAGCAAAATATGGTAAAAATAAAAGTAGTTAAAAATAGTGGCAAATATACTGTGGACGAACTTCTCCAAATTATGAAAATGCTTCGTTCTCCTGACGGTTGTCCGTGGGATAGGGAACAGACACACGGTTCTATCCGAAGCGACCTATTGGAGGAAGCCTATGAGGTTGCTGATGCCATTGATAAGAGGGAAGTCGGATCGTAGCCATGTCGTTCTGTGAGCCAAGGAGTTGGCACAATAA
>JAZNJE010000109.1:0-8396 GCA_045577905.1 Acutalibacteraceae bacterium | reverse complement strand
GCTTTCGCCCTATCCCTCCAAATTTATTTTAAAGGAAATGAAAAACCTCGGTCTTAATGTCGTTATCAGTTCCGACTGTCACAATATCTCCTATCTTAACAGCGGTTTTGAAGATGCTCTAAAACTTTTGTCCGACTGCGGATTTAAAGAGGTTTACGAACTTACCAAAAATGGGTTTGAAGGCAGAATTATAAAATAAATAAGCAAAAGGCAAGGTTTTAAACCTTGCCTTTTTTCTCGAAAACTATTGCTGTGCGGGATGGCAGATAGCAGTTAAAACCCTTTTGTCGATCGGGTGCCGTATAACTCTTATATACCATATTGGTATCCACCCTTGAAAAACCGCCGAACGCACCGTCATCGGAGGACAGTCTAACCCGATACTCGCCCGCTTTGGAAATCGGTACAAAATATCCGTCAAAAGATTTGTCGGGATTAAAGTTAAAGGCAAAAATTTTGTTGCCCTTCTCAAAAATTATAATCTTATCGTCCTCGTGAATCCAACTGCACTCGGCTTTTTTCAAGATAAGTCCACCATCTTTTAACAGATTAAGCATATCACGGTCGAAATCCCCAAGTTCCCGATAACGCAAATTCTCATTATCGACAAGGCTCCACTGCCGACGGCAGTAATGATAACTCCAACCGTTACCCTCACGCGGAAAATCTATCCACTCCGGATGTCCGAACTCGTTTCCCATAAAGTTAAGATATCCCTCCCCCGCAAGCGAAGCGGTCAGCAGTCTTATCATTTTATGAAGTGCAATTCCGCGGTCTATAATGGGGTTTGCACCGAATTTTTGCATTCCGTGATACATTTCGGCATCGCAAAGGCGGAACATAATAGTCTTGTCGCCGACAAGTGCCTGATCGTGACTTTCGCAATAGCCGATGTTCTTTTCCTTGGGACGGCGGGTATTAAGTTCCCACCAAAGGTGGCCCATATTCCACTCCTCGTCCCGTTCTTCCTTTATCATTTTTATCCAAAGGTCGGGCACTCCCATAGAAAGGCGGTAATCGAAACCTATTCCTCCCTCCTTTATCGGAAGGCACATTCCGGGCATACCCGACATATCCTCGGCAACGGTAATTGCCTTGGGGTTCAGTTTGTGGACAAGTTCATTTGCAAGTTGCAGATAGGTTACCGCTTCGGTGTCGGTATTCATAGAAAAATACATATCATAATTTGTAAATGCCGAACCAAGCCCGTGGTCGTGATAAAGCATAGAGGTTACTCCGTCAAAACGGAAACCGTCAAAATGAAAAACCTCCTGCCAATATTTTAAATTTGAAAGCAAAAAGTGCAGAACTTCGTTTTTACCGTAGTTAAAGAGTTTTGTCCCCCAAGCCGAGTGGTTTCCCCTTTCCCCCGTGTGAAAAAATTGCTCGGTTGTACCGTCAAACTCGTTTATACCCTCATTCGTATTTTTAACTGCGTGGGAATGAACAACATCGAGAAGCACCGCAATCCCCATACTGTGTGCAGTGTTAATAAGTTTTTTCAGTTCCTCACTCCTGCCGTATCGGGAAGAAGAGGCAAAGAAATTTGCAACCTGATAACCAAAAGAGCCGTAATAGGGATGCTCCATTATCGCCATTATCTGTATCGTGTTATATCCCATTTTCTTTATTCGGGGGAGGACGTTTTCGGTAAAATGGTTGTAGTCGGCAACCTTGCCCTCTTCCGACGACATTCCTATATGACATTCATAAATAAAAGGGACCTTTTCTGGCACAAAGTTGCTGTCGGTCCAATCATATTCGGCAAGTGTGTCCTCAATCTCGGCACACCAAAGATATGTCACGGGGTCCTGAACGACGCGGGTGGCATATAGGGGTATTCTTCTGAGCATATTACCCTTTGACCAAACGACGGTTTGTATTTTTTGCCCTGTTTTAAGGGTGTTCTCCCCCTCAATAAAGATTTCAAAAATACCGCCGTCAAGCCTTTTGAGGGGGTGGCTTTCTGTATTCCAACCGTTAAAATCCCCCGTTAAAAAGAGGCTGTCGGCAGACGGTGCCCATTCTCTGTAAATCCAACCGTTTTCGGTTTTGTGAAAACCGAAATATTTATAGCCGTTGGCAAAATCTACGATACTTTTACCCCTTAACAGTTCCTTTTTCTTGACTTCATAGAGGTTATATCGCAGTTCAATATCAGACCTGTATGGGATAAGATATGGGTCGATTTCAAAAATCTTCAAATTTCGTTTCATTAAAAAGTTTAGCCGTCCTTTTTCGACAAATTAGTATCACATAGGAGAGCACCGAGCATAAACTCGGTGCCCTTTGTTCTTTATAGATTATTCTGCCTTACTGTCGGCAATAATCTTTTCTGCAATAGAAGAGGGTACCTCCTCATATCTTGCAAAATCGGTCTCAAAATATCCTACACCACGGGTTACCGAACGAAGAACTGTCGGGAAATCGGCAAGTTCACTTTCGGGAATCTCTGCCGTTATAAACATAAGTTTCTTGTTTTCGGGGTCCATACCGAGAACTCTGCCTCGTCTCTTGTTTATGTCTCCCATAATGTCGCCTGCGTTATCGGTTGGAACGTGTACCCTAACCGATACGATAGGCTCCAAAAGTACGGGGGATGCTTCGGGGATTCCCGCCTTATATGCGAGGGATGCCGCCGTCTTGAATGCAAGTTCGGAGGAGTCAACAGGGTGGTAGGAGCCGTCAACGAGGGTGGCTTTTAAGCCAACCATCGGATAACCTGCCAAGACGCCGTGGAGTGACGATTCTTGAAGTCCCTTTTCAACTGCGGGGAAGTAGTTCTTGGGGACAGAACCGCCGAAAACCGTCTCCTCAAATACGAGTTCTTCGGAATCGCAGGGCTCAAACTCAATCCAAACATCACCGAACTGACCGTGTCCGCCCGACTGTTTCTTGTGTCTGCCCTGTACCTTTGCCTTCTTGCGAATAGTCTCACGGTAGGCAACCTTGGGTTCCGAGAAAATTATATCAACTCCGAACTTTGTCTTTAATTTTGCGGCAACACTTTCAAGGTGCTGCTCGCCGAGACCTGCAAGAATCATCTCGCCCGTCAGGTCGTTAGAATAGTAATTGATTGTGGGGTCTTCTTCTGCCAACTTGTAAAGTCCTGCGGCAACCTTTTCTTCCTCGCCCTTATTCTTGGGTTTAACAGCCATTTTGTAAGAGGGGTTTTCAAACTTAACACCGGGAAGTGTTACGGGCCTAAGCGGAGAACAAAGGGTGTCTCCCGTGCCGGTTACATTGAGTTTTGCAACGGCACCTATATCACCTGCAACAACCATATTGGTTTCAATCTGCTTTTTACCGCATACATAGTAAAGTTTGCCGATTTTTTCCTGACTGCCCGTTCTCATATTAAGGAGTGAAGTATCGGGTGTTACCTTACCGCTGATTACCTTAAAATAAAGAAGTTTTCCTACAAAGGGGTCAACTACCGTTTTAAATACCGTAACAACGGTTTGAGCATCCTCGTTAACGGTTAGTTTAACCTCGTTTCCGTCATAATCAACACCTGTTTCTCCTGCAACCGTCTCTGCCCAAGGAGCGAGCCAGATAAGTCCGTTAAGCAACTGGTCGATAGCGTGAAGTTCTGCGGCAGAACCGCAAAATACCGGAGCAATTTCGCCTCGTCTTACGCCGGTGGCAAGACCCATAATAAGTTCGTCGGGGGTAAATTCCTCTCCCGAAAAATACTTATCCATTAAAGCCTCATCTGTTTCAGCAACCGCTTCATACATAGCGGTACGCAGGCCGTCAAGGCGATGTGCCATATCGGGTACAGGAACCTCTGTCGGCTTGCCTTCCTTATAAGAATAAGCACGGTTTTGAATGAGGTTTATGTAGCACTTGACCTCGTGGTCCTCTACATAGGGAACAACTATCGGACAAACGGCCGGTCCGAAGGTTGCTTTAAGGTCCTCAAATACCTTATAGAAATCGGCGTGAGCGTGGTCGATTTTATTGATAAAGAATATTTTTGCAATTCCTTTTTGGCTTGCGGCATCAAATGCCTTTTCGGCACCTACCGAAATTCCGCTCTTTCCCGAAATCACGATAACCGCCGAACCGGCAGCACGGATGCCCTCACTCAGTCCGCCTGCAAAGTCAAACTGACCGGGAGTGTCGATAATATTTATTTTAACATCCTTCCACTCGCACGGAAGCATAGCGGCAGAAATACTTGATTTTCTTCTGATTTCTTCGGGGTCAAAGTCAAGAATTGTGTTACCCTCGGCAACTGTACCGAGTCGGTCAGACTTGCCCGTTAAAAAATACGCGGCCTCTGCCAAAGAGGTTTTTCCTGCGGAAGCGTGTCCCGCAAAGACGACATTTCTGATTTGTTTTGCTGAATATTGTTTCAAAAGGAACTCCCCTTTCCATCTTCTTCCGTATATCCATAAACCCGAAATTCACGAAATTATACAGAATGACAGTCGAAATTTGTCAATTTGCACAAATAAGCATATCATCCGCTGCAAATCTTATGATAATATTACCACAATTCAGGGCTTTTTTCAATAGCAAATATAATTTTTTTAAATTTTTTGAAGTTTTAAAACTTCCTTTCCCATAATGCCGATTCCAAAAACCGCGGCGGCACATTTTACTATATTGGAAAAGCAAACCGCAAGGTAAAAAAGCCCCCCCATTCCCGAAAAGGAGTTGCCTGTGCCTACAACCGTAACTGCCGACGAATACGGATACCCGAGGGTAGCCGAAAAGTCTGCACCCAAAACATAAAATATATTCAAAAGTACAAGTGCAGCCGCAAAGCCGCCTATTCCGTTGCCCAGAAGAACACTTTTTGTGCTTTTTATCCGAGGTATGAGGGAAATACTGATAATAAACGGGGACACAAAGTGCCTTATCCCAAGTTTTATGCCGTTTTTAACTATTCCGTCAATATCGGGCCATCCTCTCGGTGTAATATATTTTACGTCTCCCTTTCCTATCGAAAAAACAGCAATTATAATTATAGCCGCCACCGTCACGATGCCGAAAAGAAAAGAAAGTTTTGAAAATGATGTTTCCCCGTTTTTAGTGATGACGAAAAGGGCAAAAAATAAAATAAGCACCGCTGCGGGAAGGGAAACGCCCCCCATTTTTAAGGAGGTAAACTCGCAAAAGGTCTTTATTGTTTCGACCGCCGACAAAACCAAAAATGCCGTAATCAAAAGATATAACACCAAAAGCCCCCCTCTTTTTATGCGATTTTTAGGTTCTTTTCCCACCGCATTTGCAAAAAGGCGGTAAAATACCGCAATCAAAAGAAAAGAAACCACCCTTGCCAACAAAAGTCCATATATGAGGGTGTTGTCAAACTCCCCTGCCGGAAACACCAGAAAACCGCCCAATGTGCAAAGTGCGGTTATACCGCAAAGCCCGAGACTGATTTCACTTTTCATATAATTTCCACCCTGAATTCTGCATCTTTATAGTATTCTTGATAGTCCTTTGCAATCGCTCGGTAAAGTTTTGGGAACTCGTCCTTAATTATAAGTTCTATTCCGAAAATGTCTTTGTCGTGTGAGGCAAGCGAGTCTTTTATCTGCTCGGCAATTTTATCGGGTCCGTCACATTCAAGAAAAAGAGTGATATAAAGCATTCCCTCTTTCAGTTCTGCCGAAACCCGTGACTTCGCTTTTTTTACAGGTATTGCTCCCTTTGAAATCAACACCTCTCCGCCCGAAAAAACATTTCTTATCACCGAATACGAAAAGGCATCTCGGTCATTAAGAAGGTCAGCAATTTCATCTTTTTTATATACTGCCATACCCAAAAATCGGGCAGTCTCTCCCCCCTCGAAAAACGGAAGGGCATAAATAACTATTTCCTGCAAACGGGCAGTTTTGATTTCGTAAAGGGAGGTCTTTCCGCCGAGTCCAAGCTTTTTCTCCCTTTCACGCAGGACATCACGCAAAAGATAACCCAAAGACAATGCCTGCCCCGAGTCGGATGACAAAAGTTTCTCTGCCGAAGGGGCAGAAACTATATTCGAAGTTAAGGTTGCTGCATTAAAGTCGGTGCAAAAACGAAAAATCTCATCTATCTGCAAGGGGGTAAGTTTCTCTCCCAAAACCACCGCCGCCGTGTGTGTAAATATAAGTTCACGCGGGCTTGCCGCTTCTATTTTCAGGATTGCCGAAAGCGGGTCTGGTCCCCTTGCCGTCAAAAGATATGGCTCAGCAGTGTTTTGTGCAGTGTCTATTACCTCTAAACTTACCGCAATTTCCTCTCCCTCCGAATCAAAACCTATTGCCGAAACAAGCCTTTTATCGTTAGGAGCCTCCTCCGAGCCGAGTAGACCGCAAGACGAAAGCATAACTGCACAAAGCAGAATTGCCGCGATTTTTATTGTCTTCATATTTTTTGCCTTCTTCTGTTTCGTTTTGCTGTTTCGGGACGGGTTACCATCTTGTTCCACGGTGCCCTCCAAAAGGTATCCTTTACCGACTGCCAAGTTATATGGTTAAAACTTTGTGTGGCATCACTGCCGAAAGAGGATAGAGCAAAAATGTGCGACAGTATGAGGGTTGTGCCGATAATCATGCCAAACAGCCCGAACAAAGCCGCCAAAAGGGTTAGGGCTATTCTGCAAAAGAAAACCGCCGTCCTCATTCTCGGCAAACACAGTCCCGCTATTCCGCCGCCGGCTACCGCTATGAGCAAAGGCGCACTCACAATTTTTGCCTCTACCGCCGCCTGACCTATAACAAGTCCTCCGACTATGCTCAGCGCATGTCCCACGCTTTCGGGCATACGGCGGCCCGCCTCCTTTAAAATCTCAAAGATTAAGATAAGGAATATCGACTCGGCAACAGGCGAAAACGGTACCCCCTCCCTCGAATTTGCAATAAAAAGAGCAAAAGAGGTCGGAAGCAGTTCCAAATGAAAGGTTGTCAGGGCAAGAAAAAGGCCTGCCGCACAAATACTTAGCCAAAAGCAGGCTATTCTGAAAATACGGCCGACCGTTGCCATTTTGTAGTTTATATAATAGTCTTCATCCGACTGAAAGTTTTCCGAAAACAGGTATGGCAGGGTCAAAACTATCGGTGTACCGTCGCAAACTATCGCAATTCTGCCTTCAAGCAGATTTGCGGCAACACGGTCGGGGCGTTCGGTCTTGCCCACCGTATTGAAGAGGGAGGTTTTTTTATCGCTTATCTCTTCGCCGATATAATTGCTGTCCAGTATGCCGTCTATATCAATCTTTTGAAGTCTCTGTTTTAGTTCAGCAAGAAGTGCCGGGTCGGCAAGGGAGTCTAAATAGCATATAAAAACATAAGTGTCGCTCCTTCTCCCCACCCTCATCATTTCTACCGCAAAATCAGGAGTCAAAAGTTTTCTTCTTATCATCGCAAGATTGAACATTGCCGCCTCGTCAAAGCCCTCTCGCGGTCCCTCCAAAATTCTTTCGTTTTGCGGTTCCGAAATGCCTCTCGTTCTCCAACCTTTGGTGTTGACGGTTACCGCCTTGTTTGAGCCGTCGGTAAAAACTGCCGTGTCACCGTATAAAACGGCACGTATTATCTCTGAGAGGTTGTCCTGCACCTTTGCTTCCGAGGAATGAAGCACCCTCTCGGCAGTAAATGCAGCAATATCGCTCCAAGGCTCTGTGTCGGTCAAAATAAGCGGTCTTACAACCGACTCATTTATGGCCATACTGTTTACCATACCGTCAAAAAACACTATTCCGAAATGCAGTCCGTTTGCGCCGGTGCAATACCGTATCCTTAAAACTGCATCTTTTTTAAAAACGCCCTTTATAAGGGCTATATTTCGGTCGAGTTCAAAAAACAGTTCGCTATTTTTAAAGTCAAGTGACTTATCCATATTATCACCCTTTTTATTCTTTGCGGTTTTTTCTCTACTATTCGGAGCCAATCGGGCATATCATTTTTTATAAGGAGTGATTTTTATGGACAAATCTCTTATTGAACAATACATAGAAGAAATGCGGCAAATGAGCAAAAGGGCTATGCCGACAAATCAGGCCCTCCCGCCTGAAAGCAGTCTGCCCACACCGCCGCCCGATTCGGCACCTTTAAAACCGAACGGGAGTGAGCCCCCTCCTTCATACAGCGGTCAGGGGTATCTTGTCGTAAATGTAACCTCGGTCAGAGGGCTTTATCCGGTAGAAGGTGCAAAAATTACCGTTTTTTCGGGCAGTCTTGATGACAAAACAGTCCTATTTACCGACTACACAAATCAAAGCGGTAAAACCATACTTTTTACCCTCCCTGCACCTCCTGCCTCTCTTGCTCAGGAATCTGAAAACGATATACTTCCCTATTCCTACTACAATATTTTAACCGAAGCCGACGGCTTTGTGCCGACCGTAAATTACAATGTCGCCATTTTTGACGGTATAACCTCCCTTCAAAGTGTGAATA
>JAZNJE010000108.1:0-3633 GCA_045577905.1 Acutalibacteraceae bacterium | reverse complement strand
AACTGCTAACTTTAATAACTACTTAACCCTCTTCTTTGGCGGAAATGATAATGTAAATGCCGGAGCTGCCGGTACACCTTACTATTGCTCTGCAGATGCAGACAAGGAAAGAACTGACATTCCTTCAACCTTCCAGATTATCTCTGTTGAGGTTTGGGAAGCAGACGTTGTTCCCTTTGCTGAAGGTGATGCAGCTTCCATTAAATCCGGTGCTGCTGACGGTCACACCTACAAGGTTGACTTCTCCTACACCGCACAGAAACTGGGTAGCGATGTAGAATACAACTTCGGAACTGCTAACCCCGATAATGCTTTTGATACCGTTTCCTTAGTAAATGCTGAGCCTTTCACAATCAGCAAGGATGTTGAACTCGGCGAAAAGCACAATGTAACCCGCTACATCACCGTTGATTTAGCAGGTAGTGCTGAAGGCAGTACAAAGGGCTATGATTACACAGTAGAAGATGCTTATAACGAGCTGTTCCTCTACTTCGATGAGTCCGATGCAGATAATATACTCTACTTTGAAGACTTTAATGTCACTGACCTTGGAGCAGTAGTTGACACCGGTTCTGCTTCCATCCTTAATGCTGACGGTTTAGAGACTTCTGGTGGCAAACAGGCAATTCGTTACTACTTCAACTACGAAACCGTTGACGGCACAAAGCTTAAGATGGACGGCAAAGAGTTCGAAGTGGTTGCTCGTGGATTTATCTTCAAGAACGGCGCAATCGACGACAAATATACCGCCGGTATGACCTTAGGAAATGTCAACAAGAAGATGCAGAAGTCCGAGAAAACTAAAGAAGAAGGTCTCAATAACTGCTGGAAGCACGATGGCACCAGAATGACCTACTCTATTTACTTCACCGGCTTCAATGTAGATGATGAGCGCGAGATAGTTGTTAGAGGCTATATCACTCTTATCGACCCCGATAGCGGAGAACAGTTTACTATCTATTCCGATACCATCAACCGTAGCGTTGTAGGTGTTGGTGATATAGGAGCTACTGACAGCGATTTTTTTACAGGCAACTAGTATGGTCTGAGGAATTCGGCAGTGAAGCCTCACTGCCGGGTTTAAATACTAGTGCGTTTACTCAGAAACGTAACACAATGGTAATTACATACACAAAAGACGGTAATCCTGTCAACAGCAATATAGAGATTGTTGAGGGTGGAGACAATTGTGTAATTGAGAATGATAATCTTGTATTAAAAACCATTACCAAAGACGGCAAGACAACTCTTGCTAAGTCAGTTTCAACCGCCGGAAAAATGAAATTCCGCTACGGCCGTCTTGAAATGAGAGCAAAGGTTCCCTACATACAGGGAGCATGGCCCTCCTTCTGGTTACGAAGCGATTACGATTCGAATGACAAAACTCCTTTCGGAGAAATTGATATCTTCGAGATTTACGGCACAAAGAATGCAGCAGAAAATTCTTCATTAGGTATTGGCAGTTCCAATATTCATAAATGGCGTATGCCGGTTGCTTCGGATATTTCTTCTACCTGTAATTTCGCAAATAGCAATAATAAAACCTTCCTTGGCGGAACAACCGGTACCGGTTTTGAGTTCAACCCCGATGTTTACCATATTTTCGCTATGGAGTGGACTCCCCAATATATAGCATTTTATGTTGATGATTATCTGTATTCCAAAATAGATATCTGCAATTCTGATTTTTGCACTTGTGACGCAGATGGTGATAATCAATTCGACCACATAGGTATGGATTGCTTTAACGAGTATTATTTCATTTGCCTTAATAACTGGGTTTTCAATGGAATTAACCAACCTTGGAAGGGCTATGAAGATCAGTGTCTTGAAAATATCGAGGATGGCGTTAATGCAGACTACTACATTGATTACATTCGTCTTTATCAAGATCCGTTGGCAGGCGAGACGATTTCATTTGAGTAAAGATACTCTAATGTAAAATGCGCAAAACTATTGAACAGAATAAGAGAAGACTCTTTGTATTTTGAGTCTTCTCTTTCTTTTGTTGGCAAACTTTATATCTATCACTTGAAAATACCTTAAAGACATAGTAAAATATATGTATAAGCAAAAAGGAGGGGATAAAATGGCGTCACCATTGGCTGACAGGCTGAGACCAACGAAAATTGACGAGGTTGCAGGTCAACAGCATTTGCTGGGGCAGGGCAAGGTTTTGCGCAGGATTATAGAGTCCGGCGAAATTCCCAACCTTATTTTTTATGGCCCGTCGGGTGTTGGAAAGACCACCGTTGCTAACATTATTGCAGAGCGTTGCGGTAAAAAACTTTATCACCTGAATGCAACCGTTTGCTCCACACAGGACATAAAGGACATAATTGCCTCTCTTGATTCCATTGAATGTGCCGGCGGAGTATTGCTTTATCTGGACGAGATTCAGTATTTTAATAAAAAGCAACAGCAAATTCTTCTTTCCTACATTGAAAACGGCGACATTACTCTTATTGCCTCCACCACTGAAAACCCTTTCTTTTATGTATATAATGCAATTCTTTCCCGCTCAACGGTGTTTGAATTTAAGTCCTTGCAAACAGAGGATATTGCTTCACTGCTGGATAGAGGACTTGCTATTGTGAGTGAGGAAGAAAACAAAGAGTACTCTTTTGCACAGAATGTAAGGGACAAAATTGCAAGAAGTGCAGGCGGGGATGTAAGGCGCGCACTTAATATGCTTGAATTAGCACTACTCAGTGTGCGCTACAGCGAAAGCAGTGTAATTGATGATGATATTGTCGAGCAAATTTTAGAAAACAATGCAGTAAGATATGACCGCGAGGGTGACGAGCACTATGACTTGCTCTCTGCCTACCAAAAATCAATGCGCGGCAGTGACCCCGACGCCGCAATTTACTACCTTGCACGAATTCTTGCGGCAGGAGACTTGCCCAGTGCCTGCAGACGGCTTATGGTTTGCGCCTGTGAGGATGTGGGACTTGCCTATCCGCAGATAATTCCCATAGTTAAGGCGGCGGTTGACGCGGCAATGTTTGTGGGTCTGCCCGAAGCGAGAATCCCCCTTGCCGATGCGGTAATTCTTGTGGCGACTTCTCCAAAATCAAATTCGGGTGAAATGGCAATTGATGCCGCAATGAACGATGTTCGACGTGGTATTGGGGGAGACATTCCCCGTCATCTCCAAAACAAGCATTTTGATGGAGAGGACGCTACTATACGGGGACAGCATTATCTTTATCCTCACGATTACCCAGGTCACTATGTTAAACAGCAATATCTTCCCGACAATATAAAGAACAAAAAATATTACACGTTCGGTGACAACAAAAATGAGCAAAAATTCAAAGAATATGCCGAAAAATTAAAAAACAGAGAATAATTCAAAATCACCGTCTAATAATAAAGACGGTGATTTTTATGTTAATAGATATTTTAAAAGCATTTGCTGTCGGAGGCGGACTGTGTGTATTAGGTCAGCTTCTTATTGACTATACACGCCTTACTCCTGCCAGAATTCTTACGGGATATGTGGTGCTGGGAGTTCTTCTCACAGCAATCGGTGTATATGAGCCGCTGGTTAAATTCGCAGGCGGCGGCGCCACCACTCCGCTCACAGGTTTCGGTTATCAAATTAAAAAAAAAGAGAGAAAAGCCATT
>JAZNJE010000107.1:0-3551 GCA_045577905.1 Acutalibacteraceae bacterium | reverse complement strand
ACCGTTGTGTTCGTATAACCTTTTTCAAGGAACTGTTTAGAAGCTTCGTTAATAATTTCAGTCCTCGTCAAAGCACTTTTATCAATTTTGTCCATCATCTTCTCCTCTTGCAAAAATCATCGGGTATTCCTATGCTTCTTTTTTTACTATTATAGTATATGTACTAATCTATGTCAATATTTATTTTTACTATTTTACCATTAATCCACATTATTAAATATAAAGAATAAATTTATAAATTAAAATACGGTAGGGTTTCCCCTACCGTAACATTATATCAATTTTATATATGTGTTTTTCGACATCTTGTGCTTGTTTATTTGCTTATGTTTCCTTTTCTGCCAAAAATATGCAAAATACTCTGCGGTGGAGCAACAACACCCATAAACGAACTATACGGTCGAGTCGCTAATTTTAGATTAGCACAAGACTTTAGTACGAATTGGGTGTCGAGCCCCTCGACTGGTGGAGACGGTGGGGATCGAACCCATGACCTCTTGAATGCCATTCAAGCGCTCTCCCAGCTGAGCTACGCCCCCATTGGTATGAATAATATATCATAGCGCCCTATAAAAATCAAGGACTTTTTCAAAAAATTTAAATAAAATCTTGACATTAAGAAAATTTAGTATATAATAATAACGTTGCATTGGGGAATTGTGTAACGGTAGCACGACAGACTCTGACTCTGTTTGTTGGGGTTCGAATCCCTATTCCCCAGCCAGAAAACGACAAGTTTCGCAAGAAACTTGTCGTTTTTAGTTATATTCGCCTTGCGTCGAGTTATATTGCTTCGCAGTGATATTTGAACTTCGTTCAAGTTATATTCGCTTCGCGAGTTTTGGAGGCAAATATAATATCACTGAAACCATAGGTTTCAATATCACTTTTATGAAATAAAAATATCACTGTGCCGTAGGCACAATATCACTAAATATGTAGGGTTCGAACATATAGGTGGAAAATTCAAAAGGGCATCGAATTTGTACAACTCTTTCAAAAGTCCTGCACGAAAGTGCAGGACTTTTACTTTTTAACTCTTCACTCTTCACTTTTCACTATTACCTTTTTAACCTCTTCTGCATTACCGGTAAAGACCAGTCCGCGGACCCCTGCGACTGCGGCACCTTTTATATTTGCTTCTTTATCGTCTATAAAGAAGCACTCAGCGGGGGCTAAGTTATACTTTTTCATAAGATTTTCTATCGCGGCGGGGTTTGGTTTACACACACCTTCTGCCGCCGAGAAACAATATCCGTCAAAACCTTTTAGAATGTCAATCTCCTCATATCTGTCGGAAAAGCCAATGCTGACATCAGACAGTATGTATGTTTTAAATCCCTTTTGGCGGACATATTCGAGTAACTCTCTCATTCCCTCCATTTCGGGGAGGTTATAGTACCAGTTGTTATATATTTTTTCTGCGGTGGTATGCAAATCTTTCGGCAGTCGTGCCTTTACAGCATCGAGTAATTCCTCATCTGTTATGTCCTTAGAATCAAGCGCATCCCAATAAAGACGGTCGAAGACAACCCTTTTAAGGAGTTCGACATCCTTCTCGTCGGAAACATACCTTCGAGTCATATATTCGGGGTCGAAGTGCACCAGCACCTGTCCAAAATCAAAAATTAAATTTTTTATCATATTATCCTTCTTTCTATTAACAATAATTATATACTTAATAGGGTTGAAATGCAAACAAAATTATGGTAGAATATGCCTGATATCGAAAACGGAGGTATTAGAAAAACAAATGGAAATTTTATACCAGAATCTTGCCAACTTCGGTTTGGGCGAGATAATAATGCTTATTATTGGCGGAGTTCTTATTTATCTCGCAATTGCAAAGGAAATGGAACCCACCCTTCTTCTTCCCATGGGATTTGGAACCATACTTGTCAATATTCCTTTTTCGGATGCCTATTCGGGCCCCATCAGGGAACTTTATCACGCAGGTATTGCAAATGAACTGTTCCCTCTTCTTCTCTTTATCGGTATTGGTGCGATGATTGACTTCGGTCCCCTTCTTACCAACCCTAAACTAATGATTTTCGGTGCTGCGGCACAGTTTGGTATATTCTTTACCCTTTGCATGGCATCTATCTTCTTCCCCGACACCGATGCCGCTTCAATCGCAATTATCGGTGCGGCAGACGGTCCGACCTCTATCGCCGTTGCAAACAAACTAGGCTCGGCTTTTGTCGGCCCCATTACGGTTGCCGCATACTCATATATGGCACTCGTTCCGGTTATTCAACCGCCTATCATAAAACTGCTTACCACCAAAAAAGAGCGTCTTATAAGAATGCCCTACGAGCAGAAGAGCGTTTCTAAACTTACCCGAATTCTCTTCCCCATTATCATTACGGTTGTTGTTTCTGCTATTATTCCGCAGGCCACAGCCCTTATAGGCTTCTTGATGTTCGGTAACCTTATACGTGAGTGCGGTGTGCTTAACGCCCTTTCCGAAACGGCTCAAAAGGTGCTTGCAAACCTTGTTACAATCTTCCTTGGAATTACGGTTGCCTTTAATATGACCGACGAGCAGTTCCTTCGCCCCCAAACCCTGCTTATTATGGGGCTTGGTCTTATCGCCTTTATTGTTGACACGGCAGGTGGCGTGCTTTTTGCCAAGGTCCTCAACCTCTTTATGAAGAAGAAGGTAAACCCGATGATTGGTGCGGCAGGAATTTCGGCGTTCCCCATGTCGGGCAGAATAGTTCACAAGATGGGCCAAAAAGAAGACCCGCAAAACTTCCTGCTTATGCATTCAATCGGTGTTAATGTTTCAGGTCAGATTGCCTCGGTTATCGCCGGCGGCATCATTCTGAATATGTTCAGATAATAAAGGAGGGGCTTTAAAATGATATTGCTTCAAAAATGGATTGATTTTGCCGCATACGGCGAAATGCTTACCGAAGAATTTGCATTTCTCGGATTTAACCCAAACAGAGTTCTCGACATGCTCCCAAAAATGGGACTCGGCATGCTTGTTATATTCGTAATAATCTCCGTTATCATTCTTTCTACCGTAATTATTCAAAAGGTCTTTTCTTCAAAAAAGAAGGACTGAAATGCCTTAGTTTAAAGCAAAAAGATAAAAAGATATAGCCCTTTTGCAGACTGCACCATTTTATGCAGACAACACAAAAAAGACCTTTATGGTAGTTGAAATCAAATTTTAAGCAACATACTGACATCGCTTTTCGAGTGGTGTCAGTTTTGTTTTGAGTTGGATGCGTTGGTGATTGTAGAAATGGATGTATTCACCTATGAGGAGGCGAGCCTCCTCATAGGTCTGAGTTTTGTGCGATATATACATTCCGTTTTGAGTATGGAAAAGAAATTATGTACTTGTTTGTAACTAAAACCCAATTTCTTTCCTATCTCTTTCTCGGTTAATCCTTGTTTCCTTAGTTCGTTTAATTCTAACTCATATTCTTTTATGTGACGATAACTTTTAGGCATAAAAATTCCTCCTATGGTAGTTGTTTTAATTCTGCCATAGGAGGTCTCTTTTTTCTATTGTCCGTTTTTACTGGTCTTGTGCA
>JAZNJE010000106.1:0-1961 GCA_045577905.1 Acutalibacteraceae bacterium | reverse complement strand
TGCAGAGAAGGTTAAAAACGCACAGATTAAGCAGACTACGGGTCAGCATCCTGCCGGAATGATTGTTGTTCCGTCTGATATGAACATTTACGATTTTTGTCCGGTTCAGCATCCTGCGGACGATATGTCATCGGATGTTATTACAACCCACTTCGATTTTCACGCAATTCACGATACCATTTTAAAACTTGATGAATTAGGACACGTTATTCCGACTACATATAAGTATTTAGAAGAATATTCGGGAATTCCGGTCAGCGAGGTTTCAATGAGTGACCCCAAGGTTTACTCTCTCTTTACTTCAACTGATGCACTCGGGGTTTCTCCGGAAGACATTGATTCTCCAACAGGAACCTACTGCATACCGGAGTTCGGAACAAGTTTTGTAAGAGGTATGCTTAAAGACTGCAAGCCCAAGAATTTTGCAGACCTTTTACAGATTTCGGGACTTTCTCACGGAACCGATGTTTATCTTGGCAATGCAAAAGACCTTATCGACAAGGGAATATGCACAATTTCCGATGTTATCGGAACACGTGACAATATAATGGTTTATCTTATCCATCGCGGAATGGATGAGGGGCGGGCATTCAAGATTACCGAAACTGTTCGTAAGGGCTTGGTTGCCAAGGGTAAGGTTAGCAAGGAAGATTGGGAAGCAATGAAGGAAGATATGCGCAAGGTAGATGTGCCGGAGTGGTATATTGAATCTTGTGGTAAGATTCAATATATGTTCCCCAAGGCTCATGCCGCAGCATATGTTACCGCCGCTATCCGAGTGGGATGGTACAAGGTATATAAACCGTTGGAATTTTATTGTGCATACTTTACCGCCCGTCCGGATGACGTCGATGTCGAAACGGTATTAAAGGGAAAGGAAGCGGTCAAGAACTATATACGTAATATAAAGCATAAGGGCAAAGAAGCAACCAAGAAAGAACTTGATGTATATGAAAATATGCTTATATTCAACGAGATGTATGAGCGAGGTATAGAACTGCTTCCGATACACCTTACAAAATCACACGCCAGAAAATATCTTCCGGAGGACGGAAAGATGAGACTGCCCTTTGTGGCACTTGACGGTGTCGGCGGAAAAGCGGCAGAAAATCTTTACGAAGCCGCACAGGATGGCAACTATATTTCCCGCCAAGAATTCCAGAGTATGTCGGGTGCATCTAAAACGGTAATGGAAAAATTATCCGATATGGGAGTCTTTAACGACCTTCCCGAGACCAATCAGTTAACACTGTTTTAGCCAATAATAACAAACGGCAACCTTTTTATATGTGCAAAATAACCAACAAAGGTTACAAACACAATAAAAAGGTTGCTTTTTTGTAACTTTTTGATATAATAGTAACGTTGTTTGATTACAAGAATGTAACTTTTTGAAAGGAATGTTATTTACGAAGGAATTTTTAAAAATTTATTTAAGTAAATTTCGAGAACTTGATAAACATAATAAAATGATTCTTCTTTCGGTTGTTGCATCTTTGGTTATTATGGTTTCTGCAATGATTGGCGGGGCAGGTTTTTCTTACGATGTGGTTTATAACGGAGAGACGGTTGCCCGCATTTCGGATATGTCTGTTTATTATGAGGCGGAGGAGATTGCAAAAACGCATATAGCCTGCGACACAAATGCAGATGTTAAGTTTGCCGAGCCCGAATTCAGAGTTGCCTTTGGTTTGGCAAGCAGGAGCACAACGGCAGAAGAACTTTCCGATTCTATTATTAAGAATTCGTCGGAGTTAAAGCAGGGTTATGCGGTTAGTGTAGGCGGGCAGGATATTGCTTATGTTTTAGATACTGCCTTTGTTGACGAGTGTATTAAAAAGCATTGCGAAAGTTTTAATGTAGGTCGTATCAATGCAGAAAGCAAACTGGCAGAAGAACTTTCTTATATCAGTATGTTTATAGATGACAGCGCTTTGTCAGATGAAAATCAAGTCGGAGGC
>JAZNJE010000105.1:0-1500 GCA_045577905.1 Acutalibacteraceae bacterium | reverse complement strand
GGTTTTGAAAAAATCTGCAACGAAAAGGTCTGCGGAAAGGCGGTCAACGACCTTGATAAGGCCTACCTTCAAAATGCGGTTATTTCGTCGGGTCTTGATGCAATAAGTATGGCGCCTCTGCTTGCAAACGCCTTTGAACTTGCCCAAAAACTGAATTCCCCCGATGTAAAGGTGGTTGGCGCGGCAAACCTCTTCACGATTTGCGACGGCGAATATGAAGCAAAGAGGATTTTGGAACTTTTGCAGGGCGATGGAGCCTTAAAGAATATTTTTTCGACCGTTACCGATGATGTGGGAATCATTTTCGGAGACGATACCGAATATCAAGAACTAAAACCGACCGGAATGATAGTCGCAAATTACGGAGACGGCCGTCAGTACGGCAAAATTGCACTTATAGGACCGACTCGAATGTCCTACGGAGAACTTTTACCGAGCGTGCAATATCTTGCCGACCGTGTGGGAAATATAATGTCAGAAATTCTTAAAGGATTGGAGGAATAAAATTGTCAGACGAGGTAAAAAAGGAAGAAACCGAGCCGACCGCAACCGAGCCAAAGATAAAAAAGACAAAGAAAAATTCTGAACTTGAAAAGGTAAAGGCGGAACTTGCCGAGAAAAATGACCTTCTTCTTCGGACGGCGGCAGAGTTTGATAATTATAAAAAGCGTACCGAAAGAGAAAAATACACGGTAGCAGAATTTGCAAAGGCAAGTGTTATGAAAAACCTGCTCACAATACTTGACAATGCGGACCGTGCCGCGGAATTTGAGCCGGGCACCGAGCAATATAATAAAGGTATAGAGATGATAGTAAAAGAACTTTCAACACTATCCGAAAAACTCGGGCTTTTGGAAATCGGTGCGGTAGGAGAGCCATTTGACCCGCAAATTCACGAAGCAATAATGCACATCGAGGATCAAAATCTCGGAGAAAATGTTGTATCACAGGTGCTTCAAAAAGGCTATAAATTCGGCGATACGGTTGTCAGACCGGCAATGGTACAGGTAGCAAACTAGGAAAAGGGAAAGCGGCAAAGCCGCAAACACCCGCTTACTTTTGATAAAAAACAAAACTAATCTTAAAGGAGATTTTTATTATGGGAAAAATTATCGGTATCGACCTCGGTACAACTAACTCTTGCGTTGCAGTTATGGAAGGCGGAGAAGCCGTTGTAATTGCCAATGCAGAGGGTTCAAGAACAACCCCTTCTGTTGTAGCATTTTCTAAAACGGGAGAGAGAATGGTAGGTCAGGTTGCAAAGCGTCAGGCTATCACAAACCCCGACCGCACAATTGCTTCAATTAAGAGAGATATGGGTACAGCAAATACTGTTACAATAGACGGAAAGGCATATACCCCGCAAGAAATTTCGGCTATAATCCTTCAAAAACTTAAAGCCGATGCGGAGGCATATCTCGGTCAGAGCGTTACCGAAGCAGTTATTACCGTTCCTGCATACTTTACCGACGCACAGCGTCAGGCAACCAAGGATGCAGG
>JAZNJE010000104.1:0-4721 GCA_045577905.1 Acutalibacteraceae bacterium | reverse complement strand
AAAGGTTCCGCCCTTGGAGGTTGACAGAAAAATTCTTCACAGAGGATATTTCCCTGTATATGTCGCCCTCGGTCAAAGGGCCTGTACTATGCTGATTGTTAAATATACTCCCGACCGCAGGGTCAGAAATGACCTTGTGCGCCTTATAAATGCGGGCATAACCTTGCTTGTTGATAACTGCGACTCTAACCTTACTGTTGAAATGTTGAGTGATTATTACGCCATCTATCCTGACAGTATCCGCATTATGGACGGCAAAGGCAGTCACAACTATAAAAATGCCGCCAAATATTGCGAATCTTTCAGTGCGCACGCAGTCTTTGTAGGCCCGTCTTCGGAATATTTTAAAATTATCAGCGGCTCATTAAAACTCCGCACCGTTGCAAACTTTATGTATGCATTACATATTGTTCTTGCGGTTTTGGTCTTGGCAGTCTTTACCCTTTCGGGTATTAACGGACATCTCTCTTTGCTTCACGTTTCTGTATGCTTGCTCATTGAGGCTGTCTGTGTAGGCGCAAGCCTTTTAACCTATTTAATTGCTAAACGATAAATTCGTTTTTTGAAAAAAGGTGAGTATTATTTTAAAGAAAGAACGAAACTCTTCCGAAAACTTAATATATATTGCCTTTGCAAGTGCCTTCTTGCACTTTATTATTACGGGAATTGTTATGGCAGTATTGGGTTGCTATATCCTCTTTAATTCAAAACGGAGGCAGGCAGCTTTTTCGCACGTCGGTAAAACTATTCTTATAATTTTTACCGTTTATACCGCCGTTGTCGCTGCTTTACGGGATAATTTTATCGGCCTTGCGTGTTCGGTCGGCTTTTTCGTACTGTTTGTTATAAGTTACTATGTCCGAACCGAAATTACGGGCGATGTTTTCCAGCGAAGCCTTGATATTGCCTGTATAATGAGCATAGTGGTCTTTGTTTCGGTATTTATTGAAAAACAAATTCATTCTCATGAAGAAAACTACCGCTGTGTAGGTTGGTTTATGAATTCAAACTATCTTTGCACTATGATGGCAATGATGATTATTGTTTGCACATATAAGATTATAGCAGCAAAAAAAGGTAAGTTTTTTTACTACTTAACGGCTCTGCTTTGCGCAATTACAATGTATATGGGCGGCAGTATTTTTGCCTTTGTTGAGGTTTTCGTGGGTATTCTTACCATTTTAATTCTGTATAAAAAACATTCGGTACTTGCCGTTGCCCTTTCCCTTATGGCAATCGGACTTCTGGTGCTTTATCTTGCACCCGAAATATTCCCCAGAATTTTGGAGTCCGACCGTTCTACAGAACTTCGTGTCCTCGTTTGGAATTCGTCGCTCAGATTTATAAAACTCAGTCCCCTGTTCGGTCACGGTTTTATGTCGTATCATCATTTGGATAAACTTCACGGCTCCGATTGGTCAAGCGGCCACCACGCCCATAATTTTATTCTTGAACCCATTATGAGTTTCGGAATAATCGGCTCCATTATTTTCATAATTTTGCTTTGGTCATTCTTTGAGAAGGTTTCGGAATGTAAATCCCTTCTTCGAAAAAACAAAGCAACAAATTTGATACTTGCGCTTTCTGCGGCAACAATAATACACTGTACGGTTGACCTTACAATAATGTGGATTCAAACCGCCCTGCTCTTCCTGCTTATTATGGCGGGAATAGGCGTGGACGAAAAGTCCCTTGCACGAAGAATTAAAGCCTGTCTCGCAAGATCAGACCGCGCACAAAAATCTCCCGAGGAGGAAAATCAAAATGGATAACAAAAAGTTTTATATCACAACGGCTATCGCATACACTTCAAGAAAGCCGCATATCGGAAACGCTTATGATATTGTTCTTGCCGATATGATTGCCCGTTATAAGAGAATGATGGGATTTGATGTGTATTTTATGACCGGCTCTGACGAACACGGGCAGAAAATCGAAGAATATGCCAATAACGCAGGAATCACTCCCAAGGCATATGTTGACGAGGTTTCAGACCAGATTAAAGCCGTTTGGAACAGTATGAACACCACCTACGATAAGTTTATTCGTACCACCGACGACTATCACGAAAAGGTTGTAGCAAAGATATTCAAAAAACTTTACGAGCAGGGCGATATTTACAAGAGCGAGTATGAAGGCAAATACTGTGTACCCTGCGAATCATTTTTTACCCCCTCGCAACTTGTTGACGGTAAATGTCCTGACTGCGGACGCGATGTTACCGATGCCAAGGAGGAAGCGTATTTCTTAAAACTCGGAAAATATCAGGACAGACTCCTCAAATACTACGAGGAAAACCCCGATTTTATAAAGCCCGATTCAAGAAGAAACGAAATGATAAACAACTTCTTAAAGCCCGGTCTTGCCGACCTTTGTGTTTCGAGAAGTTCCTTCAAGTGGGGTGTTCCGGTTGAGTTTGACCCCAAACACGTAATCTATGTTTGGATAGACGCACTTTCAAATTATATTACCGGTATCGGATATGACCCCGACGGCTCGTCGGAACTTTATAACAAATACTGGCCTGCCGACCTGCATGTTATCGGCAAAGATATTGTCCGTTTCCATACCATTTACTGGCCTATTATCCTTATGGCTCTCGGCGAGCCTCTTCCGAAGCAGGTGCTCGGTCATCCGTGGGTGCTTGTTGGAGAGGACAAGATGAGCAAGTCAAAGGGCAACACTATCTATGCCGACGAACTTGCTGCACGTTTCGGCACCGATGCAGTCAGATATTATCTGCTTTCGGAAATTTCCTTTACCAATGACGGCTCTATCACATACGAGAGTTTCATAAACAAATTTAATACCGACCTTGCAAATACTCTCGGCAACCTTGTTAACCGTTCGGTTGCTATGACCAACAAGTATTTTGGCGGCAAGATAACCGCAAAGGCTTACGATAATGACTGTGACAAGGAACTGTTAGCATTCGCAGAGGAGACCCTTCGCAAATACCGAGAGACTATGGATATTTACCATAACGCAGATGCCTGCGAAGCGGTTATGAACCTTGCAAAGCGTTGCAATAAGTATATTGACGAAACTATGCCTTGGGCACTCGCAAAGGATGAAGACAAAAAGGATTATTTGGAGTGTGTTCTTTATAATCTTCTTGAATCCATCCGTCTTATCGGGGTAATGCTTTCCCCCATCATTCCCGAAGCAGCAGAGAAGATTGCCTTGGAACTCGGCACAGGCTGTGCTGCCCTTTCGTTCGGCGAAATAAAGGAATACTCGGTCAAAGAAGCTTCTCCCCTCTTTGCCCGTCTTGACACCGAAAAGGTTCTTGCCGAAATTGCCGCAGAGGCAGAGGCGGCAAAAAAGGCAGAGGAAGAAAAAGCAAACCTTACGAAAATTGCCGAAATTTCTATTGAGGACTTTATGAAGGTGGAACTTACCGCCGCTAAAATCAAGGCTTGTGAGCCTGTTAAAAAGGCTAAAAAACTCTTAAAACTTACCCTTGACGACGGAAGCGGCAAGGATAGAACGGTTGCGTCGGGAATCGCAAAATGGTACACCCCCGACGACCTTATCGGAAAGACGGTTATCCTCGTTTCCAACCTTAAACCCGCCGTTCTTTGCGGTGTTGAGTCGGCAGGTATGATACTTGCCGCAGACGCGGGAGAAGACGACGTTAAGGTAGTTTTCCTTGAAAATGTACCCGCAGGAAGCAAGATAAGATAATGCTATATCCCGTACCTTTAAGCCCTGCTCCAAAGGGCAGTATTATTGATACCCACGCCCATTTTAACGACCCTAAGTTTGACGAATACAGAGAGGATTTGTTATCCTCTCTGCCCTCTCTCGGTGTTGATAAACTGATAAACTGCGGTTGCTCGGACATTACCAGTCTTGACTGTATTGCTCTTGCCGAAAAATACCCCCATATTTATGCCGCCGTAGGTTATCATCCCTGCTCTGTAACGGGCGAGATAAATCTTACGGCAATCGAGGATATGCTTTCCCACCAAAAAGTTGTTGCGGTGGGTGAAATCGGTCTTGACTATTATTGGGACAAAACATATATTGCTGAACAGAAAGCGGCGTTCCGCCTCCAACTTGAACTTGCGAAAAATTACCAAATGCCGGTAATTATTCACGACCGCGATGCCCATGCCGACACTATGGAGATTATAAAAGAACATAAGCCGATGGGTGTTTTCCACTGTTTTTCGGGCAGCGTAGAAACGGCAAGAGAACTGGTTAAAATGGGAATATATATAGGTATCGGCGGTGTGCTTACCTTTAAAAATTCAAGAAGACTCAAAGAAGTTGCAGCCGATATTCCCCTTGAATATATGCTTCTTGAAACCGATGCTCCCTATCTTTCCCCCGAGCCAAAGCGGGGAAAAACAAACAATTCTTCGCTCATTATATACGTAGCCGAAGCCCTTGCCGAAATAAAGGGGCTAACGCCGGAGGAAATTTTGGCACAAACCCGAAAGAACGCCGAAAGACTTTTTAAGTTTTAAAATTTTTTTAAAATTTTACAAAAACAGTAGTGAATAATACCCCGTTTTTTTCACAAAATATTGATGAAAGCGGGGTGAATTCGCAATGGATCAGAACAAAAACAATCAAAATAACAACCAGAATAACAACCAGAACAATAGCCAGAACAACAACCAGAATAAAAACAATCAGAATAAGAACGAAAACAAACAGGACCAGAACAAGAACTACTAATATAAAAAACACACCCTCTCGGGTGTGTTTTT
>JAZNJE010000103.1:0-3209 GCA_045577905.1 Acutalibacteraceae bacterium | reverse complement strand
TAAAAACCCGACAAGAACAGGAATAAATATTGCTGTTAAAAGAGCCTTCACATTTGTTTTTTTCATACACTTACCCCTTTACAGAAAACTACTAATAGAGTATGAAATTCAAAACCTGTATATACTTTTTAATTGATTATTGTTTATGTTTATAGTAAAATATGTAATGATATATTATACATAAAGGATTGTAAAAATGAGCCCTAACGATTTTAAAGTTTTAAGAAATGCGATAATCGAAAAAGAATTTAAAAGAATGAACGAATCGCAACTCAAAGCCGTCACCACAACGCAGGGAGCAGTTTTGGTTTTGGCGGGGGCGGGAAGTGGAAAGACAACCGTGCTTGTAAACCGTATTGCTTATATATTAAAATATGGGGATGCGTATAACAGTTATTTTGTGCCTGATTTTGATGAGTACGATATAAATTTGGCAGAGAATTTTTTAAAAAACGGCGGCGAAATGCCCCCGAATTCTGTGTTTTCCTATAAACCGGCAAAGCCCTGGGAAATACTTGCCATTACCTTTACAAATAAGGCGGCAAACGAATTAAAAGAGCGAATTGCGGCAAAACTCGGCGACGAAAACTGCGGCGTTTGGGCAGGAACATTCCATTCGGTCTGCGGAAAAATTCTCCGTCGTTTTGCTGACAGAATAGGTTATTCCTCTAACTTTACCATTTACGATACCGACGACCAAAAAAGGCTTGTTAAGGAAATAGTAAAGGAAAACGGACTTGACGAAAAGATTTTTCAACCCAAGAGCATTTTGTCGGTTATTTCGGCTCAAAAGGAAAAACTTGTGTCTCCCGAAGATTTTTTGGCTTCGGTCGGGGAAGATTATCGTCTTAAAACAATAGCGAAAATATATGGCGTTTATGAAAACAGGCTTATGTCGGCAGATGCCATGGATTTTGACGGTATGATTTCAAACACAGTTCGCCTTTTTAACGAGAATGAGGATGTTTTGGCATATTATTCACAGAAATTCCGTTATGTTATGGTTGACGAATATCAAGATACAAACTATGCACAGTATGTATTTTGCAAACTTTTGGCATCATATCACGAGAATATATGCGTTGTAGGCGATGATGACCAGAGCATTTACCGTTTTAGGGGAGCGACAATTGAAAACATTTTAAATTTCTCAAAACAGTATAAAAATGCAAAGGTAATTAAACTTGAACAGAATTATCGCTCGGTAGGAAATATTCTTGATGCCGCAAATGCGGTAATCGGCAATAATAAAGGTAGAATGGGTAAAAATCTTTGGACCGACAAGGGTGCCGGAGACAAAATTAAAATCTACACTGCCGTGGATGAGCAGTCGGAGGCTAGATTTATTGCCGATACTATCCTTGACAATGTGAGAAATGGCGCAAAATTTTCTGACCACGCGATACTTTACCGTATGAATGCACAGTCGAGTTCGGTGGAAAATGTCTTTGCACGAAGCGGTATTTTATACCGTGTGATAGGGGGACACAGATTTTTTGAACGCAAGGAAATACGGGACGTTTTGGCATATTTGCAACTTATTAACAACAACTGTGACGACCTGCGACTTAGAAGAATTATCAATGAGCCCAAACGAGGAATTGGCGACACAACGGTAAATAATGCCGCACAGATTGCCTCGTCAATCGGTGTTTCGGTATTTGAGGTAATGCACAATGCAGAACATTATCCCATTCTTTCACGGGCATCTAAAAAACTTTCGGACTTTTGTCTGATGATTGACGAGTTGACAGAGGCCGCTCGTGAACTTCCGATCAAAGAACTGTTTGAACTTATGCTTGAAAAAACCGGATATGCCGCTGCTTTGACGGCAGAGGGTGCGGAAGGCCTTGAAAGGCTTGAAAACGTAAGGGAATTAGCAACAGGCATACTGAAATATCAAGATGAAAACGAGGATGCAACTCTTTCGGGCTATTTGGAGGAGGTTGCACTTATCAGTGATATAGACTCCTATGAAGAGGGGGCAGATGCCGTTACGATGATGACGGTACATTCGGCAAAAGGCCTTGAATTTGATAGAGTTTTTCTTGTTGGTATGGAAGAGGGGATTTTTCCCTCTGCTCAGGCAGTTTACGGTGGACCTGCCGAGTTTGAAGAGGAACGCAGGCTTGCCTATGTTGCCATAACAAGAGCAAAGGAAAGACTGTATATAACAAATGCGGAAACGAGAATGCTTTTCGGCAGTACGGGCAGAAATCCCGAGTCACGATTTGTAAAAGAAATTCCGGAAAGTCTTTGCGACCTGAAAAAAGAAAGAAGTTTTTTTGCGGGGAGCACAAGAAATATTCCTCAAAGGAACCTGTCAGACTACGATTACAAGTCTGTATTCCAACCTATTGAAACAAAGAGCAGTTCGAATTTTGTTTTAGAATACAAGGCAGGAATGATGGTCGAACACAAAACCTTTGGCAAGGGTATGATAACCAAGGTAATGCCGATGGGCAATGACGCAATGCTTGAAATTGCTTTTGAATCGGTCGGCACAAAAAAGATTATGGCAGGCTTTGCAAAACTGAATAAACTTTAAAAAAGGGAGATTTGAATGCTTTATAGCAAAATTCCGAACAGTACGGTTGTGAAAAATACTGCCCGTGCATCCTTGCGCGGCAGATGGCCTGAGTCAATAGCGGTGTCTATGCTTGGGCTGTTTGGCCTTCTATTTTTGGAGGTAATTTTTAATTTTTCACTCTTAACTCAAAATTTTAACTTTATCTTTTTATACATAGGCTTTGCGGCGTTGCTTTGGATTTTTGTTGTATCGCCCCTTATGCTTGGCATTGTAAGGTATTTTTGGAGACTGACCGACCAGGCAGAGGACGAACTTTCGGCGGCATTTTATTATTTCGGAAGTGCAAACAGTTATAAAAGGGCGGTAAAACTTACCATCATAATGCTTTGGAGAATTTTATGCGCCGGTTTTGTATGCTCGCTTCCTTATCTGACGGTTCGTTTGCTTTCAGGAAGTTGGCTTTATGGAGTGCTTGGGCAGGACATACCCCTATGGGCAGCAAACTTTGCCCTTATCGAGGTTTTTCTGTTAATTGTGGGTGTAATCTGTTCGGTCATGTATGCTGCAAGATTTTATCTTGTTCCGGTGTTGGCGGTAATGGATGAAAATTTGCTTTTGTTAGAAGCAGTTCATATATCCAAAATGGTGTCAAAACGCTCTGTGTCAGCATTTTTAGGAC
>JAZNJE010000102.1:0-15949 GCA_045577905.1 Acutalibacteraceae bacterium | reverse complement strand
GGAGTATATTATATGTGCGTTAAAGATGTTGTAATCAACAATCAGGTAGGTCTTCATCAGAGACCCGCAACCTTCTTCATTCAGAAGGCAAACGAATTCAAGTCTTCTGTGTGGGTAGAAAAGGAAGACAGACGGGTTAATGCAAAGAGTCTTTTAGGAGTTCTTTCGTTGGGGATTGTTGGCGGCACAAAAATTCGTATTATTGTTGACGGTCCTGACGAGGAATCGGCACTTAATGCACTTGTTGACCTCGTAGAAAACGGCTTTAACAAATAATTATTTTAAAATGCCGATATTTTTTTAATATCGGCATTTTTATGCTTGATTTTTTTATTTGATTGTGTTATACTAACACTCGCGTCAGTAATACATATATATTTTATCCGGGTGTGGCTCAGTTTGGTAGAGCGCTTGAATGGGGTTCAAGAGGCCGCAGGTTCGACTCCTGTCACTCGGACCAGATAAAAAAGAATCGATCCTTAGGTTGATTCTTTTTTTCTTTGAATTTGCGTAGCAAATGAGAGGAAAACCTGCGGACCAGGGGCAGTCGAAGAAGACAAAAACGCGCGATAGAGTTTTTGCACTGTGAAGTCTCTTGTAAGGCGAAACATTTTGGGTACCGCTCTAATCGGTCAAAATGTTGCCGACGCAGAGACTCCTGTCACTCAGACTAAATCGAGTGTTCATAACCAACTTGAAGGTTGGAAATGGACACTCGATTTTTTTATTACACACTTTTTAAATTGCGTAACCCACTATGACACTTTCGCGGATACCCCGTGCAAATGTGTCAGTAGGATTATAATCAAAAATTGTTTGAAAATCTTTTCTCATCGTGTTTCATGCTTGAAACTTTTAAGTGAATGCGGTATAATTGTTTTAAAAGTGCTGATCGTGAGGTGAAACGATTGAAAACGATGACAAAAACAATTTCTGCTGAAAAGGAAGCGGGACGAGTATACACACCAACATATATTGTTGATAATATTCTCGATTTATCTGGCTACCATAGCAGTGATATACTTAACAAGCATGTTATCGATAACAGTTGTGGTGATGGCGCTTTTTTATGTCGAATCGCAGACAGATATTGCAAGGAGTTTTTATCTTGCTCCGATAATAGAATTCTTTTAAAAGAAAACCTAGAAAAATATATTCACGGAATTGAAATCGAAATCTCAGAGCAAAAAAAATGTGTTGAGAATTTATCCAAAATTGTAGCATCCTATGACGTCTATAATGTTGAATGGGACATTTTGTGCGCCGATGCGTTAAATATTGAACAATATAACGGAAAAATGGATTTTGTTTTAGGAAATCCCCCGTATGTCCGAGTACATAATTTGGGCGAAAAATTTGATGTGATAAAAAATTATTCATTTTCCCAAAATGGAATGTCTGATTTATTTATAGTTTTTTATGAGCTCGGAATCAAGATGTTAAATCGAAATGGTGTTTTGGGTTATATAACTCCCAGTTCGTATTTCAACAGTGTCGCTGGTAATTATATGAGAAAATATTTTCTCCAAAACAACTTATTAAGGGCTATTGTTGATTTGCAACATTTTCAAGCTTTTGCCGCAACAACTTACACAGCAATTACCATATTGCAAAACAATCGCGAAGAGCGTAACGTAGAATATTATCGTTTTGATAACAAAAATTTGATTCCATATTATATTGACACATTAACTCCGGAAGAGTTTTGCATTTCCGGCGATTATTTTTTTGCGACAAAGGAAGAGTTGAAAACTTTAAATAAAATTTATTACAATTTTGGGGAAAGTGACATTTTAGTAAAGAATGGATATGCAACGTTGTGCGATCCGGTATTTATACACGACTTTGCTTTTGATTCTTCATATATTATTCCTGTGGTAAAGGCTTCAAAAGGCATTATGCAAAAAATACTATTTCCTTATGATAAGAAATGTGCTTTAATATCGGAAAAGGTTTTAAGTGAAGATTCATTTATTTACGAGTACTTGCTTGAAAACAAGGAAAAATTATTAAAACGCAGTAATGAAAAGGATTGTGTCAAGCATTGGTATGCTTTTGGTCGAAGCCAAGCAATAAGTGATACTTTTCGTGATAAATTGGCAATCAATTCTTTGTTAAGAACTGAGCAAGACTTTAAATTTACAAATGCACCAGCAGGTACCGGAGTTTACGGTGGCTTGTATATTCTCAGCAACAGTGTTCCGCTGGCGGAAATAACAAAAGCGTTAAAAACGAAAGAATTTATGTCATATGTTTCCTTGCTGGGCAAATATAAAAGCGGAGGATATTACACTTACTCCTCAAAAGATGTAAAAAGATATTTAGATTATAAATTCGCTTATGATGGAGGTTTGCTATGTTAAATAATCAACAATTCTTATATGTAATTAGAGAATCTTTTAAAACTTATTTGTCGATAGACACCTCGCGTAGCACAGCTAAATTGAAAGTGTTACACGGCAAAATCGCAAGTGATATTAAAGAATTATTTGGTTCTGAGTACAGTGTTTTATCCCAAGGGATAGGGAATGATGCCGAAGGAATTATCAAAGGAAGATATTATCCTAAAAATGTGGATATTACAGTAAGCAAAAACGGGAAACCAGTTGCAGGATATGCTGTTAAATTTGTAATGAGGAATTACTCTCAAAACAGTAATAACTATTTCGAAAACATGTTAGGAGAGACTGCAAATATCCGCGCCAATTCTATTCCTTATTTTCAAATTTTCATTATCTTTGAAAAAGTCCCTTATTACAAAAGTGGAGGTGCTTTTCAAAAATACGATGTACTTACCGAACATAATTTAGAAAAATATTATGCGCTTTCCAAAGACGATCCTGCCTCATATCTGCACACCCCTGACAAAACTCTTTTCGTTATTTTAAAATTAAAAGAAAAATCACCTTCTCACATTTTTATCAACTCAAAAGATTATGCTAAATATTATAATTCGGTAATAAATGACCCAGATTTGTTGGCTTATTCTAAAAAAATAAACGATATATTTGATGATAGCGTTATTCTAAACGACTACGAAAAATTCATAAAGAAGACTTACTATATTGCTGACGGAAAAACAAAGTAGGTTGGTTATGAACAATCGGGCCAAATAAAACAGACCGACTTTATGTCGGTCTGTTTTATTGTCTTGGTAATAGTAAGCAAATTTTGTTTGTCACTTGTACTTGAGAAGGTCAACGCGTGACGTCGGTTACTGAACGCGTTGCTTTTAGTCAATATAAAAAAGCATCAATCACTGCTTTTTGTTAGTTTTTAAGTGAGTGCATTGGCGCCGGAATCTGTCCGCCACGGTTAATAAATTTTTCGGGTGAGTAGGTGTTGACCTTAATTACCGGGCCGTTTCCGAGTAGCCCTCCAAAGGAAAGTTCATCTCCTACCTGCTTTCCGATTGCAGGGATAACCCTTACCGCAGTAGTTTTTCCATTTACCATACCGATTGCGGCTTCATCGGCAATTATAGCCGAAATAACCTCGGGAGAGGTATCGCCGGGTATATTTATCATATCAAGTCCGACTGAGCAAACTGCCGTCATGGCTTCAAGTTTTTCTATGGTTAAAGCACCAATTGCAGCAGCATGAATCATACCTGCATCCTCGGTTACGGGAATAAATGCACCTGACAGTCCGCCAACACGGGAAGACGCCATTACGCCACCTTTTTTTACGGCATCATTAAGCAGAGCGAGTGCGGCGGTCGTGCCGCATGCGCCACAACATTCAAGGCCAATTTCTTCCAAAATATAGGCAACTGAATCTCCGACTGCCGGTGTCGGCGCAAGAGAAAGGTCAACAATGCCAAAAGGATAACCGAGCCTCTTTGAGGCTTCCTGTGCAACGAGTTGACCCATTCGGGTAATCTTAAATGCGGTTTTCTTAATAAGTTCTGCAACTCCTGAAATATCAAGACCTTCCAATTTTGCCAGAGCGGCCCTGACAACACCCGGACCCGATACTCCAACATTTATAACAACATCGGGTTGACCGACCCCGTGAAAAGCACCCGCCATAAAGGGGTTGTCTTCGGGGGCATTGCAAAAAACAACAAGTTTTGCCGCACCTATGCAATTGCGCTCCTTAGTCAATTCGGCACACCTTTTAACGGTTTGCCCCATAAGTTTAACGGCGTCAAGGTTGATGCCGGTTTTTGTGGAGCCTATATTTACCGAAGAACAAACGCGGTCTGTCACAGATAGTGCCTCGGGTATGCTTTCGATAAGTGCTGCGTCTGCACCTGCAAAACCCTTTTCTACAAGTGCCGAATATCCGCCAATAAAGTTTACCCCAACCTCATTGGCTGCCTTTTCAAGTGCTAATGCAAACTTGACGGGGCTTTGGTCCTTGCAGGGTGAAGCCACAATGCCGATAGGGGTAACAGAAATTCGTTTATTGATAATCGGAATGCCGAGTTCGTTTTCGATTTGTTCGCAAACAGGCACAAGATTTTTTGCAGTACGAACAATTTTTTCATAAACATTTTGGCCCGCCGTGTCTATGTCAGAGTCCATACAGTCAAGCAAGGATATGCCGAGCGTAACAGTTCTGATATCAAGATTTTCATCTTGTATCATCTTGATTGTTTCAAGTATTTCGTGGGTGTTTATCATTTTTACGCTCCTGATCAAATTCTGTGCATTGAGTTAAAAATATCTTCGTGCATCACATGTATTTCAAGAGAAGATTTTTTACCGAGTTGTGCCATATCGTCTTTGAATAAAGAAAAATCAGACGTAATTTCGGAAATATCTGTTGACATTATCATACAAAACATATTGTCCAAAACTGTTTGCGATACATCAATAATATTGACGCCGTGTTCTGCACATTTGGCCGAAACGCTGCTTAAAATTCCGACTTTATCTTTGCCGACAACGGTTACGATTGCTTTCATAATAACAACCCCCATATAAATGTTAATAAGATTTTAACATATTATTTTACGTTTGTAAATAAGTTCTTCTTGTATCTTTGCGTATTTTTTGGTATTATTAAAAAAATGGAGGTAAAACTATGAATTTTAAACTTTTAAAACTTCTTGATAAAAATGCACGATATACAAACGCTGAACTTTCCGTTATGCTTGGAATTACCGAGGCTGAGGTAGAAAAAGAGATTAAAGAACTTGAAAAAGAGGGATATATCCGCGGCTATAAGGCTGTTGTTGATTGGGAGAAATTAGACACCACCTATGTTTCGGCAATTATTGAATTAAAGGTTTCCCCGCAAGCCGATTATGGATTTGAGGAGATTGCGCGCCGCGTTATGAAATATCCTGAAGTTGAGAGCGTTTATCTTATGTCGGGAGGTTTTGACCTCTGTGTTTTGGTAAAAAGCAAAACATTTCAACAGGTTGCAATGTTTGTTGCAAAGGAACTTTCAACAATAGATGCGGTAGTATCAACTGCAACACACTTTGTTTTGCGCAGATACAAGGAATTTGACGTCATTCTGGCTGATGACCAAAAGGATGATAGAGGGAGACTTTCGTTGTGATTGATTATAACAAAATGCTGAATCCTAGCGTTGTTAATATCAAGCCTTCGGGTATTAGAAAGTTTTTTGATATTGCCGAGCAGATGGATGATGTTATTTCGCTCGGTGTCGGTGAGCCTGACTTTACGACGCCTTGGCATATCAGAAATGAGGGGATTCGTTCTCTTGAACAAGGAAAAACCCGATACACTTCAAATCACGGCTTAATATCACTGCGTAAAGAGGTCAGTTCTTTCGTAAACAGAAAATACGGAGTTTTATACAACCCGGAAAATGAAATATTGATAACTGTCGGCGGCAGCGAGGCAATCGACGGTACTATCCGTGCACTTGTCGGTCCTGATGATGAGGTTATTATTCCTCAACCGAGTTACGTATGCTACGAGCCGATAACTATACTTGCCGGCGGCACCCCCGTAATCGTAGAAACTAAGGCGGAAAACGAGTTTAAACTTACGGCAGAGCAACTGAAAAGTGCCATTACTCCTCGTACAAAGGTTTTAATTCTGCCTTATCCATGCAATCCTACCGGTGCAATTATGCAAAAAAGTGATTTGGAAGCGATTGCAGAGGTTTTGGACGGCACAAATATATTAGTGTTGTCCGACGAGATTTACTCGGAACTTACCTTTGGTAATAATAAACACGTTTCAATCGCCTCAATAGATGGTATGAAGGAAAGAACTGTTGTAGTTAACGGCTTTTCAAAAACCTTTTCTATGACAGGTTGGAGAATGGGATACGCTTGCGGTCCCGCACCCATTTTAGACCAAATTACGAAAATTCATCAGTTTGCAATAATGTCTGCACCGACAACATCGCAGTATGCGGCAATCGAAGCCCTTAAAAACGGCGATCAGGATATTGCGGCTATGGTTGAAGAGTACGATGTCAGAAGAAGAATTATTGTTGACGGCTTTAATAAACTCGGTTTAAGTTGCCGAGAGCCGCTGGGTGCCTTTTATTCTTTCCCATCAATTAAATCTACCGGTATGACAAGCGAAGATTTTTGTGAAAAGTTGCTTTACTCTAAAAAGGTTGCTGTTGTTCCCGGTAATGCATTCGGTAATAGTGGAGAAGGCTTTATAAGAGCATCCTATTGCTATTCTGTTGACCATATTAAAGAAGCACTTTCCCGTATCCGAGAGTTTTTAGAGGAGATTAAATAAGGCATGAAGGCAAAGGCTTTTGCAAAAATTAACCTTTATCTCGATGTGATTGATAAACGGTCTGACGGTTATCATAACATTGATTCGGTTATGCAGTCGGTTTCTTTGTGTGACGATATAGAGATAGACAAGAGAATGGATGGCGAAGTTGTGATTCGCTACAACGACCCCGGCTTTTGGCGTGATGATGATATTATTTTAAAAGCAGTTGACCTCTTTTTTAATTTCTCAAATTATCGATGCGGACTTGATATTTATATCGAAAAAAGAATTCCTACCGAAGCGGGACTTGGCGGCTTTTCCGCCGATGTTTCAACAGTTCTTAAAATGCTTAATATAATATCCGGCAAGAATTATCCTGACGATATTATGCTTTCCCTCTGTAAAAGTCTCGGTGCAGATATGCCGTTTTGTTATAACGGCGGTACGGCAAGGGTAGGTGCAATTGGTGATGACTTAGAGAAACTTCCTACACGAGGGTTGTTTTTCGTTCTTTTAAAGGAGGGCAACAAAAAATCAACGGGGGATATGTATAGCCATTTAGATTCGCTCAAAATTCCTTTTTCAAACAGAATAGAACAAATGCTCAAAGGAATTAAGGACAACGATTTGAATCTTATTTGCCAATCGGTTTATAATGTATTTGAAAACTGTTGGGAGATTGATAAAATGAAGGAACCTTTTTCGGAATTTTCTCCTAACGCAGTATTTCTGTCGGGGTCAGGTCCTACCGTAGCCGCCGCCTTTACCGAAAAGGAAAGGGCAGAGGATTGTTATAACCGTCTTAAAACGGACAGTAGAAATGTCTTTTTTGCAAAAACGTCAGATTGCGGAAATATGATTGAATAGAGTTTAGTTTAACGGTCAATAATTTAGCCAAGATAAGAATGAAAGGCTTGATTATATGACCGTTAAAAATAAGAGACTTATTGATATTTCGCTTGCACTCGCATTAACCGTTGCCGTCATGATTTCGATGACAGGTTTTGTTGATGCGTGCTCTGATATGTATGAAAACATAATCAGAATAAGAATTATTGCGAATTCCGATGCGGATGAGGACCAAGCACTAAAAATTCGGATCAGGGACCGCCTTTTGGAATCTTCAAAAGAAATTTTCGACGGCATTAGTGATTTTAATGATGCAGTGGTTGTTTCAAACCATAATTTAAAGCATTTCGAGAATGTCGCCAAGAGCGAAGTTTTAAAATCAGGATTTGATTATTCGGTTGTGGCAGAATTCAGAGATGAACTCTTTAATACAAGAGAATATGAAAATTTTACACTGCCTGCGGGTCGCTATAAAACCCTCGTTATCACACTCGGAGAGGGAAAGGGAGAAAATTGGTGGTGTGTTATCTTTCCAAAGGTTTGCGTCGGTTCCTCCTCAGGTAAACTTACAGAGAGCATAAAGCAAAATTCGGCAGAAAAGGCAGAGAATCCACAAAAATATATTCTTAAATTTAAAATAGTCGAGATTTTTCAAAGATTCAAAAAATTTATTTAAAAAATACTTGCATTTTAACACGAGTTGTGATAATATCATAATGTTATCGAGATTTGAAAGGAGTGTCGCTGCATGAAACAGGGAATTCATCCTAATTATGAGAAAACAGTTATTAGATGTGCTTGCGGTGCAGAATTCGAAACCTGCTCTACTAAAAAGGACATCCGTTTGGATATTTGTTCTAAATGTCATCCGTTCTTTACCGGAAAACAGAAACTTGTTGATACAGGCGGACGTGTTGACAGATTTAATAAGCGTTTTGGCTTATAAGGCAAATATTTCTGCCGCAACCACAAACAGTGGTTGCGGTTTTTTCATATAAAGGCAGAAAGGTGTGAGTTTTACGGAAAGTTATAAGACTATTTCCTGCGACGGGTATGCGGAATTTACCGAAAAGCATTCCCGTTTTATCGGTTACGCAAGGCATACAAAAACCGAAGATGAGGCTATTGCGTTTATAAATGAAATAAGGTCTCTAAACTCCGATTCCCGCCATAATATTTATGCCTATGTGTTAAACGAACAAAACCGCATACGTTTCTCGGATGATGGGGAGCCTCACGGTACCGCAGGTAAGCCGGCGTTGGATATAATCAACGGGTTTGAACTTCGCGATGTTACGGTAGTTGTTACAAGATATTTCGGCGGTGTTTTGCTTGGAACAGGCGGGCTGGTCAGGGCCTATTCAAAGGCTGTTAAGGATGCGCTCGAATCGGCCGAAATGGTTTTAATGGTTCCGGGAGACATTATCGAGGCAGACTGCGATTACGGTCTGTACGACAGATTTGAGAGTATTTTAAAGGAATATAATGCCGAAATTATATCCTCCGAATTTACAGATAATGTAAAGGTTTTATTTTCAATTCCCGAAAGCACAACCGAAAATTTCTTGGAAGATATTAAAGACAGACTGTCTATGAGGGTTAATCCCGTTCTTTGTGACAAAAAATACACAAAAGAGAAAATTTTTTGAGCAATTTAGAGGTTTTTAGAGTTTTTTATCGTATATATAATTCAGAAGAGGTGGATTTTATGTTTTGTCCGAGAGAAAATACCGAAAATAATGAAAAACTTATTTTCTCAAAATATGCAACCCTTTCATCCGAAACCGAAGGCAGGAAGAAGCATGAAGAAAAGGACAATCTTCGTACCGATTTTCAAAGGGACCGTGACAGAATAATTCACTCTAAAACATTCCGCCGTTTAAAACACAAGACACAGGTATTTTTATCGCCTGAGTCGGCTCATTACAGAACCCGACTCACTCATACACTTGAAGTTAGTCAGATTGCAAGAACGGTTGCAAGAGCGCTTTGTGTTAACGAAGATTTAACCGAAGCGATTGCTCTTGGACATGACCTCGGTCATACACCCTTCGGTCATGCCGGGGAAAGAGCACTCAATGATATTGCACCTTTTGACTTTGCACATTATGAGCAGAGCGTCAGAATTTGCGAAAGATTAGAGAATAATTTAAAGGGTCTTAACTTAACGGCAGAGGTTCTTGACGGAATAGGAAATCACACAAAGGGAGAATTTCCTAAGACTTTGGAGGGCAAAATTGTCAGGGTATGCGACCGGGTTGCTTATATTAACCACGATATTGACGATGCAATACGAGGCGGCATAATTTCGGATGACGATATACCTTTCGATATTAGATATATTTTAGGCAATTCTAAAAGTGCAAGAATAAGCACACTTGTTAATTCTATTGTTACGCATACAAAAGACGAAATTGAGATGGAAGATGAAGTTAACGATGCCTTTGTCCGCCTGCACAACTTCTTATTTGAGAGTGTTTACAGAAATCCCAAAGCAAAGTCAGAAGAAACCAAGGTAGAAGGTCTTGTTGAAGGTCTTTATAAGTATTTTAAGAATAATTCTAACGCGCTGCCTCTTGAATATTCTGTTATCGCCAACGAAGAGGGAATTGACCGAGCAGTTGTTGATTACATAGCGGGAATGACCGATGACTTTGCAGTACGCCAATATAAAGAAATATTTATTCCCAAATCGTGGGGAATTTAATGTGTCGAAAATGGGACACAAATAAATTTATAATTAAATAAAGGAGTGAGAACATGGCGATACCAAGCGCGGTTATTGAAGAAATTAAATATCGAAACGATATTGAAACGGTCGTTTCATCGTATATTACCTTGAAAAGAGCCGGAAAAAATCTGGTTGGACTTTGTCCTTTTCACGGAGAAAAAACTCCGTCTTTTACCGTGTTTCCCGAAAACGGCTCCTTTTACTGTTTCGGATGTAAGGTGGGTGGCGATGTTTTTACCTTTGTAAAGAATATTGAAAATCTTGATTATATAGAGACGGTTAGGCTTCTCGCCGAGCGTTGCGGAGTTACGATTCCCGAAAGCGGATATGACGACTCTATGGCAAAACTCAGAAACCGTATATTTGAAATAAATAGGGAAACTGCGCGTTTCTATAATGCATATCTTGAAAACTCCGGCGGAAAATGGGCGGTAGATTATTATTCTGAGAGAGGACTTACTCCCCAAACCGTAAGAAATTTTGGGCTCGGTGCCGCACCCGACAGTTGGGATTCACTTCGTAATCATCTTCGTTCAAAGGGCTATACCGAGGATGAAATGTTACAAGCCAATGTTGTCACAAGGAGCAAGAACGGGGGTTGTTATGACCGTTTTAGGAACAGGGCAATGTTTCCAATTATAAATGTAAGAGGAAACGTAATAGGTTTCAGCGGAAGACGGCGTGAGGGACTAACCGATAAAGAGGCTGCAAAGTACATAAACACATCTGATACTCCTGTTTATAAAAAGAGTCAAAATCTTTTTGGAATTAACTATGCAAAATCACATTGCAGTGAAAGTCTTATTCTCGTTGAAGGAAATCTCGACGTTATTTCTCTGCATCAAGCGGGATTTAAAAACACCGTATGTCCTTTGGGTACGGCTTTTACATCAGAACAGGCAAATTTGATTACAAGATATACAAAAGAGGTAATAATATGTTTTGATGCCGATACTGCAGGTCAAACCGCCGTTTCAAAGGCGATAGATATTTTTGCTCCTACGGGAATCAGCGTTAAGGTTGTTCTTTTACCGGAGGGCAAAGACCCCGACGAATTTTTGAAGAATAATTCCCCCGCCAAATTCCAAAAACTTATCGATGGTGCCGTAAGTGCCACCGAATATAAACTTTTAAAGGCGGCGGGAGGTCTCGACCTCAACAGTGATAATGCTCGCATTACTTACCTTAACAATGCGGCTGAAATTTTGGCAAAATCTACCGACCCCATTGCGGTTGATTATTATATTCCGCGACTTGCTGAAAAATACGGCGTTTCAAAGGAAGCAATTCGGGACAAGGTAAACGAACTTAAACGGAAAAATGCCTATCAAAAGCAAAAGAAGGAAATAAAGGCGATGGCAGACCCAACCTTTGATCGAAACGATGTCAATCCTGACAGAAGAGGTAATGAACGGGCGGCAAAAGCCGAAGAAACGGTTATATCCATTCTCTTTAAACATCCTGATCTTATTCCCTTCACTAGAGAAAGGATAGGCCGAGAAAACTTTGTAAGCGGTTTGAACAAGCGACTTTTGGACATAGTATTTGAACTTTATGATAACAATCAAAGTTTTGATTTTTCGGTTATTGCACAGAGTTTTACCGATAAGGAAATAGGATATGTTTCATCGTTACTTAATTCGGGATATAATGATAATAATCCGAAAAACGCGCTTTTAGAATCATTTAAAGCACTTAGCAATGCAAAACTTTACAGTGAAAAGCCAGAAACAACAGATGATTGGGCTGCACTTTTAACAAAAATTACAGAAAATAAAAAGGGGAACAATTAAAATGAATAAGGAAGAAAAAAAGTACAACGAAAAAGTAGAGGAGAACGATATTAAAACAGAGGAAGAACTTGACATATCCTTTGATGATATCGAATCGGCTCCCGATGATTTAGGCGAACTTTTTGACGAACCTCCCATCCTTGATTTGTTTGACGATGAACCGAGCGAAGATGACCTGAAATTTGAGGAAATGAATGTCGATGCTCTTGAAGATGATGTCAACCTTGACGGCGTTTCTCTTGATGACCCGGTTAAGGTTTATCTCCGCGAAATAGGAAGAGTTCCTCTTTTAAGCACTAATGAAGAGATCGAACTTGCAATTAAAATCAGCGAGGGCGACGAAAAGGCAAAACAAAGACTCACCGAAGCAAACCTTCGTCTGGTTGTAAGTATTGCTAAAAAGTATGTAGGAAGAGGAATGTATTTCCTTGACCTTATTCAGGAAGGAAATGTAGGCCTTATCAAGGCGGTTGATAAGTTTGACCACACAAAAGGCTTTAAGTTTTCCACATATGCAACCTGGTGGATAAGACAGGCGATTACACGTGCAATAGCGGATCAGGCTAGAACCATCCGCATACCCGTTCATATGGTCGAGACCATTAACCGCTTGAAGAAGGTTCAAAGTCAAATTCTTCACGAAAACGGTTATGAGCCCACAGAAGAACTTATCGCAGAAAGGATGAATCTCCCTGTTGAACGTATAAGGGAAATTATGAGGGTGGCACAAGAACCCGTTTCTATGGAAACTCCTATCGGCCCTGAGGAAGATTCGAGACTTATGGACTTTATTCGTGATGAGGATGCTCTGGCACCTGATGAAGCCGCGTTGAAAACCATAACCAACGAGGATATTGATAGCGTTTTGAAGACCCTCACACCCCGTGAGGAGGCGGTTATCCGTCTTCGATTCGGACTTAAAGACGGAAGATGCCATACCCTTGAAGAGGTTGGACTTGAATTTAATGTCACACGTGAAAGAATACGACAGATTGAGGCAAAGGCACTCCGCAAACTTCGCCATCCTGTCCGCAGTAACAAGTTTAAAGAAAGATAAGGAATATTTATAATGACCTATTCATATAAAACTAATGGGACTTGCTCTCGCGAGGTCAGTTTTGAAGTGAATGACGGAATTGTGTCTAAAGTTAGGTTTACAGGAGGCTGTAACGGAAACTTAAAGGGGATTGCATCCCTCGTAGAGGGAATGAAGGTTGAGGATGTTATTTCTAAACTTGAAGGAATAAGATGCGGATTTAAAAACACATCTTGTCCTGACCAACTTTCAAAAGCCCTTTCGAAGATTAGTGAAAAAGTAGGTGATTAGATGTACGATGAAGATATTAAAATTGCAGGCAATAAGCCCTCGGTAAGCGTAAAAGAGAATGCCGAAACAAATGCCGCAAGTACCGTTTTGCCCGATGATTTAATCGAAAAATCACGTAGTTTCGGTGTAAAAGTTGCAGATGAATACTGTAAGGCGAGCGGCAGCTATAATGATGCGACACCTGACGAAGAGGAAAATATGCTTGCTCAAAGGCATTTGCTTTTGTCCTTCACCGTAACTATCGGATTTGAAACCTATTTAAAGAGCGAGGCCGTTGCGGGTATTGCACAGAAGAGTTTTCTTGATACTGTAAAGAAAAAGGCACCCGAACTGTATAAATTTACCTCTGATACAGGCGCATTTTCATTTTACTATCTTGCTCACAGAAGGGGCAATGATATTGAACGCAGAATGGGACAAACCTTTGCTATGCTTTGTGCACACGACGGAGACCCAATTTATCAGGAACTCGGAGAGGTGCTTTATTGCTGGTTTTCATCCAGAATTAAAGAAATCGCAGAAGAATATAATTTTATATAATTAACAGGTCGCCCTTTCTTGGCATATACTACCTTGAAAGGGTGATTTTTTATGCCTTCAATATATTTAAGTCCTTCTACACAGGAGTATAATCCGTTTATAAACGGCGGTAATGAAGAAGAGTATATGAATCTTATTGCAGATGCTATGATTCCTTATCTGAATGCTACCGGAATAACCTATCAACGAAACACTCCAGATATGACGGCATCCTCATCAATTGCTGCGTCAAACAGAGGCAACTATGATGTCCATCTATCACTGCACTCAAACGCCTCCCGAAACGGTACGGCAATGGGGGGAGAGGTTTATTACTATCCATACAGTAAAAACGGTCAGAGGTTAGCAGAAATTATAGCAAATAATTATAAAATGCTATATCCTTATCCTAATCTGGTAAGAACTATTCCGACCACAACACTCGGAGAGGTAGCCAGAACAAAAGCACCGTCGGTGCTTTTTGAGGTTGCTTTTCACGATAATGAACAGGATGCCGAGTGGATAAAAAATAACATTGAAAATATTGCTCGAAACATCGTGATTTCTCTTGCCGATTATTTCAATATTCCTTTTAACGAGCCGAACTCGCAGGGATATATAGGCAGAGTGCAAACAAACGGTTCAAACCTGAACATCAGACAAAGACCCGATATTTACAGCAATATTATCGGTAAAATTCCCAACGGAAGCAGGGTAACGGTATATAATAAAACGGGCGATTGGCTGCTAATAAGATATAATAACCTTACCGGTTATGCCTATGGCAGTTATATAACCTAATTATTTAATACTGAACCCTTATATTCTGTTAAGAATGAGTTGGCAAAATTAAGTATAAAAATTTTAAAATCGGGAGAAAATTCTCCCGATTTTTCTTGTTTTTTTTGCTATTATTGTGTATAATCAGTTAAAAGGGGTTTTATATGTATTTTTGGTTTGGAGTGTGTTAATTGTTATTAGATGCTATTTTAAATCCCGGCAGTTTTGACCTTGCAGATATCTTGGTCGGAATATTCTCTGCATTAGCGGTAATTTTTCTTACAATGCCTGTTCATGAGGCTGCTCACGCCTGGGCGGCTACCAAACTTGGAGACCCTACGCCACGTTACCAAGGCAGATTATCTCTAAATCCTTTTAATCATATTGACTATTTTGGCTCTCTTTGTATTTTGCTTTTTGGATTCGGTTGGGCGAAGCCTGTGCAGGTAAATCCCAGAAATTTCGATAATCCGAAGATGGGTATGGCTATAACGGCATTTGCGGGTCCGTTATCAAACTTGATCGTTGCATTTATAACCGCATTTATTTTTGCCCCGCTTTATAAATTTGCAATATTAGAGCAAAGTCATATTTTGCTTTACATTGCGATGTTTTTCTTTTATATTGCTCAGATTAACGTTTCTCTTGCGGTATTCAATCTGTTACCGGTGCCGCCCCTTGACGGTTCGAGGTTGTTAGGCGTTGTTCTGCCGGACAGAATATACTATAAAATTATGCAGTATGAACGTTATATTTATTATGCTGTGCTTATTTTGATTTTTGTCGGTGCTTTTGACCTTCCGCTATCCTTTCTTTCCGGCAAAATAATGAATATGATAATGTTTTTACCCGAAATAATTTTCTTTTAGGAAGCAGTTAATGGAAAATACAATTCTTTATAAAACCGAGGAGTTTGAAGGGCCCCTTGACCTTCTTCTCCAATTGATTTCAAGGAATAAACTTAATATTTATGACATCAAATTATCGGTTCTTATAGAACAGTATCTTGAACAGATAAAGGTTATGCAGGCCAACGAGATGGACCTTGCAAGTGAGTTCCTTGAAATGGCTTCTCGTCTTATCTATATGAAAACTGTAAGCCTTTTGCCTAAACACGAGGAAATCGAAGAACTTAAAAAAGAACTGACGGGCGAACTGCTTGAATATCAGGAATGTAAACGTATTGCTGAACAGTTTTCTCATATGACTGCCGGCTTTGATCGATTTGTAAGGGATCCCGAACCGGTAGAGGTTGACAAGACCTATGATATATTGCACGATAGGG
>JAZNJE010000101.1:0-8053 GCA_045577905.1 Acutalibacteraceae bacterium | reverse complement strand
AATCATGCCAAAATCATTATACGTTGATCCAAATAAGATGCGTGCGAAAGGTAAAATCAAATTCAAAGATATTCCGGTTAACGCATACAACAAAACAATCAAGCAAGAATTAGAAGAAGGTAACTTTACAAAAGAAGATTTGATCCGTATCTTCCGTGACATGACAATCTGTCGTGAATTCGAAGATATGTTAAACCAAATCAAAACTCAGGCTAAATATGCTGACGTTGAAACTACATATCCGGGTCCTGCTCACCTTTCTCTTGGACAAGAAGCAGCGGCTGTAGGTCAGGCATACTTACTTGACAAAAACGATTTCACATTCGGTAGCCACAGAAGCCATAGTGAAATTCTTGCAAAGAGTTTATCATGTATCGAAAAACTCAGCGATGAAGAACTTATGGCAGATATGAAGAATTTCTTTGACGGTGCTACATTAAACGGAATTTTGCAGGACAGCAAAGCAGGAGATAACGTAAAAGAATTAGCAATCGAATTCATTCTTTACGGAGCACTTTCAGAGTTATTTGCTCGTGAAAACGTTTTCCACAAAGGACTTGGTGGATCTATGCATGCATTCTTCCTTCCATTCGGTGTATATCCAAACAACGCATTGGTAGGTGGTTCTGCAACAATCACAACAGGTGCAGCTCTTTACAAGAAAGTAAATGACAAAAAAGGTGTTTGTATTGCAAACTTAGGTGATGGTTCTATGGGACGTGGACCTGTTTGGGAAGCACTTTCATTTGCAACAATGGACCAATACAAAACACTTTGGGAAGAAAGCAAAAACGGTGGACTTCCACTTATCTTCAATATCAATAACAACAGTTATGGTATGGGTGGACAGACAAACGGTGAAACAATGGGTTACGGCGAACTTGCACGTATGGGTGCCGGTGTAACAGAAAGCCAGTTACATGCAGAAAGAATTGACGGATACAATCCACTTGCAGTTATCGACGCATACCGTCGTAAATTGCCATTAGCTAAGAGTGGAGAAGGCCCGATCTTCTTAGATGTTGTAACATATCGCTTGTTAGGACACTCTACATCTGACCAAAATGCATACAGAACCAAGGAAGAAATCGATGCTTGGAAGGAAGTTGACCCGATCATTACATATCGCAAGGGACTTGTTGATGCAGGGGTTGCTGACGATTCTAAACTTGAAGCAATTCTCGCTAATACTGTTGAGCGTATGACTATGATTTGTAAGGCTGCTTCCGATCCCGAAATCAGCCCCTATGTTGATTTCAACAAGGATCCCGCTGTTGTTGAGCGTATGATGTTCTCTAATATGAAGATTGATAAGCTCGATGACAGTGAGCCCGAAGTTAACATGCCCAAAGAAGAGGTTCCTGCATATAAGAAACTCAAAGAGAAAGAGAGAGCACCCATCGTTGACGGTAAGCCGGTTTCAAAGATGAAACTCTTTAATCTCCGTGATGCTCTATCTGAGGTTATCTATGACCGCTTCTATGAAGACCCGACCCTTATCGCTTATGGTGAGGACGTTCGTGACTGGGGTGGTGCATTCGCAGTTTACCGCGGAATGATGGATGCTTTCCCGCACTGCCGTCTCTTCAACTCTCCCATTGCCGAGGCTGCTATCGTTGGTACTGCGGTAGGTTACGCTGTTTCTGGCGGTCGCGCTCTTGTTGAACTTATGTATGCTGACTTTATCGGCTGCGCAGGAGACGAAATTTTCAACCAGATGTCCAAGTGGCAGTCTATGTCTGCCGGCATACTTAAAATGCCCGTAGTTCTTCGTGTATCGGTTGGTTCTAAGTATGGTGCACAGCACTCTCAGGATTGGACTGCACTTTGTGCACATATTCCCGGACTCAAAGTTTGCTTCCCCGCAACACCTTGGGAGGCTAAAGGACTTATGGAAGCAGCACTCAAAGGAACAGATCCTGTTGTCTTCTTTGAGAGCCAGAGAATTTATGACGTAGGTGAGCAGTTCCATGAGGGCGGTGTACCTGCTGAACGTTATGAGATTGAGTTTGGCGATACCAACAAGGTTCGCGACGGTAAGGATGTTACAATTCTCACCATCGGTGCTGCACTTTACCGTGCCGTTGATGCCGCTAAGACCCTTTCTGAAAAGTATGGAATGGAAGCAGATATCATCAATATCCACTCTCTCGTTCCGCTTGATTACACCAAGATTATTGAGTCTGTTAAGAAGACTGGAAGAGTAGTTCTTGTTTCTGACGCTTGCGCAAGAGGCTCTTTCCTTAATGACGTTGCTAAGAACATTACCGAATTTTGCTTCGACGACCTCGATGCACCTCCGGTAGTTGTAGGAAAACGCAATTGGATCACACCTCCCTTCGAATTCGACGAGTTCTTCTTCCCGCAAGCAGGTTGGATTATCGATGCTATTAACGATAAACTCGTTCCGCTTCCCGGACATGTTTCTGAAAACGGCGTTACCGAAGAAGAAGCATTACGTCGTTCTAAGTTTGGTGTATAATGGAAATTAGGCGTACGGCAAACGCAGGAGTGCTTATAAATCTCGATGGGATTAGAATCTTACTTGACGGTGTAAATAACCCTACCGAGAATTATCTCGGTACCCCTGACGTAATCAGAGAAGAATTGACATCTTGCCTTCCTGATGTTGTTTGCTTAACCCATATTCATTCGGACCATTGTGACGATGAATTTCTATCATACTACAAAAATAAGACACTCAGGCCCATTTTAGGGTCTGAGTGCTCTTGCTTTTCGGTCGGCGGCGTTAAAATAACGGCGATACGTACACGGCATTTGGGTAGGGTAGAGGTTGAGCATTATAGTTTTATAATAGAAGGAAGCCAATGTATATATTTTATGGGAGATGCTGCACCTATTTGCTTTAAGGACAGAAACGACCTTAAAAAGCCTGATGCGGTAATAGTTCCGTTTGCGTATCTGAACACAAAATCTGCGTACGATATAACAAAATCTTTGTCGTCAAAGGTAATAGTCGCTGTTCATATGCCGTCGGAGGAAAAGGATCCGTTCAATATATGGAGGGCTGTCAGAGATACAACACAAGAGGAAAAAACACTGTATTTTCCGAAAATAAATGATATTGTTTCTTTGCAATAGCCTATTTATTTGCAAAAATAAGTGTTTTATGGTAAAATAGTACGAATAACGTTGTATATAAGAATATTCAGTGGTAAATATATTGTTTTAGTAATTTGTCGGGAAGGGGAATTTTTGTGAAAGCCGAAGGCAAAAAGGAACTGATTAGGACTGTGAAATTTGTTCTGTTTTCAGCAAGTGCAGGAGCAATTCAACTTATAGTCGGAGACATTTTAATGATGAATATGCTTGGTATTTCATATTGGGTATCATATCTAACTGGCCTTGTGTTGTCGGTTTTATGGAATTTTACTCTTAATCGCAAATTTACCTTTTACTCGGCCACTAACATTCCCGTTGCAATGTTAAAGGTGGCGGCTTTCTATCTTGTTTTCACGCCCGCTTCAACCTATGGAGGTCACATTCTTACGAGCGCACCTTATTTATGGAATACAGATTTGGTATTTGTCGGTACAATGCTCGTAAATTTTGTTACAGAGTATTTGTATGACCGTTTCTTTGTATTCGGAAAAAGTATTGATACGGCACAAAAGAAGGAAGTTAACTTATGAATAAACTATTTATATTTTTGTCTGTTATAACGGCAATTTTTATGGTTTTTTCGGGTTGTTCCAAGACAAACAACCCTGCAATAATGGACGCCTCTCAAAATTCTTCGTCATCTGGCAGTAATAGTCAAACATCTGAACCTTCGGTGCCGAACGAACCGTTAACCAACGAGTTCGGGGTGCCGATTGTTGAGTTTTGCGACGAATACGGCGATTTGCTTACGCAAATCGGTGGAGGCAAGAATGTTTCCCTTTATGGCGCGCTCGCTGATAAAAAGGATAGTGATGCGGTAAAGAAATTAGAGGAAATTCTTGATGCTTGCGGAAAGGAAATATCGGTTGTCGCATACTCTCTTGATAACAAAAAAGCAATAAGTTATAATGCGGAGAGTGAAATTTTCTGTGCCTGTACAATAAAGGCTTTTTATTCACTTTACAACTGTATGGAAATGGATAAAGGCAAGGGATCTCTTGATACCGAAATGGTATATAAATATGAGCATCGAGACCCTGATTGGGGAACAGGTGATATGAAGTTTTCCGATTACGGAACAGTTTTCGATATGAAAACAATCATTACCAAAAGCATGACAATAAGTGATAATGTGGGTTATAATATGCAGGTTGCCTACTTCGGAAGGGACGGCTATAACGATTGGGTTAACTCGCTTTCTTGCCCCTCAATACAGATTAAACCTACCGTTTGGGCTTTAAGAGCCAAGGCGGATGAGCATGCTGTTATGTGGCGCGAGATATATAAATACTTAATTTCAGGGGCAGAACATTCCGAGTTTTTATATTCGGTTTCCACTAATACTGAGGGTAATTTCTCTACTGCCGGACTTAGTGATGTTGACTATTCTCACAAACAGGGATTTAATAGCGGCGGCGGATGGAACTCATACAGTGATGCAGGCATAGTATGGAAGGACGGAAACCCATATGTCCTTGTAATACTTACAAATAATCCGGGACCTAACGAATATTACTCAAATGTAATGAAACAGGTAACCGATATTATACACAACGAACTAATGTAACCGAAGGGTAGTTTTTATGATTTGCAATAATATTTTAGATGCAATAGGCGGTACTCCGCTTATTCGACTTAACCGTATGACCGGACCGAACGATGCCGAAATTTTAGTAAAATTTGAGGGTCTTAATGTTGGCGGTTCGATTAAAACAAGAACGGCATTTAATATGATTTTGGACGCCGAGAAAAGGGGACTCATTAACCATAACTCCGTTATTGTAGAACCTACAAGCGGTAATCAAGGAATAGGACTTGCTCTTGTTGGTGCAGTTCGAGGCTATAAGGTGAAAATTATTATGCCCGACTCGGTTAGTGAGGAGAGAAGAAAACTCGTCAACCAGTATGGTGCGGAGGTTATACTTGTTCACGACGACGGAAACATAGGTGCCTGCATTGAAGAATGTCTTGCACTTGCCCTTAAAATGAAGGCAGAGGATAAAAATGTATTTGTACCCCAGCAGTTCGAAAATCCTGCAAACCCCTCTATCCAAAGGGAGGCGACGGCAAAAGAAATTTTGACCGATGTAGGAAAAAAGATTGATGGTTTCTGCTCGGGAATAGGTACGGGCGGCACTATTACCGGAATAGGCGAGGTCTTAAAGGCTGAAAACCCCGATATGACAATTTGGGCTGTTGAGCCCGAAAACGCGGCTATTCTTTCGGGTGGCTCTATCGGCACCCATATCCAGATGGGAATAGGTGACGGCATTATTCCCGAAATACTTAATCAGAGCATAATCGATGATGTTTGCATTATAAAGGATGAGGAGGCGCTTAACGCGTCCAAAGACTTAGCGCGACTCGAAGGAATTCTTTGCGGTATTTCAAGCGGCACAAATGTTGCGGCGGCTCTTAAACTTGCTAAAAAACTCGGTAAAGGAAAGACGGTTGTAACGGTATTACCAGACACTGCCGAAAGATATTTCAGCACACCATTATTTGATTGAGATACCTTACCAAGAATAACGGCTGCATTGTCACACATAGGTTTTGTGTGACAATTGCATAAGAACAACAAAATTAGAGGAAAATTATGATTAAAAATTTATTTAAACCTACCGATATGACGGTGGGTTCTCCTTGGAAGAGCATAGTAAGTTTTACCCTTCCAATGCTTATAGGAAATGTTGCACAACAACTTTACAGCACAGTTGACAGTATTGTCGTCGGCAGATATATAGGCGATAATGCCCTTGCTGCGGTCGGCAGTGCTATGCCGATTCTGAATCTGTTGCTTGTGCTTTTTATTGGTATTTCTGCGGGCGCAACCATTATGACATCACAATTTTTTGGCGCAAAAAATCGCGAAAAACTGTCTTTTACTGTGGGAAACTGCGTAACTGTTACCGCAATTGCATGCGTTTTGCTTATTGTTGTGGCAGCGCCCGTATTAAATACGCTATTAACACTGCTTAACACACCCAAGACAATTCAGTCCGATTGCCACAGTTACCTCCTTATTTCTCTTGTGGGAATCGCGGGTATGGCATATTATAATATTCTTTCGGGAATTATCAGGGGGCTCGGCGATTCAGTTTCAACCCTTATTTATCTTCTTGTTGCAACTGTTTTGAATATAGGTTTGGATATCTTTTTTGTTGCAGTTCTTAATATTGGTGTTTCGGGAGTTGCTCTCGCTACGGTTATTGCACAGATTGTTTCTTCATTGCTATGCTTTATAAAACTTTCAAGAATGAGGGAATATTTTGACTTCGGATTTAAGTTTTTAAAACCTCTTCGTTATTACATAAAGACATTGATTAGCCTTGGGTTGCCTTCGGGACTGACACAGGCAATTATGGCTTCTGCAATGATTGTTGTTCAGTCTCTGACAAATCAATTCGGAGAGCAGTTTATTGCCGCAAACGTTATAATAATGCGTGTTGACGGCTTCGCTATGATGCCTAATTTTTCGTTTGGTACGGCGCTTACCACTTATGCGGGTCAAAATGTCGGCGCAGGTCTTTATGACCGAGTTAAGAAAGGTGCTAAACAGGGTACGCTTTTGGCAGTTGGGTGCTCAACCCTAATTACTGCGATAATTCTTTTTTTCGGCAAGAGTTTAATGTCTATTTTTACCGAAACCCAAACACTTGTTGACCAAAGTTATCGTCTTATGTGCATTCTGGCGGCAGGATATATTGCGGTTGCCGTTACCCAGAGCCTTTCAGGAATTATGAGAGGCGCAGGAGACACAATGACTCCTATGTGGATTTCACTTATTTCTACCATTGCATTCAGAATTCCGATTGCATACGGTCTTTCATATCTGACAAGAAGCGAAGAACTGCCCGTAGGAAGGTGCGAGTCTATTCAAATATCGCTGCTTATCTGTTGGTTGCTCGGTGCACTTTTGACATTCATTTTTTACCGTCGCGGAAGATGGAGAAAGAAGGCGATTAAATAAGGGTGCTGTTTTTACAGCACCCTTATTTTAATGCCGCATTTTAAATGCTTAAAATTCGTTAAAATATCCTAAATTTAAGACCGTTTCAAGTGCTTATTTTACTTGACTTTGATTTGCTATTACTGTATAATTATAGAGTAATTTATATAATATAAAGGGTTTTTGTTACTGACGGAAAGTGGGCTACCACAAGGGAGCAAAAATACCGCATATTTGTCGACCGTCTGGGCAGTTTAATCCTTTTATAGGGTTATCCTGCCCTTTTTTGAATGGAGGAAACAGTTATGAAAAAAGTTGGAATCATTATGGGAAGCGACAGCGACCTTCCCATCATCAAAAAGGCAACCGATACTCTCGATTTTTTCAGTATCCCTTATGAGGTTCACATTTATTCTGCACACAGAACTCCGAGCCAAGCGAGAGATTTTGCAGTGAATGCACGCGATAACGGTTTTGGTGTAATTATTGCGGCTGCCGGTATGGCAGCACATCTTGCAGGTGCGCTTGCCGCAAACACAACATTACCCGTAATAGGGATTCCTTGCAAGTCCTCCTGCCTAGACGGTATGGATGCTTTACTCTCGACGGTTATGATGCCGTCAGGTATTCCCGTTGCAACCGTTGCAATAAACGGCGGAGCAAATGCGGCACTTTTGGCGGCACAGATAATTGCGGTAGAGGATGAGCAACTCGCAAAAGCGCTTGATGATAAAAGAGCAAAAGACAGTGAAGCAGTACTAAAAAAAGATGCAGTAGTTTTAGAGAAACTTGCTGAGTGATTTTAAATTTTTTATTCGAAGGAGTAATTATAATATGGAAAAGAAACTTGTTTACACCGGAAAAACTAAGAATGTTTTTGCACTTGATAACGGCAACTACCTTCTTCAATTTAAGGACGATTGCACGGGTAAAGACGGTGTGTTCGATCCGGGCGAAAACTCGGTTGGTCTTACTATCGAG
>JAZNJE010000100.1:0-4924 GCA_045577905.1 Acutalibacteraceae bacterium | reverse complement strand
ACGGTAGAACTGCGTTGGGACGGCAAATTTACTCGTTTTGCTTCTCAGGAAACATTCAGATAAATGTATAACAGGGTTAAAAATACACTTAAACAATGGAATCTTCAAGGGCAGGAGATTACGGTTGCTCTGTCGGGCGGTGCCGATTCGGTTTGTCTTTTGCATATTTTGTGTGAACTGAAAGACCAACTCGGATTTACTGTTTCTGCATTCCATCTTAACCATAATATTAGGGGAGAAGAAGCCGAAAGAGATGAGGTATTCGTCAGAAAACTTTGTGAGTCACAAGGCATATCTCTCACAGTAAAGACGGTTGATATTCCGTCGCTCTCAAAGCAAAGGGGCGAAAGCACAGAACTTTGTGCCCGAAAGGAAAGATATAAGGCTTTTGAAGATTTTTCGCTTGTTGCTACAGCACATACTGCGAGCGATAATCTCGAAACGGTTTTATTTAATTTGGCAAGGGGAAGCGGAATAAAGGGACTTGCGGGAATACCTTGCAAAAGGGATAATATTATAAGGCCGCTTATTTCCTGTACCCGTGAAGAGATAGAGGAATATTTAAATGAAAGAGAAATTTCCTTTGTAACCGACTCTACAAATTTGTCGGACGAATATAACCGAAATTTTATAAGGCACAATATTGTCCCTCTCTTAAAAAAGATTAACCCGTCGGTTGAAACCACCGTTTCAAATAACGGGGAGCAGATCAGGGAGGATAGTGAGTTTTTGGAGGGAATGGCATCCAAAATCTATGCCATTATTGCCAACGAGAATCAACTCGATGCCGACCTTTTGAGGGAGCAACACCCTGCAATTATAAAAAGGGTACAGAGAACACTTTATAAAGAGGTTTTAAAAGAAGAGGCAGACCGAGTACATATTATAAGTATGTATGATGCCCTTATGAAGGAAGGAAGGGCAAGCCTCCCCGACGGTTTTTCGGCAGAATGCCGCGGCAAAACCTTTTTAATTGAAAAAAAGCAAGACCAAGAGGTAAAGTATGATGTAGAAGTGCTTTACGGAAAAATTGATGATAATGTTTACAATTTGTTATTAAAAAACATCATCGACTGTGATAAAATAAAAGGCAAACTGATTGTCAGAACAAGGGAAGAGGGCGACAAGTTTCGACCTGCGGGCAGAAACGGGACAAAAACTTTAAAGAAACTGTTTAATGAACTAAAAATCCCCGATACTTTGCGAAGCGCACTTCCCGTTGTGGCAGATGATGAGGGCGTTGTATGGATATATACCGTCGGTGCGGCAGAAAGAGTTAAGGTTGACCGCAATACTGAAAACACCGTGACTTTCAGTATAAATAAAATTTAATTTTCGGGGGAAGTTAAAATGTACGGAAAAGAAGATATGTGCGAAATTTTGTTTTCAGAAGAAGAGATAGCCCAAATAGTAAAAAAACTCGGCGCCAAGATAACCGAGGACTATCAGGGCAAAAACCTTCTTGTGGTTAGCATTTTAAAGGGCTCGGTTATGTTTATGGCAGATCTTCTCAGAGAAATAAAATTGCCCTGTAAAATCGATTTTATGGCGGTTTCTTCCTATGGGGCAGGAACAAGCACAACGGGTTCTGTAAAGATTATTAAAGACCTTAATATCGACCTGTCGGGATACGACCTTTTAATAGTTGAGGACATACTCGATTCAGGTGTAACCCTTAAAAATTTGAGCGAAATGCTTATGCTTCGCCACCCCGCAAGTTTTAAGATTTGCACCTTGCTTGATAAACCTGAGCGCCGCAAGGCGGACGTAAAGGCCGACTATGTAGGGGCCCAAATACCGGATGCTTTTGTGGTAGGATACGGGCTTGACTATGACGAACGGTATAGGAATTTACCCTACCTCGGAGTTTTAGACCCTAAGGTATATACAAAATAACAATTCGAAAGGACGAATTTTTTTGAAGAAAAATCTGCGTAATGTATTGCTTTATCTCGGAATCCCGATAATACTTATTGTTGCTATTGCAGCGGTTTCCTTGGGGAAAGGGCAAACAGACAAGAAAAAATATTCCGATATAGTAGCACTCTTCCAAAACGACAAGGTAGCCGAATATTCGCTTAATTTGTACAGCGGAGAACTTAAATATACTTTGCGTGACGGTGGCAAAACCGAAAGATATACGGTGGCCGACCCCAACCTTTTTTATAATGACATTCATCAAGGCGTAGTCTCAAATAATGCCACTTTGGAGGATGACAAGAAGGTTGTTTACGATTATGAAAGCGGTGGAGAGGGAGCTTGGTTTGTCAGCCTTATCCCCACACTTCTTTTAATTGCCGTTGTTGTTTTCTTCTGGATATTTATGTCCAAGAAGATGGGCGGCGGTATGGGAATGGATAAAACCTTGAATTTCGGTAAGGCCAAGGTTAAAAGGGCCGACGGAAACCGAAAGACAACCTTTGCCGATGTTGCGGGAGCAGACGAGGAAAAGGAAGAACTTGTCGAGGTTGTCGATTTTCTCAAAGACCCCAAACGTTTTAACGAACTTGGTGCAAAAATACCGAAAGGTGTTCTTCTTGTCGGACCTCCCGGAACGGGTAAAACCCTCCTTGCAAAGGCAGTGGCGGGAGAAGCAGGGGTTCCCTTCTTCTCTATCTCGGGTTCGGATTTCGTTGAAATGTTTGTCGGTGTCGGCGCATCCAGAGTGCGTGACCTTTTTGACGAGGCAAAGAAGAATGCACCTTCTATTGTTTTCATTGATGAGATTGATGCAGTAGGCAGGCAGAGAGGCGCAGGACTCGGAGGCGGTCACGATGAACGTGAGCAGACCTTGAACCAATTACTTGTTGAGATGGACGGTTTCGGAGACAATACGGGAGTTATCGTAATTGCTGCCACCAACCGCCCTGACATTTTGGATAGAGCCTTACTTCGTCCGGGCAGATTTGACAGGCAGATTACCGTTAATTATCCCGACGCCAAGGGTAGAGAGGATATATTAAAAGTACATTCTCGCGGCAAGCCCCTCGGCCCCGATGTAAACCTTAAAAATATTGCAAACTCAACCTCAGGATTTACGGGTGCAGACCTTGCAAATCTTTTGAATGAAGCAGCCTTGCTTGCAGCCCGAAAGGGACTCAAAGCAATTACGCAGGAACAGATTGAGGAGGCAACCATTAAGGTCGTAATGGGTACAGAAAAGAAGTCTCACGTAATTAAGGATAAGGACAAGATGATTACCTCTTACCACGAGGCCGGTCATGCGGTTGTATCCTATTTCTTGCCCACACAGGACCCTGTTCATCAGATTTCGATTATACCGCGCGGTATGGCGGCAGGTTACACAATGTACTTGCCTACCGAGGAAAAAGGTCATGTTTCAAGGAATAGCCTTATTGAGCAGATTTGTTCCTTGCTTGGCGGTCGTGCGGCCGAAAAACTTACCCAAGACGATATTTGCACAGGTGCATCCAACGATATGCAGAGGGCGACCGAAATAGCCCGCAAGATGGTTACCAAATATGGTATGAGCGAAAAACTCGGACTTGTCGTTTACGGTAACGATAATAACGAGGTTTTCCTCGGCAGAGATTTTTCCTCCACGCCCAACTATTCTGACAAGATTGCCGCAATGATTGACGAAGAAATCGAGGCAATCGTTATGGAGCAGTATAACCGTGCGATTGAAATCTTAAAGGGCAATATGGATAAACTCAATCAAGTTGCGAGAATTCTTTTCACCGAAGAGAAGATTTCGGGAGATGATTTCAGAGCAATTATGGAAGAAAAGCCCGCAGAAATAACAGAATAAGTCAAAAATAAAAGTGTCCGTTGTTGAACGGACACTTTTTTTCTTATTTAACTGCCTTTTGTTGGCGGACATCTGTACCTATAAACCGTCTCATCTCATAATGACCGATAAACCGCGAGGTAATTCGGGGAGAATACTTCTCTTCAAGTTGGTCAAAAGTGAAATTTGTGTTTATGATGGTCGGCTTGTTGTTTAGTATGCGGGAGTTTACGATGTTATAGAATAGGGAAAGGAAAAACGGAGAGGTAAACTCAGTACCGAGGTCGTCAATGACAAGCAAGTCAGCATTAAGCAGGGCATCTAATTTTTCGGTTTCTCCTCCCGATGAAAAATGCTCTTTCTCAACGGCCGAAAAGAGGGTGCCGACGGGGCCGTATATCACACCGTAGCCCTTTTCAATTACCTCATTCACGATGGCGAGAGACAGATGTGTCTTGCCGAGGCCTACACCGCCGATAAACAACAAAGATTTATCGACATTCGGAAAATCCTTTGCAAAACTTTTGCATAATTTTAAGATGGATGTCATTCTTTTTTGGGGATTGTTTCCTTCCGAATCGGGTTCATTCGCATAATATTCAAGCGAAAAATTATCAAAACGACAGTTGGCGATAGGCATTGTGCGGGAAAGTTCATCGCTTACAAGAGACTTTGCAATGGTCTTAATGCAACTGCAATAGCCGCCGTTTGAATAACCCGAATCTTCACAAAGGGGACAAAAGTATTCGGGTTTGCAGATATTTTCTGACTTTAAAATATCCATTCTTTTTTTATTGAGGTTGTCGCAGGCTCGCTTTATTTCGGCAAATTTTTCCTCGTTTCCCGACATAGCCGCAACCGTAAGCGAAGCACCAAGACTTCCGATTTTAAACTCAATCTCGGCAAAATCGGGGTTGGCTTGACAAAGTTGTGAGAGTTTGCTTTCGTAATCGTCCTGACATTTTTTTACTGCGTCATTCTTTATTTTAAACGCCTTTGCATATATTTCTGTACGGTATCCCATAATGTTACCTCTCTTGGATTAGTCGTCGTTGTTAAGCATTTTTTCGACGAGTGATTTGTCGTAGGTTTCCATAATTTGGTATTTTTTGGCGGGCTTGTCGGGTATTTTTGTCTGTTCGGGTGTTTTGAAGCCCTTTGAGTGAAGTCGGA
>JAZNJE010000099.1:0-5497 GCA_045577905.1 Acutalibacteraceae bacterium | reverse complement strand
CTTTACAGACATAACAGTACCTGGCATTGGGGCTGTAATTTGTTCACCAGAAGCAGAAACAGGTGCTGCGGGAGCGGGAGCAGCGACAGGTGCGGCAGGAGCTGCAGCTACGGGAGCAGCAGAGGTTGCGCCTACTTCTTCAACGCTAACATCATAAGTTTTTCCGTTAACAGTTATTTTTAATTGTTTCATAATATTTTACCTCCAGATTAAAGCGGTATATTTGTATGCTTCTTATTCATTTTAGAAACCCTCTTGGATGAGAGAAGATTAAGTGCATTAACAATCTTTTCATAGGTTGCGGCAGGTTCAATAATGTCGTCAACATATCCGTAAGTGGCGGCATTAAATGGAGAACATTCCTTCTTGGCATATTCTTTTTCCAAATCTGCTCTCGGCTCACCTGCTTCAAGTCTGTCCTTATACAGAAGTTGGACGGCGGTCATAGGTTCCAAGGTGCCTATAACCGAATCGGGCCAAGCAAAAACCATATCGGGAGCGGCGGCAGACGATACGAAAGCAATATATGCCGAAGATACCGCATTGCCCGTTACAAGGGTAATTTTAGCGGTTGTAGCATCAGAGTAAGCAAGGGTTAAAACCGACAAACTTCTGATATCTCCCGCTCTTCTGTAACTTTCCTTTGCATCAATTCCGAGAGAATCGACAAAGGTAATAATCGGTATTGAATATGCGTCGCAAAGTCTTACAAATCTCGCTGCCTTTCTTGCTGCAAGAACACTGAAATATCCGTCGTGCTTGGAACTTTCGGTCTTGACTATGCCGACCGATGCTCCGCCTATTCTTGCAAAACCGGTACGAATTGATTTATTTGACAATTGATTTATTTCAAGAAAACTTCCCTCATCAATTACCATATCGAGTGCATCATCTCCGCCGAGAGGTGCGACGGGTTCTGTAAAGAGTGGTACCGAAAGATTATTCGGCGGTAAAAATCCTAAAAGTTCAACAACCTTGTCAACCGCATCGGCATCGCTTTCGGCAACGATTGATGCAGTTCCATTCTTACCTGCGAAATATACAGTATCAAACTCGTCCTCATTCTTATCGGAAAATACGGGAGAAGAAACATAAAACTCTGCGTCCTTCTCAACAATCAAAACATCTGCGGCGGTGGCCAGAACAGCGGCAGACCCGATACAAGGACCTGCAACAACCGAAATCTGCGGAACAACGCCCGAAAGATTGCCTGCCGCCTTGATAAGTGCGCCGTATGCTTCAAGAACCTGTATTCCTTCGTCAACATGAGCGCCGTTGGAATCAAAGAAGCCGACGATGGGTGCGCCTGTTTTTGCCGCCATATCATAAAGTTGAAGTATTTTTGAAGCCTGAGCCTTGCCCATTGCTCCCTTATTTATATCCATGCTTTGAGCAAAGGCATAAACACTTTCACCGTTTACCTCTCCGTAAGCCGCAACAACCTCACATTCGGTATCGTCGTTCTTCATAAAGCGATCAAGTTCGTGATAGGTTCCTTCATCAAAAAGCATTGTAAGACGCTTTCTTGCCGTTGTAGCGGTAAGAGCGTCGTTCTCATTTTTAAATCTGATTTGACTGTCAATCATAGTTAAAACATCCTCCAACAGACTAAAAAAAGCCAATTTTTCGTCAGTATAATTATATCATCATATTTTGTGTTTCGCAAGATAAAATTTCCAAAAAAGGAAAATATTGATATTATTTATTTTACTCCTTTTGATACAGAAATGTTTTGCAGTCGAATAAGTTCTCGTTCGTTAAGGTCTCTCCATTTTCCAAGTGCAAGCATACCCATTTTTACACCTGCAATCTCTATACGTTTTAACCGTATAACCTCCAAGCCGACCATTTCGCACATTTTTCTAATCTGTCGGTTACGACCCTCGCTGATTATAAAACTCAGTACGGTACGGTCAGGCTTTCTATCTATTACAAACACATCGCAAGGAAGTGTTAATCTTCCGTCATTGTCTATATCAAGTCCCGAGCAGAGGCGGTCAACCTGCTCATCACTTACCTTTCCGTTGACGGTAACACGATATGTTTTGTTAACGTGCGACGAGGGATGTGTAATTCTATTTGCAAGTTCACCATCATTGGTCATTATTAGAAGACCCTCCGAATTACGGTCAAGGCGACCAACGGGAAAAACCTTAATAGGAATATCCTTAACGAGTTCCGCAACGCATTTGCGGTCTCTGTCATCACTCATTGTAGTGACATATCCCCTTGGTTTGTTAAGCATTATATATCTCTTTTCCGTAACGGCATGAACGGGTTTTCCTCTTACCAAAATTTTATCACGAATAGGGTCGATTTTATCCCCAATCAAAGCAACTTTTCCGTTAATTTTTACCCTGCCCTCTAAAATGAGTTCTTCCGATTTTCTTCTGGAAGCAACACCGTTTTCAGACAGAAACTTTTGCAGTCTTATTTTGTTATCCTTCATATTTTTCTCCTAAAAATTGCAAAATATCTGTTTTATAAAAAATATAATTTTATATTGAAAAGAAGGTTTTTTCTCGTTTTTCTGCGTTACTCCGCACTTCACAGACAATGCCTTTTCGGCAACCTTAATGTCACCAAGCATCAAACATACCTTACCCAATATCTCCCCTTCTTCTATTGGAGCAAAGGTTAAATCGGGAAGTTCATAAACGAGCGAAAAGCGATTTATATTTTCTTCTTTGCAGTAAATTTCAAAAGGTTTTGCACACAAAATACCCTTTTCGGTCCCGCCCAAAACCGATATGTTTTTATCCGGAACCTCTTTTTTGCAGGGGACAATCGAAGAAAATCCGTAATCCAAAAGTTGTTTGTGGTCTCGCCAATCATTGGGGTCTTTCAGGGTTACCGCAATAATCTTTGCACCGTCTCTTTCCGCCGCCGTTACAAGGCATCTTCCCGACTTTTTTGTAAAGCCGGTTTTAACGCCGATACAGCCGTCATACTCAGCCAAAAGTCGATTGTGATTTTTAATAGTATATTTGAGGGGCGGATTCCCGAAGTGAATAGTGGCGGTGTATGCACCGCAAACTGCCTTAAACTCACTGTTTTTAAGGGCATAGGCTGTCAACAGCGCTAAATCATAAGCGGTTGTATAATGACCTTCCGCATCCAATCCCGACGGAGTAACAAAATGTGTATCTTTAAGCCCAATTTTCTTTGCCTTATCGTTCATAAGATTGGCAAAGGCCTCCTCACTGCCCGAAATAAAATAGGCTGTGACATTAGCGGCATCGTTGCCCGACATAAGCATTAGTCCATATAGCAGGTCTCGTGCGGTAATATAGTCTCCCGCTTTAAGTCCAAGGGACGAACCTTCTACCGAAACCATTTCCTTAGTGCAACACACCGTTTCATCAAGTCTGCCACTTTCTGCTAAAAGCAACCCTGTCATTATCTTGGTAGTACTCGCCATAGAAAGTCTCTCTTGGGCATTACTTTGATAGAGAACCTCCAACGTATCCGCATTTATAACAATGGCTGAACGAGCCGTTATGCTGACGCCTTCGGCACCGATAGGCATAGATAAAAGAATGAGTGAAAAAACAACAATAATCTTGACAAACTTTATAATAACTCCCTCCAATCAATAAATTCTACTGATTGAAGGGGTACTATTATTCTTCTATTACAGTTTTCTTTGTAAGAAACTCTTTTATTTTTTCAATTATTTCGGGAGCAGATTCGATAAGTTTATCAACGGGAGTGCGTTCCTCGTTTACTTGAAGCATTTTAACATTGGTCCCGCTAATGCAGATAAAAGCAATTGGGTTAACAGAAACTCCCGCACCGCCGCCGCCTCCGAATACAGAGTTCTGCTTGGTTGGAAAATCGGAACCGCCGGTTGCAAGGCCGAAGGATACCTTTGATACGGGAATAAGGGTTACCTCTCCTACAACAACGGGTGTTCCGACAATTGTATCGGCATCAACCATTGCTTTAAGGTTTTCCATAGTAATATTCATAATTCCTTCAATATTTCTTTCAGCCATTTTTATACTCCTTTTCTATAATTGATATATTCCTTAATCGTTGAAAACAAAAAGCCAATCAGATATATAATTCTGACCGAGAGTTTTGTCTTTAAGTAAATTTCGGTTTGCTCTCTTCCAAAGCCCGCCGTAACATTGATGTAGTCAGGCTTAAAGGTAAAGCAGTTCGAAAGAATAGTTGCAATAGGATATACCGCAGAACAAATAACTCCGTACTTTATTGCGGTTGCGGCCGCATCCGCATCACCTACCGTTATATCGAACTTAAAGTGTTTTATTACAATATGCTTCATAAGTGCCTTGAATTTTTCAAGGATGTTCTTAATCAGGTCTAAAACCTCAAGAACGTCGTCGTAGGTTTTCACTTTAAGACCTAATTTGTCAAAAAGCGACTTAGTGCTTGTTTTTTTCTTTCCCCCACCGGTTTTTTGGGGAGGCTTTTTCTTTTCCTTGGGCAAACGGATTATTCCAATAAAACCGACCGATAAAGACAGTTCGGTTTCTTTACCGTTTTGAATTTCAAGATTCAATTTTATCTTTGTAAGCAAAAGCAAAATAAGTAGTAGTATAATTGCTCCCGCAATATACAAAAATATCAAAATATCACCCTCACAATTATCTGTAATAAAGTGAAAAATATACGTTATAAATCGGGTCTTACCTCTAACTGTTCGGCATAATCGGTAGCAGTCGGCGTTTTATCAGGAAGCGGTGGGAGTTCGTCCAGCGAGGTTAAAGAAAAACACCGTAAAAAATTCTTTGTGGTGCCATATAAAAGAGGTCTGCCCGGCAGTTCAAGTCTTCCGCGTTCCTCAATTAAATCTTTCTCGATAAGGGTTGAAACAACTGCCGAGCAATCAACACCCCTAACCTGCTCAATAAAGGCTCGGGTAACAGGCTGGTTGTATGCAACAACCGCTAAAACCTCAAATGCCGCAGGAGAAAGCGGTGTTCTCCTTTTAATTTCATATGCAGTCTTTATATACGGGGCATATTCAGTCTTTGTAACAAATTGATATGCATCGTCAAGCCGAATTAAGGCAATGCCAAAATCGGAAGTTTCAATATGCTCCGCAACCTCATTCATTACCTTTTCGGTCTCTTTTACCGACATCTCAAATACAGTCGCAATTCTGTCAACAGAAACGGGCTCTCCGCCTGCAAACACGACCGCCTCAATTGCTTTAATAAGTTCTTTTCTCTCCATCAATGCTTTTTCTCCTTAATAAGAACAACCTCAACATCGTCAGCTTCTCCGCTAACCTTTACACGGTTTGCTTTAACAAGTTCCAAAACAGCCAAAAATGTCGCAACGAGTTCTGAACGGTTTTTTGACTGCATATACAGAGTTTTAATTTTCTTGTTTTTTCCACTCCAAAGATTTCTCATTACAAAAATAATCTTTGAAGATACCGAATAAATCTTTTTAGCAACAATTTTGGTAAATACCTGAGGAGACGGTGGCATACGTCGGTCAATTTTACCGAGTGCATTTATAT
>JAZNJE010000098.1:0-7206 GCA_045577905.1 Acutalibacteraceae bacterium | reverse complement strand
CCTTAAAACTCATCGTTCGTCAGCCCCTCAACCTCACCGACACCCTCGGCAAGTTCGACATTATCTGTCGTGTTGCAGGCGGCGGTGTTACCGGTCAGGCAGGTGCTATCCGTCACGGAATCTCTCGTGCACTTCTTCAATATGATGAGGCACTTCGTCCTGTCTTAAAGAAAGCAGGACTCCTCACTCGTGACCCGAGAATGAAGGAAAGAAAGAAGTACGGCTTAAAGGCTGCTCGTCGCGCACCTCAGTTCAGCAAACGTTAATCGTATTTGCAGGTATTTCAAGGCTCTGTGGATTTCCGCAGAGCCTTTTTCCTATATATAATAACCTCTGCCGTGATAAATCCCGTTTTTAAAAAATATATTGCTAAACGGACGGTTTGGTGGTAAAATCTATTGTGGAGTTTTATGAAAAGGAATTTTTTATGAAGACGAAGGCAGTTATTTTGGATAAGGACGGAACGGTGCTTGATTTTGAGAGGTTTTGGATTCCCGTTGCCGTTCGTGCCACCGAGGTTATAATGAAGGAACTCGGAATAACCGATATATCCGATAAAAAGGTTTTGGAGGCTCTCGGAGTAAAGGATGGCACTGCATCAATTTTGGGTTCCCTTTGTTTCGGCACCTACCGTGATATGGCAGAGGATACTGCAAAGGTTTTGAAAGAATTCGGATATAGGTGCGATATAGAAAAACTAACCGAAATTACCATAAACGCCTATCATAACTCGGTAGATGCGGGAAAGATTATTCCCACAACACCTAAAATCAAGGAGGTTATGAAGGGTCTTAAAGACAAGGGTATCGAGATTGTACTTGTTACCTCTGACGGGCCATTTATGACCGAAAAATGCCTCCGGGGACTTGGGATTTTCGAGTATTTTGATATTATCTTTACCGATGACGGCACACACCCCAACAAGCCCGACCCCTTTATGATAAATAAACTCTGTGCCGACTATGGCTTCCAAAAGACAGAGGTCGTTATGGTGGGCGATACTCTATCCGATATGATTTTTGCACAAAACGGCGGTATTCGCTCGGTAGGAGTTGCAAAAACCGAAGAAAACAAATCAATTCTGCTCGAAAAAACCGAAACGGTAATTTCTGATATTTCTACACTTCTTACTGTTTTATAAAAGGTGATAAAGATGAAAATTAAAATTGCTATTATGGGATACGGAAACCTCGGACGAGGAATTGAAGCGGCAGTTCGCCAAAACACCGATACCGAACTTGTTGCTGTATTTTCAAGACGCGACCCCGCATCTGTTATAACAAAAACCGGTGTACCGGTATATCCGGCAGATGAGGTTATGAAATTTAAGGACAAAATAGATGTTTTAATCCTTTGCGGAGGTTCCGCTACCGACCTGCCTGTGCAGACACCTCTGTATGCCGAGCATTTTACCGTAGTTGACAGTTTCGACACCCACGCAAAAATCCCCGAACATTTTGAGAGGGTAAACGCTTCTGCCTTGAAGGGTGGAAATATTGCGGTAATTTCAAGCGGTTGGGATCCCGGTATGTTTTCCATTAACCGCCTTTATGCCTCTGCAATTTTGTCCGACGGTAAGGATTATACTTTTTGGGGCAAGGGGGTAAGTCAGGGACATTCTGATGCAATCAGAAGAATAGAAGGCGTGCTTGATGCAAAGCAATACACCATTCCCATTGAAAGTGCACTTGAAAGGGTAAGAAACGGCGAAAATCCTGAACTTTTGGCAGGAGAAAAGCATATAAGAGAGTGCTTTGTAGTTGCCGATGAGTCTGCCGATAAGGCGAGGATAGAGGCGGAAATTAAAAATATGCCCAACTACTTTGCCGAATATGAAACGATAGTTCATTTTATTACAAAGGAAGAACTTATTCGTGACCACAGTAAAATTGCACATGGCGGTTTTGTTATCAGAAGCGGCAAAACGGGTATAAACGGCGAGAACAGTCACATTATCGAATACAGTTTAAAACTTGATTCTAACCCCGAATTTACGGCAAGCGTTCTGGTTTCGGTTGCTCGTGCCGCCGATAGAATGAAAAAGGAAGGAATGAGGGGCTGTAAAACCTTGTTCGACATTCCTCCCGCATATTTATCTTCCCTTGATGGTGATACTTTAAGACGGACTATGCTCTAAATTCAAACTAAATAATCGAAAAAAATAAAAAGCCAACCGCATCACAAACACGGTTGGCTTAAATTATCTCGTTCATTGGACCTTATTCCTTTCGTTTATTTGAACGATTTTATTTCATTGGAATCACCTATATATTTTAACTGTATTTAACTGCTTTTTACGATCAAAGTCAAAACTTCATTATATCCTTAATAAATCTTTGGACTCACCCTTATCTTTTTTTATTTTATCGGGCACACAATACTAATAAATTTTTGGACTCACCGCTTTCAAAAAACAATTTTTTTATGTCGGGTTTAAAAACTTAACTGTACTTTGGACTCACCGCCTTTCTATTTAATTCTACCAATAAAATTCGGTTCGATTTCCCTGTTCACGGGTATCAGTCCTTTCCTTTCGCTGTGATTTTTTCATCGTCTCTTCTTTGCATCTTTAATATACCATATATTGCACAATTTGTCAAGCAAAAGTTAATAAAATTTGTGAAAAATATTTAAAAAAGTTATTTCTTTACAAAGTATTTTAAGTGTGATATAATAAAATTTAATGAGTGAAAATTTTCGGGTGAGTATATGAAACAGATTGAAAGTTTTAAAATAAACCACGATACCCTTAAAAAAGGAATGTATATTTCCCGGATAGACGGCGATGTTATAACCTACGATATAAGAATGAAGTTGCCGAATCAAGGGGACTATCTTCCGGTAGCGGCGGCACATACGATAGAGCATATTTTTGCAACCTTTGCCCGAAGCCAAAAGGAAGAGGACAGTATTATCTATATTGGTCCTATGGGTTGCAGAACGGGTTTTTATTTTTTGACCCGCGACAGCATATCGGGGGAGAGAGCAATAGAAATTGTAAAGGAATCTATGACCTTTATCAAAAATTTTGAGGGGGACATCCCGGGTGCTACTGCGCGTGAGTGTGGAAATTATAAAGAACACGATTTGGAGAGTGCGAAAATAATTGCAGCCGATATGGAAACCGTTTTAATGAACTGGTCGGTTTCCGATTTAAAATACAAGGATTAAAAAACAAAGGGACACTGCTTCTTAAAGCAGCGTCCCTTCAGGTTTTTGCCTTCTTATTTTGTTTTGGGTGGCTTTGCACCGATTTGTTTAAAATATTTTTCTATTGCTTCGTAGTTATCCATAATAACCAAAATGAGAATGCCGTTAACCTCAACAAGGGGAGCATCTATAATTTTTTTGTACTCCGATTCGTTGTTTGAACGGTAGTTATCGAGAGCATTGCTTTTTGCAAAGGAAAGGCCTCGTATAATCTCATCTCGCACAGAGGGCGATGAGGGCTTTACAGCGGCGATAATGTCAAAATGTTCTTCTGCGGCATTAACATATACCGAAAAACCGTCGGTTTTATCCTTTCCGAACTGAAAGTAAGATGAAAGTTGTTCGCCGTTAAGTTGGTTCCAACTGATATCGGAAGAAAAACCTTTTAAAGTATCGGTAATTTCGTTTAAGGTATATTCCTTTTTAGAGGAACAACCAAACAAAAGCGAAAAGACCAAAAACACACAAAGCAGTAAAGCCAGAACTCGGGAAAACCGATTCATACTTTCACATCCTCAATAAGAGATAGAGGGGAAATGCCAGGTCAATTATACAGCAAAAATCAAAAAAAGTAAATCATTCTTTTGAATGTCGAAAACCCTCAATTTATAAAAAACGATTGACATAAAGTTTTAAATTATTATAACCAATAAATAAGGGTTTTAACAAATTCCACCGAGTTATTAACATTTTTTTGGCTTCGATATGCTTAATTGCCGACAATTTTTAGTTCAAGATGTTAATATTTCGGTGGATAATGTTGATAACTATATTGGTTATTTACGTTTACATAATAACAAAAAAAGATAAAAAAAGATAAAATTTTGTAACAAATAGAGTTATAGACAAAAGTGTACGCCACTCAAAGTAATATGTACGCCAGAGCAAGAACAAGTGTCTCGTCGGCATCTTCTGCCGATAGTAAAAAAATTAGTCCGAGAAGCAAAAGAGAATCGCCGTTTTTCAGCATTTCCGAGAAATTAAGATACTTCATAAGGGAGGCGGCAGGACTGCTACGGCGTAAAGGTGGCGGGTCTTCTTCCGACGCCGTAATCGGCGGGGTAGGGGAAGTGTTTTTGGGGGGCGGGGCATAATTTGATATGGGAACTGTGCCGTTTCTCTTATGAAAAGCCATTACCTGTTCTGCCGCAAGGTTCTTCATTTTTTCAAATTCGTCTTTGGTTATATCGCTCATATTCGGTTACCTCACGGCTCAAAAATTCCCAATTTCGAAAGCAGGGGTGCAAGTTCTAAAAGTTTTAAAATTTTGACAGCTTTATCTACACGAGTCTGCTTTTCTTGTGAAAGGTGGGGCTTTAAGGCAACGAGCAGATTTATTCGGGAGTCATCGGCTCGGTTTTTAAAACCTTGTGTTAAGGCAGCGAGTTTAGATATATCAAAGGCGGGAGTTTCCGAGACCGAAGGCGTAGGTGCAGCGGGCAAAGAATCTCCGCCCATAAGAGACTGGGCCATGGCTCGGATTTTTTCCATACCCTGAGGGTCGGAAAGCATAGAGGACAGTTGTTCGGTCAAATCGGGCATAATTTAACCTCCGTACAGCATTTTTAGTATTTTTTGAGCCTCGTCGGAAGATAAAAACTTGTTTCTTGCTTCCTTGTCGTTTAAAAGGGAGTTAAATAGCCTTTGCTCGTCTTTGGATAGATTTTTCATTAACTTTTCGGGGTCGGAATCGGAAAAAAGTTTCTTAATATCATTATTTTGCATTGAAATCACCACATCAACAAAATATAATAAAGTATATGAATATTTAAAGTAATAAATGAACGGAGGATGCTTGTGTATATTTTAGTAATATCCGATTCGCACGGCAGAGTATCCGAAATTGAAAAGGCAATAGAACAGAATCCCGATGCAAAACACATTTTCTTTTTGGGGGACTGTGTTCGTGACGTAGAAGACCTGGTCTGTATTTATACAGACCGCATTTTTCACATAGCGGCAGGCAACTGTGACGGGTTTTCCGAATATCCTACGGTTGAATTGACCCACTTGTACGGCAAAAAAATCCTTTTTTGTCACGGTCATACATTCAGCGTAAAGTACGGAAAAGAAAGACTTTATAATGCCGCCGAAAGTTCGGGAGCCGATCTTGTTCTTTTCGGTCATACACATATACCATTAACAGAATATGCAGACGGAAGATATTTTGTTAATCCGGGGTCTATCGGCAGGGGCGGTTTTGAAGGGACGAGTTATGCCAAGATAGACCTGACCGAACAGGGAATAATGCCTAATGTAATAAGGTTAGGGTAATAGGGTATATATCAATAAAATGTTGCAAATTATAGATATATATGGTAAAATGTTAGATAATGGCAATTATTGATAGGCGGGATATGCCCTGCTAAATCAAAGGATGTGCAGAATATATGAAGAAATCTGTAAATAGACTTGATATAGATAGTGTAAAAAAAATAATCATTATGGTCCTGCTCGACATTTTCGGCGTAGCAGTTTCCTTTTTCTTTGCTCTTTGGATAAGTGTTGATTTTAAATTCGTAAGCATAAGCAAGGAACTGATTGAGGCATATAAAGAGAATATTCTTTTTTTGTGTGGCGCAGTTGTTATTGTTTTTGCACTGCTTAAACTTTATAACCGACTATGGAGTTATGCCAGCACAGAGGAACTTTTCCGCATAGTGCTGTCTTATGCGGCAATTTCTGCATTTTTGATTGCCTATAAGTATATTGTTCAACCCGTATTTTGGGACACACATTATGTTATCGGCGTAATATTGAGTTTTCTTTTTACCTGCATTACACGGTTTTCATACCGTTCGCTCATTACAATTGCAGAAAAGATTGACGAAGTCGGAACTGCAACTTTGCGAAGCAACGTAATGATTATAGGCGGAGGGGAAGCGGGCAGAAGCCTTGTTCAGGAATTCAAAACAAGCACCTATCTTGGAAAAAACCGAGTTCGTTGCATAATTGACGATGACCGCGGCAAAATCGGAAAAAGCCTTCTCGGGGTTCCGATTGTAGGTAACCGTGATTTTATTCCCGATGCCGTTAAAAAGTATAACATCAACAAAATTATTGTTGCTATTCCGAGCATTGAGCCTAAGGAAAAAGCTGACATTTTGCAAATTTGCAGTAAGACGGGATGCAAGGTTCAGGTTGTACCGGGAATGTATCAGGTGCTTAATGAAGAGGTTACTGTCAGCAAACTGAGAAAAGTTGATGTGCTCGATTTGCTTGGCAGGGACCCCATTAAGGTAAATACCGAAGAAATATTGGGCTATGTCTCGGGAAAGGTAATAATGGTTACCGGTGGCGGCGGTTCGATAGGCAGTGAACTTTGCCGACAGATTGCGAAGAGCCGTCCAAAAACCCTTATTATTTTTGATATATATGAAAACAATGCATACGATATTCAACTTGAACTTCAAAGGACATATCCTAATTTAGACCTTGTAACCCTTATCGGCTCGGTAAGAAATACCGCAAGACTTGATAGGGTGCTCGGACGGTACAAACCCGAAATTGTTTTTCACGCGGCGGCTCATAAGCACGTTCCCTTGATGGAAGATAGTCCCAACGAAGCGATAAAGAACAATGTTTTCGGAACCTACAAAATGGCAAAGGCTGCCGCTAAATATGGTGTTAAAAAATTTGTTCTCATTTCAACCGACAAGGCGGTTAACCCTACAAATATTATGGGTGCATCAAAGCGTCTTTGCGAAATGGTCGTTCAGATGATGAACAGAGAAAGCAATACCGAGTTTGTGGCGGTTCGTTTTGGAAACGTCCTTGGTAGTAACGGAAGCGTTATTCCTCTATTTAAAAAACAGATTGAGGAGGGTGGTCCCGTAACAGTGACCCACCCGGAGATTATTCGTTACTTTATGACTATTCCCGAGGCATGTAACTTGGTGCTCGAAGCCGGTTGTATGGGGCAGGGTGGCGAGATATTTATCTTTGATATGGGCGAGCCTGTCAAAATATACGACTTGGCAAAACGCATGATACGCC
>JAZNJE010000097.1:0-9992 GCA_045577905.1 Acutalibacteraceae bacterium | reverse complement strand
ATTATACTTATCAAAAACGGCGAACTTGCCCTTAAAGGCCTTAACCGTAATGTCTTTGAGGATGCTCTCATAAGAAATCTTAAACAAAAACTTTCTCCCCTGGGAGATTTTGAAATAAAAAAGGCACAATCTACCGTTTATGTTGAACCTAAAAGCGATGACTTTGATTTTGAAGCGGCACTTAATGCCACATCAAAGGTTTTCGGAATTGCGGCTTTTTCAAGGGCGGCTGTTTGTGAAAAAAACATAGAAGAAATACTGAAAACGGCACCGATTTATCTTGCCGACACCATGAAAAGTATTAAAACCTTTAAGGTTGAGGCAAAACGTGCCGATAAAAGATTTCCCCTTACCTCTCCCGAAATTGCAAGAGAGGTCGGTGGCGCTCTTCTTTCTTCCTTTCCTCATCTTAGGGTAGATGTTCACAACCCTGACGAAATAATTACCGTAGAGGTGAGAGATTTTGCCGCCTACATAAGGGGCGGACAGAAAAACGGAGCCGGCGGTCTTCCGGTCGGTACCGCAGGGCAAGCAGCAGTGCTCATTTCGGGCGGTATAGACAGTCCCGTTGCCGCTTGGAAAATGGCAAAAAGGGGTCTGAGGCTTAACGCAATACATTTTGCAAGTCCTCCCTACACAAGTCTCCGTGCAGAGCAAAAGGTTAAAACCCTACTCGGAAAGGTAGCCGAATACAGCGGAGCAATCAATCTTGCAATCGTTCCCTTTACCGAAATTCAGGAAAAAATCGCAGAAAACTGTCCAGAAGAATATTTTACACTTATTATGAGACGGATGATGATGAGGATTTCCGAGAGGGTTGCAGCACACAAGCATTGCGGTGCGTTGATTACCGGCGAAAGCCTCGGTCAGGTCGCAAGCCAAACCCTTTCGGCACTCGGTTGTACCGACATTGTAACCGATATGCCCGTACTTCGCCCGTTAATCGGAAGCGATAAGGAAGAAATCATCCGCATTGCGCGTATGATTGACACCTTTGAAACCTCGTGTATGCCGTTTGAGGATTGCTGCACGGTTTTCACGCCCAAACATCCAAAAACCAAACCCACTATTGAACTTTGTGAAATAGCCGAAAAAAGACTTGATATTGAACCTTTAATTGAACGTGCTATTGAAGGAATAACCTATGAACTAATTGTTTAGCGGAGTGTGAAATGAATACCGAACTGATTTTTATTACACCAAACGACCTGCCCGAAGGTCATTACGATTCTCTTAGCGAATACCTTTCAAAGAGACTGTTTGACCTCGGCCATAAAACCGTCTTTGAAAGCCATTTGGAAGTAAATTTTGAAAAGGTTAAGAACTCTATTTTAAAGGCGGTTTCCCGCTCTGAACTTATTTTTATAATCGGAGGTGTCGAGTCCGAACTTGGCTCGATTGCCAAAACTGCACTTGCAAGAGCATTAAATCTCTCCCTTGTGCGTGACGAGGTGCAATTTAATACCGTTTTGGAATATTGCGATAAATTGGGTATTGTCCCCTCCGAGGAGCATCTTGCGGCAGCCGTTTCACTAAGTGGTGCCGAGTCTATTAAAAACGATTCGGGTATCTGTTGCGGACTTTCCCTTAATACCGCCGATAATCGCATCATTCTTCTGCCTATTGATGCCAAGGTTTTAAAACCTATGTTTGAAAACTATGTTGTTCCAACCTTGAAAAATACTGACAGGGACAACTCTATTGAAAAGGTTGTAAATACACTTATCGAAAAAGGGCTTACCGTTTCTACCGCAGAATCTTGCACCGCAGGTATGCTTTCCGAAGCGATAACCTCTATCAGCGGCTCTTCTGCCGTATTTGAATACGGTATTTCTGCCTACTCAAACCGAATAAAGACAGAAATTTTAAAGGTGCCCGCAGATATTATAGAGACCTATTCTGCTATTAGCAGTGAAACCGCCGTTGAAATGGCAAAGAAGGTCAGAAATATCAGCAACTCTGCAATAGGTGTTTCAATTACCGGTAATGCCGGCCCCTCCCCCAGCGAGGGAAAGCCGGTCGGCACTGTTTTTATCGCTCTTGCAGATAAAAACGGATATATGGTTTCGGCTCTTTCTCTTCCATGTGAGTCTGGCCGTGACCGAATCAGACACGCAGCGGTTTCAAACGCTTTGACGCTCATAAAAGAATATTCTGACGCATATCCAACCCGCTTAGCGGCAATGACACCCTTTGAGACGGTTATGGAGGCGGAAAATCCAGCAGAAATCAAAGCAGAAAACCCTGCCTATACAAATTATTTGGTTTTTGACCGTGAAGAGGATTCGGTTATTTTAGAAAACTCTGCTTTTGAGGAACAATTTGCCATCAAAACCCGAATTTCATATCTGCGGACCTCTGCGGCAGATGCAATTAAACGAATTTTTAAGTTCAATCTGTCAAAAAAGGACTCGGTTAACGATGATGCCGCCAAGGTTAAAGATGAAACTGTCGCGGTTGATGACACCCCCGTATTAAATAAAAAAATATCGCTCAAAGAAACTATAACTAAGTTTTTGGCATTCATAAAGAATGTTATCCCGTTAAAGAACGACGGCACAAAAAGAATCTTTATAAAAAGCGCCTTCCTTGTCTCTTTGGTTTCACTTATTGTTTGTGCCGCCGTAATATGCACACAACTTTTTGCCGACGGAAAAGAACGCTCCATTATAGAAAACGCAAGGCAACAATGGTATTTTGATGGTAATCGAAATGAAGATAACGTCTTTACATCGACCATTCCCTTTACCGAACAAAATAAAGATTTCCGGGCTTGGATTACCATTGCGGACACCGAGGTAAATAATCCTGTTTATCAAACAGATAATAATGATTATTATATCAATCATAATATGAATAAAGAGGAAAGCCGTTACGGTGCACTTTTCTTTGACTACCGATGCTCTCTTTTGTCGGAAGCCCCCTCACAAAACCTTACGATATACGGTCACGATATGAAGGACGGCTCTATGTTCGGCTCCTTAAAGAAATATAAACGGCTCAGTTCTTATCATTCCTCTCCAACAATCTCTCTTACAACTCTGACCGAAAATCAATCTTATCGAATCTTTGCCATTATGGTGACAAATTCAAAGGCTTCTGACGATAACGGATACCTTTACAATTACACCTTACCGAATTTTGAAACACAGGAAGACTTTATCAATTGGACAGATGAGGCTCGTGAACGTTCAATCATTAACACTCCCGTTAATGTAATCGCAAATGACCGAATTCTTACCCTTGTAACCTGCATAAACGATTTTCCCGATGCCCGTCTTGTAATTATGGCAAGAATGGTTCGCCCGGGTGAATCGGTTGTATTTAGCGCATCTTCGGCAACCCTTAACACCAACCCGAGATATCCGCAGGCGTGGTACGATTCAAAAGGACTTGAAGGATATAAGCCCTCAATTCCTTCCCAACCCGATAACTCGGTTTCACGCCCCAATGGCTCAAATACTGATAATTCGAGTTCCGATAATTCAAATTCGGATAATGTAAGTTCGGATAACGCAAGTTCGGATAATGCAAGTTCGGATAACGCAAGTTCCGATAACGCAAGTTCGGGTGACGTAAGTTCCGATGACGTAAGTTCCGATGACGTAAGTTCCGATGACGTAAGTTCCGATGATGTAAGTTCCGATGATGCAAGTTCCGATAATGCAAGTTCGGATAATGCAAGTTCGGATGACGTAAGTTCCGATGACGTAAGTTCCGATGACGTAAGTTCCGATGACGTAAGTTCCGATGACGTAAGTTCCGATGATGCAAGTTCGGATACTCAAAACAATAGTGATTCCCAATCTGCGGAGTAAAAGGAGGTTTTAAAGTGATAGGAAATTTAAAGGTTGATATTATTTATTATAAGACCTCTGGCGACTTTGAACTCGAATTTAATTTGAGTGGATGTTGCAGAATGAGAATTTTTAAGGATAATGTTGATTCTGCAAAAGTTCTTGTCAGTGCACTTTCCCGTGACGTTTCCCGTAGCCGCGTGATTTTGCTGGTTACCGACCTTATCGGCGAAAAAAACGGTGCGGAAATTCTAAGTGCCGCAATAGGCTATAATTATGAAGATATCAATAAAGCCGCTTATTCAATAAAATCAAGTGATGAAATTAAGGCACCTCGCGGTTGTCTGCCGCTTGTTACAAAGCAAGGACAATACGGCGGTTTTATTATTGAGAGCGGAAAGCAATCAATAATTGTAGTATCCTCCGACAGGACTCTTCGCCACGAGGTTATGCGGTTGTATATACACCAATATATTTTCGACATAAATCAAGTCGAATTATATAACGAACGATTACGTCATGAAAGCGAAAATAATCCTATAATAGACAACTCCAATATATTAAACACCGCACGTCAGGAATTATCCGGTTTGCCCGAAGAAGGCGAAGGCATTACCTCTGTTACGTCAGAATCGGGAGAGTCGGTAAGCGTTTCGGCAGGAAAAGGTGTTGTTTTGCCGACCACAAATTTAGATACGGATAACCGAACATCTGAACAGACCATAGAATCCGAAAGGGATTTAGAAAAAAGCGAGGCTCAAAAGTTCGACTCTTCGGCCGAAGAAACTCCATCTTTGGAATCTTCAACACAGGACAACAATATTGAAGCAGAGCATAGTAAAAACACCGCCAAGGTCAATTTTGAGGCAGTTGAAAGCCACTCTTCGGGATTTGTGACCCATATGTCTGTTTTCGAAGATGAAGATGAGCAGAAAGAAGAAAAGAAAATTAACAAAAGGCAAAGGCGTCCCCAAAAAGGTACCCATATCGCTCTTCTGGTTATTTCTGTTCTTTTACTCATTTGTTGCGCGCTTCTTGCATATTTCTTAGTATATATTCCCATCACAGGCGGCGAAATTCCAAATGATTTACAACAAATTTTAAGCGAGGTTTTTAAATGGACGGAATAGTAGAAGCACTTACAAACTTTTTTAAATCAACAGTACCCGCTGAACTTATAATCTTTATTGTATCGATTTTACCTATATTGGAACTCAGAGGCGGACTTGTTGCTGCAGCACTCCTTGGGGTGGATTTTTGGGTAGCCTTCCCGATATGCGTTATCGGAAATATGTTGCCGATTCCGTTTATTCTGCTTTTTATACGAAAGATTTTCAATTTTATTAAAAAGACGAATTTTCTGTGGCTTAGAAAGGTTGTAATTAAACTTGATGAAAAGGCCGAGAATAAAAGCCGAAAGATAGAAACAGCATCCTCTATTGGTCTATATGCATTCGTTGCAATTCCTCTTCCCGGTACCGGAGCGTGGACCGGCGCACTCGTTGCAAATGCACTAAATGTAAAATTCGGTCGTTCTATTTGGGTAATAACACTCGGTGTCATTTCCGCAGGAATAATAATGTCGGTTTTAACCTATCTTATTCCTTCACTATTCTTTTAAAGCATAGCAAACATTAAAAGCGATTGACTATTTGTCAATCGCTTTCTTTTTACTTTGTTCGTGCAAGGTCCACCGTATAACCCTTTTGACGCAACAAATCTATCATTCCGCCCTCGCCGCAAACATGAGCCGCACCGACAGTAATAAAGACCTCCTTGCCCGATTTTAGGGCGTTTTCAGCAAACTCTACCATTCGTATATTGCGGTCAGTAATCATAACCTTATTATACTCTTCAAATGCCGCCTTTTCCTGCTCGGATGAGTCCTCATCTATAACTTCTTCTTTGCCAAGATATACCCCGTCGCCGGTTTTCCAAGCATTTATTAGGGCGTCAAGTTGTTTATTATACTCGGCAATTTGTTCTTGGTCATTCAGACATTCAAGAATATCTACTAAAAGTTCCTGTGCAATAGCATCAGAAAAATTCAACTGCAACTTCAACTGATAATCTATCGACTCAATCTCTTGAATTTCCATACCGATATCGGTGGCATAATAAATCAGGTATCTATCAATACCGTGCTTGGTTTTCGCACCAAGGGCTGAAACAAGTTCACTTGAAAAGTAAGAGTACCAAAAGCCAGCCTTATATTTTTTTAGCAATGCAATAGCCCCGCTTTGACCCGATTTGCTAATGCTTTCAACCCAAAGTTTATAGGCTTCTTCGGTCAAATGTTTATCTATTGTAGAGCCGCCCGAATAAAAACAATCGTTTGTATCGGGCTCATAGTAGGTGTTTACGATATCACATTCCACCGCTAATGCATCGGAGCCTTCAAAGGCATCGATAACATATTCGGGCAGGGGCAAATAACTTTCCTTACCTACGTGAATTGACCCAAACAACCAAGCAATATTGCCGTCGCTGTCTGTTACCTTGTAAAGGAGCGGGCCTTCTCCTGCGGGGTCGTCAATATGCTTTTTTTCGGTATCGTCAATAGAATCTATATCAGAGTTAACAGAAGCCGGCATAGACGAGGATTCGCCGTTGATATTTACATCACTATTGCCACAAGCCGCAACTGTGAAGGCAATGATAACGGCTAGCAACAAATATATAAATTTTTTAAATTTCATATGCCTGCCCCCTTAACACAATTATACAATAAATTCAATTTAAATGCAAGATTCTGCAAATAATAGCAAAATCGAATCTTTATAATAGGTAGCAATTTAAATCTTTTAAGGTTTGTGATTATAATGATTGTAGTTAGTCGAAACGCTCTAAAAGCGTTTCAACTAGCCACTTGTTAAGTGGATTTAGCAAAATTAAATTATAATATTTAATTTTGCACGACACTCATTTCAATGGAAAAGGACAAATTTTTAGTAAAAATTTGTCGCAAAATCAAAGATTTTGTGGCGAAACAAAATTGTTTCGCCTAACCTGTTTCATTATAACAAAAAAACCCTCCGATAAACGAAGGGTTTTAAAGGTATTATATGAGGATTAGTAGGTAGAGGTCCATCTGTCGCCGCTACTTGTAGAAGAACTTACATCCGACGAACTGTCGTTTGACGCGTTGCCGCTTGACGAACCATCACTTGATGTGTCGCCGCTCGATGTGCTGTCACTTGAAGTGCTATCGCTTGACGAATTTTCATTAGAAGAACTGTCATTAGACGAGTCTCCAAAATCAAGGTCAGGGTCAACACCACTTACAAAACTGCTTTCCTGGTCAGATGTAAAATCATCGCCAAGATCGTCTCCATCTTCAACCGGTGCAAGAGGCTTTGAAGACGGAGCCGAGGTGGACGAACCATTAGTGTCTGCCGTGCCACCTTTGGCTTTACAAGCAACCATCGCAAATACAAGAAGACCTGCAAATAATATTATTGCAAATTTTTTTACCATACACAATTACCTTGAAGGTTTAGCCTTCATCCCATCCATCTTCTGCGTCTCCAAGATCAGAACCGTTTCCGCTTAGAAACAGGATGTCGTTAACTGCTGAAAGAAGGGTAAATTCAACTTCAGCTTCAGAAAACAATTTCTTCATTTTCATATTACCTCCGTTAAATTATTGTTCAAGTGCTACTGAGTAGTACTCGTTAACGAATGCAATAAGAGCAATTCTGTCATCTCCGGTAATGGAAGGCTTATCAAGAATTTCTTCTATTGCTGCGACTTTCCCAGCATCTTCGCAGTTTGCTTTTGCGTCAACAGCCGCTGCTCTTGCAACATCTACAACAGACTTTGAAGCATAACCGCTGTTAATCTTGGTTTCAAGAATGTAGTTGTTGCTGTAATATACTACATCGTCAACCTTAACATAAGCACGGGCAGAAATCTTTACACCGAGTTGGTCAACTGCCATGCCGTTAACATTTGCGTAAAATTCTCCGGTAGGAACTTCAACTCCCTCGCCGATTACCTTGCTTGCAACTGCAAGACCGGTCTTATCTTCCATATCAACTGTTAACTCTCTATGTCCGAGACGCTTTGTATACATAAGAAGAACACCGATTTCGGAAACATTTCCTGTAACCTTGCTCTCCTCAACGTCAACTACAAAACGAATGTCCTGAGTTTCAGCGTTATCGATAAGTTTTAACTGAGCACCCTTAATATTGATGTATCCATCATTCTTAACGGTTGTAGTCTCGTTAACTGCAGTAACGGTCAAATAACTTTCGCCATCAGCTGCTTTGAGTTTAAGTGTGAAATTTCCTTCTCCTGCTTTATTAACCTCGAATTTCAAGATAAACCAATCTTCAACAGAACCATTACCTACGCAAATGAAAGCGATGGTACCATCTCCTTTATCCAAAGCAACAGCAGTATCAGGGTTAAGAGCCTTAATACTGTCATTAACCTCAACACCGGCATAAGTGAACAGAGTAGAATCATAGGTTACAATACCTTCGATAGCACCGCCGGCCGCCATTGTGTTGGCATCATCAACATGAACTACTACTTCATAGTAGCCCTCTGTACCGTCAGTAATACCCGTTTCGGACTTACCGAGAAGAGTTACGGTGGGATTTGCTGCTGCGGATGCAGATATCGCTGCAATGCCTAGAAGCATAACAAGTGTTACTACCACAGCAATTACTTTCTTTAAGTTTCGCATTTGAATTTCCTCCTATACCTTAAATACAAAATTCACTTTCCGATAATCTCATCGGAGGGAAATTTTAAAGGCAAAAGCCTTCAAAGTGAAAAGGATATAATAATCCTCCTACTTTGTCTGTTTTATTTTATCATAACATTTCATAAAATGCAAGGGGTTTTTTATAAAAATTCAGCACTTTTTTATATTTTTTATTTTATCTCATTTTTATACCATATTCCGTATATTTTTTAATGTTTTTCGACCCTTCTTGACTATTGTAAAACCTTTGTGGTAAAATGTATTTATACCAAAAATATATAAAGGTGTTTTTTATGAAAATATACTCTTCATACGAGTCACTTGTTGGCTCTACTCCCCTTTTTAAACTGAAAAGCGGAATTTTTGCAAAACTTGAATATACCAACCCTACTGGTTCGATTAAAGACCGTGCGGCGCTTAATATGATTCTTGATGCCGAAAGCAGCGGTAAAATCAAAAAAGGCGATACAATTATTGAGCCTACAAGCGGAAACACGGGCATCGGGCTTGCCGCGGTAGGTGCCGCTCTCGGATACCGCATAGTAATTATTATGCCGGACTCAATGTCAAAAGAACGGATTTCTTTAATGGCGGCATACGGTGCGGAGATTATACTGACCGAAGGCGCGCTGGGTATGGCGGGCGCAATCGCAAAAGCCGAAGAACTTGCAAAGGAAACAGGGGCTTTTATTGCAGGACAGTTTTATAATCCCGCCAACCCCGATTCCCACTATAATACTACCGCACCCGAAATCTTCAATGCGCTTGACGGTAAAATTGATATTTTGGTTGCATGCATCGGTACCGGCGGAACAATAAGTGGAATCGGCAGATTTTTGAAGGAAAGAAATCCCAATATTATTATAATCGGTGTTGAGCCTGCCGCTTCCCCTGTTTTATCGGGCGGACCTAAAGGCTCTCACAAAATTCAGGGAATCGGTGCGGGATTTGTTCCTAACACGCTTGATACCGCCATTTTAGATGAGGTGTTAACCATAACCGACGAGGACGCCTATGAAGTCGGCAGACTTTTGGCAAAAGAGGAAGGACTGCTCGTGGGCATCAGTTCGGGTGCGGCTTATGCGGCAGCCCTAAAAGTTCTAAATCGCAATGAAAACAAGGGTAAAAATATTGTTGCAATCTTCCCCGATTCGGGTTCGAGATACTTATCTACCGAAGGCTACTATTAAATAATATTCGAAGAACCCCTGATAGTGAAGATTTAAAGATTATTGATTCTAAGATAAGAGGCGCAACTTTTTTTAAAGTTGCGCCTAATTTTTTCTTTATATCGTACTTATTGTCTCAAAATGTGCCGTCAGTCGTCTTTTTTGCATTGCGTTCCGTCATTCTTGATTTCATAGTTTTCCTTTAAAATCAGGTCCTCAATAAATACGAACTCATAGCCTTGCTCTTTAAGATTTTTCAGAATATTCGGCAGGGCTTCGGGTGTATGTGCAGCGTCATTATGGAACAGG
>JAZNJE010000096.1:0-10437 GCA_045577905.1 Acutalibacteraceae bacterium | reverse complement strand
TATATTTGTTTGTGAGTCTTGTGAGTTTGTCAACACCTTTTTAGAACTTTCTCCCGACATTAGCGTTTTACTTAATATTGATAACGACCACCTTGATTTCTTCAAGACTATGGATAATCTTTGTGAGTCTTTTAAGCAGTTTGTCGCAATGTCAAAGATTTGTTTCTTTAACAACGACGACACTAGAAGCGTAAACATACTTAAAGATATTTCTGTTGAAAAACACAGTTTCGGATTTAGCAAAGAATCCGAGTATTGTGCCCAAAATATTAAACCTTCAAAATTTGGATTTGCATTTGATGTTTATCTTTCTGGAAAATTTTTGGTTAATATTGAACTTGCGGTTCCCGGTAAGCACAATGTGTATAATGCCCTTGCTGCTTTTTCAGTTTGTCATTATTTAGGAGTTTCCGCAAAAGGAATAAAGTCCTCAATTGAAAGTTTTAACGGAGCAGGCAGAAGATTTGAATTTTTGGGCGAATTTGATGGTTTTGTTTTAGCGGATGATTATGCACACCATCCTACCGAAATTATGGCAACCCTTAATGCAGCGAAGGATTTAAGTTACAAAAGGGTAATCGCTGTTTTTCAACCATTCACTTTTTCAAGAACTGCGTTACTAAAAGACGATTTTATAAATGCTCTTGCTGTTGCCGATAAGGTAATACTAACACCTATAATGGGTTCGCGTGAGGTTAATACCTACGGTATTTCATCCGAAGATATTGCGGCGGGGTTAAGTGACTGCATAGTAGTCAAGGATTTTGACGAGGCGGTCAAAACCATACTGGATACCGTTTGTGACGGAGATATAGTTATTACTATGGGCGGCGGAGATATTTACAAGGTTGCAAAAAGAATAAGAGATATTAAAAAGGGATGCTGAGCATCCCTTTTTACTGTTTTTTTATGGCTTCAAGTATTGTTAAAGAAGAATTTTTCTTTTCTATATCGGATAAATTATTCTTAAAGTTCGTTAGTCGGTTATCATCTTCAAGCAACTCAATGCACTTTGTGGTAAGGTCTTTAACAGTTTTTGCACATTCTGCAACTTTATATGACATAAAATGATTAAGATTATAGGTTTCGCAAGCAGCAACGGTGTTTACAAAAAGCATCGGAATGCCCTTCGCAACTGCTTCGGTTGTGCTTATTCCGCCGGGTTTAGTCAAATATAGGTCGGCACTGTCAAGAACTGATGACATATCTTTAACAAACCCCAGAATATGAAGTTTTTGTGGGTTGGGATTATTTTTGTCGAGAGACTTTTTAAGACTTTCGTTTGTGCCACAGATAACGGTGATTTCGCAGTTATCAGAAGCCTTCTCGGATATGTTTAATGCCAATTTTTTAAGGGGTCCGCATCCCATACTGCCACACATCATTACAACATGTTTGTTATTCTCATTTATACCGAGAGCCTTTTTGGCATCAACTTTATTTTTTGAAGTGTAAAAACATTGCTTTATCGGAATTCCAGAGGGAATAATTTTGTCGGTATCGATATGGTCACAACAAAAATCATCAATTAGTTTTTTATCGGGAATAAAATATAAATCGAGGTTTGAATCTTGAACGCTTGGGCAACAGGTATAGTCTGTGGCAACAAATGAAGTTTTAATCGGAAGATGGTAGCGGTTTTGCATTTCTGTTAAGATTACCGCCGCAAAGGGATGGGTGCAGATAACACTTTCATAATTGTTATCGACTATATAGTCTCTGAGCCTTTTAGTCCCTTTTGAAAATATTTTATAGATAATTGAGCCGGGTGAAAAAGTCGAGGGGTGTTTTTCGCTGAGACGGTATCCCAAATTGAATATTTTGGGGAAATGTCTGTATAACAGAACGTGGCCCCAAGCGGCAAATTTAGAAACAAAATTAGAAATGAATGCAAGACCATCAACAATTTTACATTCATAATTGTTCATATCATAAACGTCTTTTATGGCCTTGGCACAAGAGTTGTGTCCTTCTCCGGTAGTACAACTGATAATTAGTGTCTTCAAAATTTCACCGCCTTAAAGGTAAGTAACAGCATTTTCAACATTATATTATAATTTTTCTTTTTAGTCAAGGAAAAACGGACATCCGCAAAAGCAGATGCCCGTTTAAAAGTGTGAAAAAACTTATTTCATGTTGTTTTCGTAAGACTCAATCATCTTCTTAACCATCTGACCACCGATAGAACCGGCTTGCTTTGCAGTAAGGTCTCCGTTGTAACCCTGTTTAAGATTTACGCCAACCTCGTTAGCAGCTTCCATCTTAAAACGGTTGAGTGCGTCCTTTGCCTCGGGAACTACGTTCTTTGCCATTTCAGTTTCCCTCCTTTTTAATTTATTGCGTTTGCATTATTATTGTTTATGCTTTTAATAAAAATATTAAAGGTAATTTTTACAAAGCAAAAATTAAAAATTCAAATTTGTATTGACAGTAAAAAGGAGTTTTGATATAATCATTTTGGCGTTGATGGAAAGAGTAGCGGCGTTTCTGTTTTAAAGAGAGTTGGCGGTTGGTGCAAGCCGATAAACAGTTCCCTGCGAAAGACCTCCGGAGCAGTCGGAAGAAAGCAGTGGCAAGTAGAACCGACCGTGCACAGAGCGTTAATCTGTTAGAGTGAGCCTTTTGGCTAATTTGGGTGGTACCGCGGAAGTTTATGTCTTTCGTCCCATTTGGGGCGGAAGATTTTTTGTTTTTTTAAGGAAGGCGTATAATATGATTATTGACGATCAGTTAGTTTGTTATATTGAATCTCTTTCTAAACTTTCGTTAAATGAAGTTGAAAAAGAGAGTATAAAAAAAGAACTATCTTCGGTTATAACCTACACCGATATTTTGAATAATCTTGACGTCGAAGGGATTGAACCGTTGTCTCATATATTTGACATTACAAATGTAATGCGAGATGATGAAGTTGCCGAGTCATTTGACAGGGATTTACTGTTGGATAATGCTCCCTTGAAGACTGACGGCAGTTTTACGGTTCCACGAACGGTAGAATAGGAGGGCAGACGTGGACATTAAAAGAATGACAGCCCTCGAAACGAGTGCTATTATAAAAAAAGGTGAACTTTCTCCACTTGATATTTTAAAAGACCTGCTTAATAACATTAAAAGCAGTAAGTTAAACTCCTTTATTACGGTTAATGAAGAGGATGCTTTTCGCAAAGCCGAAGAAATTGAATTAAAAATTAAAAGGGGAGAGTTAAATTCTCCTCTTGCAGGTGTGCCGATTGCAATAAAGGATAATATATGCACACGTGGTATCTTAACCACCGCTGCTTCAAAAATGCTTTCGGATTTTATTCCGCCATACAACGCAACTGTTATCGATAGGTTAGAACAAGCAGGAATGATTGTGTTCGGAAAGACAAATATGGACGAATTTGCGATGGGTTCTACAAGCGAGACTTCATATTACGGTGCAGTTAAAAATCCATATGATCAAAACCGAGTAGCGGGGGGCTCATCGGGAGGATCCGCAGCGGCAGTTGCAAACGGGGAGGCTCTTGTTGCGTTGGGGTCGGATACCGGCGGAAGCGTACGCCAACCTGCTGCATTTTGCGGACTTACTGCTTTTAAACCTACCTACGGCCTAGTATCAAGATACGGTTTAATTGCCTACGCTTCGTCTCTCGACCAAATTGGCCCAATTGGAAAGAATGTATCGGACTGTGCGGCTATATTGGATATTATTTCTGGCGTTGATGAGAAAGACAGCACTTCGCTCAATCAGACGGGCGATTATCTGAATTCTCTAAACGGCAACATAAAGGGCAAAAAAATTGCGGTTATCAATCAATGTTTTAACCAACACACAGATGGTGCTATAAAAGAACAGATTTTTGCTTCCCTTGATATATTTAAGAGTATGGGTGCAGAGGTTTCTTTTATTGATATTGATTTTCTTGATTTTGTAGTTTCTTCGTATTATATTATTGCATCTGCCGAGGCAGCATCAAATCTTTCAAGATATGATGGTGTAAAATACGGGTATCGAGCCGATTCAACAAATGGCATCGAAGAACTTTATATTAAGACCCGAAGCGAGGGTTTTGGTCGCGAGGTTAAAAAGCGCATAATGCTTGGAAACTTTGTTTTGTCAAGCGGATATTATGATGCATTTTATTTAAAAGCATTAAAGGTTAAAGGTTATATAAATCATAAAATTGACCTTCTGTTTAAAGAATATGACGCACTTTTATGTCCAACAATGCCTACCGCTGCACCTGTCATCGGTGAGAGTTTAAAAGACCCTTTAAAGATGTATCAGTCGGATATATATACTGTAATTGCAAATCTTTGCGGATTGCCTGCTATAAATCTGCCGTGTGGATTCGACACGCTCGGTTTGCCGATAGGATTACAGATTATAGGGGCACCGTTAAATGATGCAAAGATATTGGATATAGGGTATGCCTATCAATCGGCAACACCTCATCACAAAGATGTTGCGGAGGTGTTAAGATGAATTGGGATACTGTGATAGGACTCGAAGTCCACGTTGAGTTGGCAACAAAATCAAAAATATTTTGTTCTTGCAAAGCGAAATTCGGAGGTGAGCCTAATACCCAATGTTGCCCCGTCTGTATTGGTATGCCGGGGACCCTTCCGAAATTTAATGCAGAGGTTTTAAATTATGCCGTTAAGGCAGGAGTGGCTCTGAACTGCGAAATAATCGCACGCAACAGATTTGACCGCAAAAATTACTTTTATCCCGACCTTCCGAAAGCATATCAAATCTCTCAACTTTATCTGCCTTTTGCTAAAAACGGGAGTGTAAGAATCGAAACAATAAAAGGTGTCAAAGATATTGGCATTCACGAAATACACATGGAAGAGGATGCGGGCAAACTTATTCATAGCGAGTCTGGTACATTGACCGACTATAATCGTTGCGGTGTTCCGCTAATAGAGATTGTTACAGAACCCGATTTTAGTTGTAAGGAAGAGGTTATTGCTTTTCTTATAAAGATCAAATCAATATTTGAGTACCTTGGAATTTCCGACTGTAAAATGCAGGAGGGTTCAATGCGAGTTGATGTGAATCTGTCTGTAAAGCCAAAGGGCTGTAATGCTTTAGGAACGAGAACTGAAATGAAAAATCTCAACTCCTTTAAAGCAATTGAAAGAGCAATTACTTTTGAAGAAAAAAGACAGATTGAGATTCTTGACCGAAACGGCAAGGTTATTCAGGAAACCCGACGTTTTGATGATAGTAAGGGCGAAAGTTTTTCTATGAGAACAAAGGAAAATGCCTCCGATTACAGATATTTTCCGGAGCCGGACATTCCGCCTCTTGTTATCAGTGACGAATATGTCAAAAAGGTCAAAGAGGAGTTGCCTGAATTTGCTGACGAGAAGATAGAACGGTACATTAAAGAGTTTATGCTTACGAGGGCGGATGCTAAGTTAATTGCCGAGTCTAAATATCTTTCACGACTTTTTGAAGAAACGGTCAAACTTTCAAATGAACCCAAAGAAGTTCGCTATTGGATACTAAATCAGATAATGTATCTTATGAATGAAAAGGGAATAAAAGCGGAGGATATAAAACTCTCTCCCGAAAAGTTTACCGATTTTATTAAGATTTCGGCAGAGGGAAAAATTAACAGACAAACTGCAAAGATTGTTTTTGAAGAAATGTTTTTCAATGATGACTCTTTTGATATTGAACAATACATTGATAAAAATGAACTTTGGCAGGTTGATGATACCGAAGAAATACGAAATGCTGTTATACAGGTTATTGAAAGCAATCCAGGAACCGTTGAACAGTATAAATCAGGTCAAACAAAAGTATTAGGATTTTTTATTGGTCAAACAATGAAGGCTACCGGCGGAAAGGCGAAACCGGAAACTGTTAATAAAATTATAACCGAAGTGTTATCTAAATATTAGGAGGATTAAAATGGAATTTTTAAACACAGAAAAAAGAATTGATACAACCGATATTGCCTATATTATTAAAGGCTTTAATGACGGTTCAATTAAGGATGGGGAAAAGGTTACTGTTAAAGGCTCGCTTCATCGTATTAGAGAAATGAGCGGTTTTGCTTTTGTAATTATTCGCTCTTCGAGAAATGTATTTCAGTGCATTTGGGAGGAAGGAATTTCCAAATGCGATATCAAAGATTTCTCGGTTGAGGAGTGTGTCATTGTTGACGGAACACTGATTAAAGAGGAAAGAAGCCGTCTTGGATTTGATATTCGCATTGATAATATGGAGCGGATTTCGGGCAAGGCAGAAATTCCTCCAATTGAGATAGGAAACGACAAGAAGATTGAAAAACTTAATCTTAACACTCTGCTTGATAACAGAATTATTGCTCTTCGCAATCCCAAGACACGTGCTATTTTAAAAATTGCCGATGGTGTTCTCTATGCTTTTAGAGAGTTTTTGCGTCAGGAAGGCTTTACAGAATTTGTTCCGCCCAAAATGGTAACGGCAGGTGCAGAGGGCGGTGCCGATATGTTTGAAGTAGATTATTTCGGACAGAAGGCATATCTTAATCAAAGTCCCCAAACCTATAAGCAGATAATGGTTGGCGTTTTTCAAAAGGTATTTACGGTTGGCCCCGTATTCCGTGCAGAAAAATACTCAACCAACCGTCATATAAATGAGTTTCAGGGTCTTGACCTTGAAATGGGTTTTATCAGTTCATTTGAAGATTTAATGGAACTTGAAGCAAGAATGTTTAAGTTTATTTTTAAGACTTTAAATGAGCAGTATGCGTCCGAACTTGAAATGTATTTAGGACAGGGTAATAGATTGCCTGAATTGACCTGTTTCCCTAAAATTAAGTTTATGGAGGCAAAGAAACTTTTTGCCGATGCACATCCCGGAAAGCAGGGCGAACTTTCACTCTTAGAACCTGATTTCGCCCCCGAAGAGGAAAAGTGGCTTGGAGAATACTTCTTAAAAGAGTATAATGCACCGATTGTATTCGTAACACATTATCCTACCGTAAAACGCCCCTTCTATACTATGGAAGATCCCTCAGACCCTAATTATACTCTAAGTTTTGATATGCTCCTTAACGGTCTTGAAGTAACTACGGGCGGTCAGCGTATTCATGACTATGAAATGCAGGTCAAGAAGATGCAGGATAGGGGAATGGATATTGATGATTTTGAAGATTATCTAACAATGCATAAATATGGTATGCCTCCCCACGGCGGAATGGGCCTTGGACTTGAAAGAATAGTACAAAATATCCTTGGACTCGATAATATTAAACAGGCAACCGCCTTCCCGAGAGACCGTGACAGATTACGTCCTTAATTTTTAATAAATAGCTATCAAAAAGGCTGTTTTACCGATTCGGTAAAACAGCCTTTTGATAATTATAATCAGTCAAAGAATTTAGAATGAATAGCGGAAACAGCACGGTCGGCATCGTTTTGGTCGATGAGAACAGAAATCTTGATTTCGCTTGTAGAAATCATTTGTATATTGATATTGGCATCCGACAATGCCTCGAACATTTTAGAAGCAACACCTGGATGGGTCTCCATACCTGCACCTACGATTGAAACCTTAGATACGGTGTTATCTGCAACGATATCTTTAAATTCAAGAATCTCCTTGACCTCTTCGATGGCTTCCATAGCAGCCTTGGCCTGATTTTCTTCAACTGTAAATGTAATATCTTTTGTTCCGTCGCGGCCAATAGATTGAAGAATAATATCAATATTGATTTTAGCCTGAGCAAGTTTATTGAAAATCTTAAAGGCGATACCGGGGGCATCGTTAAGACCTACTACTGAAATTCTTGCTACATTATTATCTTTTGCTACACCTTTTATAAGCATTTTTTCCATTTTTACTTTCTCCTTTACAATTGTTCCGGGTTTACGTTCAAGACTTGAAAGAACTTCGAGTTCAACATTATATTTTTTGGCCATTTCAACCGAACGGTTGTTTAAAACCTGAGCACCGAGAGAGGCGAGTTCCAGCATTTCGGAATATGTGATTTCATCCATTTTAACGGCGCCTTTAACCTTGCGCGGGTCTGCTGTATATACTCCGTCAACATCGGTGTAGATCTGACATAAATCGGCGTGCATTGAGGCTGCAATGGCAACAGCGCTTGTATCAGAACCTCCTCTGCCGAGGGTGGTTATATTATCATACTTACTGATTCCTTGGAAGCCTGCAACGATAACAATCTTTTTCTTATCAAGTTCATTCCTGATTCTTTCTGAATCGACCTCTTTAATACGCGCCATTCCATGTTGAGAGTTGGTTTTAAAGCCTGCTTGCCAACCGAGGAGAGAAATAACGGGATAGCCGAGTTTTTCAATTGCCATAGCCAGCAAAGCGATAGATATTTGTTCGCCGGCTGCAAGAAGCATATCCATCTCTCGCTTTGAAGCGCCGTCGGGATTTATCTCTTTTGCTTTTTCAATAAGGTCATCGGTAGTATCGCCCTGTGCAGAAACTACAACAACAACATCGTTGCCCTTTTTATAATCTTCAAGAATTATATTTGCAACGTTGTAAACTCTTTCGGCATCTCTGACAGAACTTCCGCCGAATTTTTTTACTATAAGTGACATAATTTTCCTCCAATTTATAATTGTTTAATCGATAGCGTGTAATATCTTAATGATTTCAACATTATCAAGTTTTGAAAGTTGACTGGTAAGTGATTTCTCAATATCGGTGTCTGTAATAAAGGCAATCTCATTTCTTGCGTGGTCCTTAATAAGGCTCGCAGCGGGGAAGAGTTCGAAGATATCTTTTGAGTCCTTTTCAATGTCGAGAGACTTTATTCTTACAAAAAGTTTGGTAATATCGTTTTCAGGGTCGGCAACATAAGAGTGACATCCGTCTGACCAAAACAGATATTTCCTTGCGGCAAGATGTTTCACACAGTCAATAACGTCTCCAACAACCGCACTTGCGGTAGGAAGTTTACCGGCACCTCTGCCGTAAAACATTACATCTCCAACCTCGTCACCACGTACCATTATGGCGTTAAACACATCGTTTACGCCCGAGAGCATATTCGAATGAGAAACAAGGGCAGGGTAAACGGCGGCAGTAATCTGACCGTTATCCAGAATCCGAGTTTTACCTATAAGTTTGATTACATATCCGAGAGCCGCGGCAAGTTCAACATCCTCTGCGGTAATTTTTGTAATACCTTCTGCATGAACCTGCTCGGGATATACATGACGACCGAAACCGAGAGAAGCCAATATGCAGATTTTTCTGCAAGCATCGAGACCTTCTATATCCGCGGTCGGGTCCTTTTCGGCATAACCTAGTTGTTGTGCAAGTGAAAGAGCGTCGTCAAAGTTCATGTTCTCAGCGACCATCTTTGTTAAAATAAAGTTGGTTGTTCCGTTAAGTATGCCTGTTATTTCGGTAATCTCGTTTGCGGTTAAACACTGCGCCATCGGACGGAGTACAGGAATGCCGCCTCCGACAGATGCTTCGAACAAGAAATTTACGTTTTTATCTTGTGCAATCTGTAAAAGTTCTGCACCTTTTTGTGCCACAAGTTCCTTGTTAGAAGAACAGACACTTTTTCCTGCAAGGAGGCAGGCTTTTACATAATCATAAGCGAAGGTACAGCCACCCATAACCTCTACAACAACCTGAATATCAGGGTCATTCAAAATCAGGTTAAAATCTTTTATAAATTTATCGGAATATGAAGTGTCTTTAAAATCACGAAGGTCAAGAATGTATTTTACATTGATGTCCTGCTTTGCTTTTGCGGAAACATGTTCACGGCGGTTTATAAGGATTTCCGCCACACCTGAACCGACAACGCCGTGTCCCATTATTGCTACGTTAACCATTTTAATACTCCTATTTATGCTGATTTAATCGTAATTACACCGTCAATTTGAGCCGATTGCTCCAACAAATCTTTTATTGAACCGTGTAAATTTTCAATTCCTATCGTAATATAGACCGCTGCAACACCGTTTTTTGGTTCTGTTTGGGTCATTGTTATTATGTTTGCACCTTTTTTATATAAAAGCGCACTTAAAGTAGAAAAAACTCCTGCTTTATCTTGTAAAATTGCTTGAATATCTAACTTATTAGTGTTATTATCTTTACATAGGAAAACTTTATCTTTATACTTATAGTATGCACTGCGGGATATTCCTGCCAATTTTATTGCCTCGGAAGCACTTGATACCTTTTTTGTATCAATAAGTTCTTTTGCATAAATTACCTTAACATACACTTCTGGCAGTACCGAGGAATCAACCATAAAGTATGTTTTGTTATTCATTTATCCACCACCCACGCACAATTGTTTTCGAACTTGATACAATATAACACAATTTTTATCATTATTCAAGTCATTTTTTAATGTTGAATAACTTTTGTCATATTTAACAATAATTTTAATAATAACGCAGATTTTTGAAAGGATTAGACATGTTAAGAGAAACAAAAAAGAAGTTTTTAAT
>JAZNJE010000095.1:0-10972 GCA_045577905.1 Acutalibacteraceae bacterium | reverse complement strand
AGGAGAGTTTTTTATCTCCGCCGAGGTCATATCTCTGCCAGTTGCGGGCGCGGTTTGAACCCTCACCCCAATATTCCTTGTAATAGTTGCCGCCGATAGAAATCTTGTTGGTTGGGCTTTCATCGAAACGTGCGAAATATCTGCCGAGCATAATAAAATCGGAGCCCATTGCAAGAGCAAGGGTCATGTGGTGGTCGTGAACGATACCACCATCGGAACATATGGGAACATAAATGCCGGTCTTTTCAAAGTATTCATCACGGGCTCTGCAGACGTCTATAAGTGCAGTAGCCTGTCCACGTCCGATACCCTTTGTTTCGCGGGTAATACAGATAGAACCGCCGCCGATACCTACCTTAACAAAGTCTGCTCCTGCTTCGGCAAGGAATAAAAAGCCTTCACGGTCAACCACATTGCCTGCACCGACTTTTACAGCGTCGCCGTATCTTGAACGAATCCAGTCGATCGTGAGTTTCTGCCATTCGGAGAAACCTTCGGAGGAGTCGATACAAAGAACATCTGCTCCTGCTTCAACGAGGGCGGGGACACGCTCGGCATAGTCACGGGTGTTGATTCCTGCACCCACAACATATCTTTTTTCCTTATCAAGAAGTTCTAATGGGTTTGCCTTGTGAGAATCGTAATCCTTGCGGAATACCATATATTTGAGATGTCCGTTTTTGTCAATAATCGGAAGGGAATTAACCTTCTTTTCCCATATAATATCGTTAGCCTCTTTAAGGGTTATGCCTTCTTCTGCGTAAACGAGTTTACCAAATGGAGTCATAAAATCACGAACAGGCGTGTCGGGATTCATTCTTGAAACACGGTAGTCACGGCTTGTAACTATTCCGACAAGTTTTCCGGTGGCTGTTCCGTCATCTGTAACTGCTACTGTGGAATGTCCGGTCGCTTCCTTTAAGGCAACTATGTCCGACATGGTATTGTCGGGTTTGATATTGGAATCGGAGACAACAAATCCTGCCTTAAATCCCTTTGCACGGGCAACCATAGCAGCCTCATCTTCAATCGACTGCGAGCCATATATAAAGGATACGCCGCCTTCTCTTGCAAGAGCAACTGCCAAGCGGTCCCCGGAAACGGACTGCATTATAGCAGAAACTAAGGGGATGTTAAGTGAAATTGCAGGTTCTTCACCCTTTTTAAACTTGACAAGAGGTGTTTTTAATGATACGTTTGCAGGTACACATTCCGAAGAAGAGTAGCCGGGGACAAGCAAGTATTCATTAAAGGTATGGGAAGTTCCTTCAAAATAATAAGCCATTCGTAATTCCTCCGATTAAAGTAAAAATATTTTAGATATTGTACTGCAAAATATTAAAACTGTCAATATAAAACCTCTTAGAAATATGCACAAAAAATATATTATGTTTATTGCATAAATTTTGCTTGCATTTACAAAAAAAGTGTGGTACAATATTCAGGCTGTCAAAATGGCAGTATTATAAACCGCACACGGCGTCTGTTGTAAAAGGTGACACACTGTGTTTTCGCAACAAGTTTAAGGCGGCGTGGAGGAAAAACCTTAGGAGGAAATAAAAATGGCAGTTATCTCAATGAAACAACTTCTTGAAGCAGGTGTTCACTTCGGACATCAGACAAGACGTTGGAACCCCAAAATGGCTCCGTATATCTTCACCGAAAGAAACGGAATCTACATCATCGACCTTCAGAAGACCGTTAAGAAACTTAACGAGGCTTACCTTTTTGCTCGTGACATCGTAGCAGAAGGTGGAGACATTCTTTTCGTTGGTACAAAGAAGCAGGCTCAGTCTTCTGTTAAGGAAGAAGCAGAGCGTTGCGAAATGCCCTATGTCAACGCACGTTGGCTCGGCGGTATGCTTACTAACTTTACAACAATCCGCAAGAGAATTGCTCGTCTTGCACAACTTCGCAAGATGGAAGAGGACGGCACCTTTGAGATTCTTCCCAAGAAGGAAGTTATCAAGTTGAAGGGCGAAATCGAAAAACTCGAGAAGTTCCTCGGTGGCATCAAGGATATGAAGAAAATCCCCGGCGCTCTCTTCATTGTTGATCCTAGGAAAGAAAGAATTGCAGTTGCCGAAGCAAAGAAACTCAATATTCCGATTATCGCTATTGTTGATACTAACTGTGACCCTGACGAGATTGATGCGGTTATTCCCGGTAACGACGATGCTATCCGTGCAGTAAAGCTCATCTCTGAGGTTATTGCTAATGCCGTTCTCGAAGCAAAGCAGGGCGAACAGGGTTCTGCGGTTATCGCTGTTGAAGACGAAGAGACAATTGACGAGGTTGCAGTTGAAGCAACTGACGCCGAATAATAATTTGGAGGTATAATTACTATGGCTTTTACCGCTAAAGACGTTCAGGCTTTAAGAGAAAAGACCGGATGCGGTATGATGGACTGCAAAAACGCTCTTAAAGAAACTGATGGAAATATGGAGGCAGCTGTTGACTATCTTCGTGAGAAGGGTCTTGCTTCTCAGGCTAAAAAGGCTTCGAGAGTAGCTGCTGAGGGTCAGGTTGTTGCTGTTGTTGATGGCGAAGTTGCAACTGTATTAGAGGTTAACACCGAGACCGACTTTGTTGCAGGAAACGATGAGTTCAAGGCTTTTGTAAACCTTTGTGCGAAGGCTGTTATCGCCAACAATCCCACCGACGTTGATGCACTTCTTGCTTCTACCTATGAGGGCAAGACTGTTGACGAACACAAGCAGGACGTATTCTTAAAGTTCCGTGAGAATATGCAGATTCGTCGTTTTGCCAGAGTTGAAGGCAAGTGCGTAAACTATGTTCACGCAGGCGGAAAAATCGGTGTTTTGGTAGAACTTGCTACCGACCTTCCTATGAGTGACGAGATTGTTGCTATGGGTAAGAATGTTGCAATGCAGGTTGCTGCTATGAATCCCGGATATCTTGATATTGCTTCTGTTCCCGCAGAAGACCTTGAAAAGGAAAAGTCTATCCTTATCGCTCAGATGAAGGAAGACCCCAAAATGGCTAACAAGCCCGACGCAGTTCTCGGCAAAATCGTTGAGGGTAAAGTCGGCAAGTTCTATAAGGAAAATTGCCTTGTTGAGCAGCAGTATGTTATCGATAACGAGCTTACTGTCGGTAAGTATGTTGAGTCGGTTGCAAAGTCACTTGGCGGCGATATAAAGATTGCTTCATTCGTTCGTTTTGAAAAGGGCGAGGGCATCCAGAAACGTGAAGAAAACTTTGCAGAGGAAATTGCAAATATGGTAAAATAATTCTGAGACAATAGTTTCGGAACTAGAAAACGAGAAGGTCTTGCTATGGCAAGGCTTTCTTTTTTGCAAAAGACTACGTCTAGATTCCTCTTAAATCTTATAACTTAAATTAAACAACGAATTATCTCAATATTATTTAATTTCATTGACATTATTTCGGTAATAATGTAAAATATCATTAAGCGTATTTTAAATGCATCGGAGGTTTATGTGTTATGGAAAACAAACCTGTTTATAAAAGAGTTTTAATTAAACTCAGCGGAGAAGCCCTTGCAGGTGATAAAAAAACAGGACTTGATTTTGATACCGTACTAACCATTTGTGAAAAGATCAAGGAATGTCACGATTTGGGTGTTGAAATTGCTATTGTTGTAGGAGGAGGCAACTTCTGGCGTGGTCGTTCAAGCGGCAAGATGGACAGAACTCGTGCAGACCATATGGGAATGCTTGCTACAACCATCAATGCACTCGGTCTCTGCGACGCATTAGAGCAATTAGGGGTTGACGTAAGGGTACAAACCGCTATTGATATGCATAAGATTGCCGAACCCTATATTAGAAACAAGGCGGTCCGCCACCTTGAAAAGGGAAGAATAGTAGTTTTTGGTTGCGGAACGGGAAATCCCTTCTTCTCGACTGATACTGCCGCGGCACTCCGCGCAGCAGAAATTGATGCTGATGTAATTTTCAAGGCGACAAATGTTGACGGAGTTTATGATAGCGACCCCAAAGTAAATCCCGACGCAAAACGTTTCGATAAACTTACCCATCACGATGTTTTAAATTTGGAATTGCACGTTATGGACAGTACGGCGGCTTCACTTTGTATGGATAACAAAATTAAGATTTTGGTGTTTGACCTCCATGACCCTGAAAATTTAAAACGTGCAATCCTCGGTGAGGATATAGGAACATTAGTTTATTAAGGAGGCTAATTATGAACGAACTTATTAAAATAACAGAGGAAAAGATGGACAAAACCATCTATTCTTTAACAAGAGAATTCGGCACTGTTCGTGCCGGCAGAGCAAACCCGTCGGTGCTTGACCGAATTACGGTTGATTATTACGGGGTTGCAACCCCTATTCAACAGATTGCAACAGTTTCTGTTCCCGAAGCCCGTATTCTTCAAATTCAGCCTTGGGATACCTCAACATTAAAACTTATTGAAAAGGCGATTCAGACCTCTGATATCGGTATCAATCCCAACAACGACGGCAGAGTAATCCGCTTGGCATTTCCTCCGCTGACCGAGGAAAGAAGACGTGACCTTGTCAAAGAAATAAAGAAGATGGCAGAGGATGCTAAGGTTGCCGTTCGTTCCATCCGCCGCGATGCTATTGAAAAACTGAAAGGTCTTAAAAAGGATAATCTTATTACCGAGGATGATCAGGCAAACGGCGAAAAGAAAATTCAAAACCTTACCGATAAGTTCTGCAACGAGATTGATTCTTTATCTTCTACAAAGGAAAAAGAGGTTCTCGAAATCTAAAAACCTAAAAGTCATCGTAGCCGTGCTATGGTGGCTTTTTTGAAAGGTGATATAATTGGCTTTTTTAAAGAGAAAGAAAGAAATGAAAAGGGAAGACAGAATTCTTCCTCTTCATATTGCAATCATTATGGACGGAAACGGAAGATGGGCAAAAAAACGCAATCTTCCTCGTTCTGCCGGTCATGTTGCGGGCAGTAAAAAGTTTAAAGAAATTGCGAGATATTGCAATAAAATCGGAATAAAATATCTTACGGTATATGCCTTTTCTACCGAGAATTGGAAAAGACCTAAGGAAGAGGTTGATGCCATTATGAACCTTTTCCGTGATTATTTGAAAGATTCTGCAAACTTCAAGAATGAAAATATTATGCTTCGTTTTATCGGAGACAGAAGCGGTATGCCGAGTGACATAGTTGACCTTATGGAGCAGGCAGAATATGACTCCAAGGATGCAACGGGGCTAAGGGTTTATATGGCAATAAATTACGGCGGACGTGACGAGATTGTCCACGCCGTGCGCGATATTATAAGAGAGGGCATTTCCCCCGAAAATATTACCGAGGAAACAATCGGTTCTCAAATATACACAAAGGATTATCCCGATACGGAACTTAACAGCCGTCCGAGTGGGGAATACCGCCTTTCTAATTTTTTGATTTGGCAGGCCGCTTACAGTGAGTTTTGGTACTCTAACGTGCTTTGGCCCGACTTTACAACCGAAAATCTCGAAGAGGCTATTGACGATTATTGCAAGAGGAACCGTCGCTTTGGAGGTGTTTAAAATATGAAAACAAGGATTATTTCGGGTGTGGTTGCAATTGCACTTTTGATTGCGGTTTTGTATCTTAATACCCTTTGGTCGCCTACGGCAGTTATATTTGTATCAATTCTTTCTGCTTTGGCGGCTTGGGAAATGTTAAATAATACCGGGGCGGTAAAGGTAAAAGTGGCGGTTTTCACGGCTATGTTTTACTCTTTTGCCGTTCAGTTCTCCTATGCAGGAATTTTACATATTCCGTCCGAACTTTTGACGGTTGTTTATTTCCTTTTGGTTGTGGTTATTGCATTGGTATCGCACCCGCAGTTTACGCCCGCTGCAATAACAATAACCCTTTCGATGCCGATAGTTATTTCCTTCGCTTTCGGACGTCTTGTTGCCCTTTTAAACAGTGGCGACGGTTTTGGACTGTTTTATGTGATAATTTTACTTAATTTTTCTTCGGTATCCGATATGTTTGCATATTTTACGGGTATGCTGATTGGAAAGCATAAACTTGCTCCCGTTATTAGCCCCAAAAAAACGGTGGAAGGTGCCGCAGGAGGAATTATAGGATCGGTTATCGGCACCCTTGTCATTTCGCTCATATTTAACGGCATTTACGGACAAAACATAAATACTCTATCTCTTTGCCTTATAACACCCGTAATGGCGGTTATCGGAATAATGGGGGATTTATTCACTTCTGCCATCAAACGAAGTTATAAAATAAAGGACTATGGAAACTTAATTCCGGGTCACGGAGGAGTGCTTGACCGTTTCGATTCTATATTGATTTTAGCACCCGTATTTTACCTTTTGTTATCTTATGTGGAGGTAATAACTTGAAAGATATAGTTATTCTTGGTGCAACCGGTTCAATAGGTGAGCAGGCGCTTGATATCTGCCGAAAGGGTGGTTATCGAGTTCTTGGTCTTGCCGCAGGTAAAAATATCGAAAAAATCGAAGCGGCAGCACGTGAGTTTTCGGTAAAGGCGGTTGCTCTTTACGACAAAGTCTCGGCAGAAGAACTTAAATGTCGCTTATCAGATACCGATATTATGGTTTATGCGGGGGAAGAAGGCGTTATTAAGGTTGCCTCAATGAAGGCGGATATTACCCTTAACGCTATTGTTGGAATTGCAGGCTTACGCCCTTGTTTTGCCGCAATTGAAGCAGGAAATGACATTGCCCTAGCAAACAAAGAGACCCTGGTAACGGCGGGGGAACTTATAAATAAACGTATAAAGGAAAAGGGTGTAAAACTCCTGCCTGTTGACAGTGAACATTCGGCTATTTTTCAGTCCCTTCAAGGTGCGCCCGAAAAGGCTCTGTCAAAGATTATTTTAACGGCTTCGGGTGGGCCTTTTTACGGTAAAAGCCGTGAAGAACTGAAAAATGTTAAGGTAACAGATGCCTTAAAGCATCCAAACTGGTCTATGGGACAGAAAATAACCATTGATTCCGCTACACTAATGAATAAAGGCCTTGAAGTTATTGAGGCGGTGCACCTTTTCGGGGTTTCGGCCGACGATATAGAGGTTTTAATTCATCGTCAGTCAATACTACATTCGGCGGTAGAGTTTACTGATGGTGCGGTAATCGGACAGATGGGAACGCCTGATATGAAACTTCCGATACAGTATGCTTTCACCTATCCCGAAAGAGGAGAGGCTTGCGGTCCGAGACTTTCTTTGAGTGACATAGGCACATTAACCTTTTCAAAGCCTGATACGGAGACCTTCCCTTGCCTTAAAATTTGCATAGACGCAATTCGTGAGGGAGGCTTAAAGCCTGCCGCCGCCAATGGCGCAAATGAGGAAGCGGTTGCCCTGTTTTTGGGCGAAAAGATAGGTTTTACCGATATTCCGCGGCTTGTTGCAGAGGCTACCGAAAGACAGAAAAAGGTTGACGGTTACACGTTGGAAGATGTGTTTGAAGCCGACAGAAACGCCAGAAAATATGTGAGAGAGGCAGTTTCTTAATTATTTGAACCGTTTATGCATATCCTTAATATATATTCTAGATAAAAGGTGATTGATATTTTAAACATTTGGAATGCTGTGTGGCCGTATTTGTTAGCAATTTTAATGTTTCTGCTGCTTATTATAATTCACGAATTCGGTCATTTTATAGCGGCAAAACTCTGTGGAGTAAAGGTAAACGAGTTTGCCGTCGGATTTGGTCCTAAACTCTTTAAGAAACAGGTAGGAGAAACCCTATATTCGGTTAATCTAATACCCCTCGGCGGATATTGTGCTATGGAAGGCGAGGAAGAGGCAAGCGAAGATTCGCGTGCTTATTGTAAAAAGGGACCTTTTAAGAGACTTATAATAGTTGCGGCGGGAGCAATTTTCAATCTTGTGCTTGGCCTCATTATTGTGGGAGTTACCCTTATACCTACCTCATCTGATACCTTATACGGCACAACCGCCGTTGCTCGTTTTGAGGAGAATGCTGTAAGTGATGACAGCGGGCTACGTGAAGGCGACGAGATTATCCGTGTGAACGGAAGACGGGTATATACTCCGCGTGATTTGAGTTACACCTTTACCAATGTGAAGGATGGAAAGGTTGACCTTGTTGTTCGTCGTGACGGCGAAAAGGTTGAACTGCCGGGCGTTCAGTTTGAAACCGAGGAGATTGACGGAATATCGGTCATAAAGTTCGACTTTTGGCTTATCGGGGAAAAGCCGACATTTGGTAGATTTCTTATAAATACAGTAAAAACAACCTTTTCTTATGCCCGTATAGTGTGGTTTTCGCTTATTGACCTTATAACAGGGAAATACGGAATTTCTGCTATGAGTGGCCCCGTAGGTATTACGGCTACGGTTGGAGAGGCGGCACGTCAAAGTATATTGAACCTTCTGCCGATTATGGCTCTGATTACCGTAAATCTCGGCGTTTTTAATCTTTTACCGTTGCCTGCACTTGACGGCGGAAGAATCCTTTTTATTTTAATTGAACTCATTGCAGGAAAGCCCGTACCTCAAAAATATGAGGGGTGGGTTCACGCGGTTGGTTTTATTCTGCTTTTAGGACTTATGCTGATTATTACCGCAAAGGATATAATCACTTTGTTTGTGGGGTGACGCAATGTTTACTAACGATAAAACAAAAAAGGTTATGGTGGGCTCGCTTGCTATCGGCGGCGGGGCAGACATTACCGTACAATCAATGCTTAATGCAAGTGCAGACGATATTGACGGAAATGTTGCCCAAGCAGTCGCACTTGAAAAGGCGGGTTGCGAAATAATACGTGTTGCAATACCCGATATGAACTCGGTTAAGTTAATATATAACTTAAAGCAGGCGGTAAAAACACCGATAGTTGCAGACATTCATTTTGATTACAAACTTGCTCTTGAAAGCGTTGCAGCAGGTGTCGATAAGGTAAGAATTAATCCCGGTAATATCGGTGGAGAGGACAGGGTAAAAGCGGTCGCAATGACCTGTAAACAAAGAGGTGTCCCGATAAGAATAGGAGTAAATTCAGGATCTCTTGAAAAGGAGATTTTGGCAAAATACGGCTCACCGACCGCCGAAGCAATGGTGGAAAGCGGTTTTTATCATATTAAACTTCTTGAAAAATACGATTTTGACGATATAGTTTTGTCTCTCAAATCGTCCGACCCCAAAAGAATGTATGACGCTTATGTTCTTGCCGCAGAAAGATGTCATTACCCCCTTCACTTAGGAGTAACCGAGGCGGGAACCGAAAGAATGGGGGTTATAAAATCTTCTGCCGCAATAGGGGGCCTTCTTCTTCGAGGGATAGGCTCAACAGTTCGCATTTCATTGACCGATGACCCCATTTTAGAGGTAAAAGCGGCAGGGGAACTTTTAAAGTCAATCGGCATTAGAAACGGCGGAATAAAATTTGTTTCCTGTCCGACCTGTGGAAGGACAAGCATTGATTTAATAGGTCTTGCAAAGGCGGCGGAGGAACGCTTTTCAAATGTAGAAAAAAATATTACGGTAGCCATTATGGGCTGTGCTGTAAACGGCCCGGGTGAGGCAATGGAAGCCGATCTGGGAATTGCGGGAGGAAACGGCTGCGGTCTTGTGTTTTCCCGTGGAGAAATAATAAAGAAGGTAAGTGAAGACCAACTTCTCGATGCCTTAGAGGAAGAAATCAATAAAATATAACGGAGAATTATAATGACGGTACCATTTTCACAGTTGATGGACGGATTTGACAATCGGGAAACATACGGGAATATATCCGAAAGTTATGTTTTAGCCTGCGATGTCAATTCCGAAAACCGAACGCTTCAATTAGAACTGTATTCAAAAAGTTACATATCTGCATCCTTTTGTGGGAAATTCAAGGTGGATATCATCTCTCGGCTTGGACTGAACTCGGCAACGGTCAATCTGTCTTACCCTGACGAAGCCTTTTGCAAGGAAGCATGTGAGGACATATTTGATGAAATTACAACTCAGTATGCTGTTTTAAACGGTTATTTCAATAAAGCGGAAATTACCGTTTCAAACGGTGTTGTTAAGACTGAACTTAAATACGGCGGCAAATCGGATATAATCGGCATAGGTGCAGACAAAATATTTAAAAGAACGGTAAAAGAACGTTTCGGCATAGATGTTGAACTTGAATTTACCGGCATTTGCGAGACCGATGAAATGTTACGGCCCGAAGTTGCCGTTTCGAAGGAGATTCCCGAAAGCAAAAAGCCCGAGGCACCCCGCAAGGAGTATAATTATCCGCCACGTGACGGACTTCCTGTATATTTGGAGTCGGCGGAACTTATTTGGGGAAGAAGGCTTGATGAAAACACCAAGCCTATGATTGATGTAACCGAAAATGACGAAACAGTCTCTTGTTGGGGCGAGGTTTTTGGTGCGGTATGGAGGAATATTAAAACTAAAAAGGGAAATTCTACCATTTTAGAGTTTTCTTTCAGCGACCATACAAATTCTCTTAATGTAAGTATGTTTGTTGACCCTGCAGACCTTAATAAACTAAAAGCCGTTAAAAACGGAAATTATCTTTTAATTAACGGAAGGTATGAGTTTGATACCTTTAAAAAGGACTATGTTGTCAAGCCTCGTGCCATTGCAACGCTTGAAAAGTATATTGAAAAGGATAATTATGACGGCACAAAGAGGGTCGAACTTCATTGCCACACCAATATGTCGGCTAAGGATGCCGTATGTTCTGCGGCAGATATTGTCAGGCAGGCATATAATTGGGGACACAAGGCAGTTGCGATTACCGACCACGGCGTAGTTCAAAGTTATCCCGCCGCAGCAGGTGCAGTACACTCTATAAGAAAAGAAGGCGGAGACTTTAAGGTTATTTACGGAGTCGAGTCATATTTTGTTGACGACCTTAAATACGGCAACGATTTCAGTACACTTTATAAACAGGGTAAGGTGAATCATCAGATAATTTTGGTTCGCGATGCGGTAGGACTTAAAAACTTATATAAATTAGTCTCTTACTCG
>JAZNJE010000094.1:0-1770 GCA_045577905.1 Acutalibacteraceae bacterium | reverse complement strand
AAACCAATCAAAAATTCAAACTCTTTCGAAAGAAGATAACTGCTTATAAAACGAGAGGTTCTTCCGTTGCCGTCATAAAAAGGATGGATATATCCAAAAAGGTAATGAAAAATCGAAATCCTAACTAATATCGGGATTTCTTTCTGATTTAAAATATTAAGCGCTTGTTCCATAAGCTGAATAATTCTTGCTTCAGGATAAGCCCCTTTATGAATCACCTTTTGGGTTGGCGTTGTGACTTCGGCCATATCTTTTCTGAAAATTTCACCGTCGGGAATATTGTCTGCACAGTCTTCGGCAACTTCTTTTAAAACCAAATCATTATAGATGTCCCTTATGTCGGTTGATGTGTTTAATGGAAATTCATTGTCACTAATCAACATTTTATATTTGTTTAATAACCCATAAAAACGTTTTTTCTTTGCCTTATTACTTACTTCGTTAAGGACTGAGACTAGTTCTTTCCTTGTGCTGTAAACACCTTCAATATCGTTTGTGAGTTTGATTTCATCAACCAAGCACCTATTAGCAAATTGAATTAATGCCGCATTAGGAAGTTCGTTTTGAATTTGAGAAATATTTTTATCCAATTGCATTATCTGCATACTGACACTGTGTATTTCAGGACACAAACAATAAAAAGCTTTATGATTTCCAATTATTATTGGTAAAACATGGGTTGATTCTGCCGAAATTCTTTGTTCATAAAGAGCGTTATATTCGTTTTTATCTTTATAATACAAATGTGACAACAAAACATAACTCATAATAATCACTCACCGCCTAAAACAATAAATCTGTAGGGTTTCACAACAACAATCTAGTTAAAAAGTGTTAATTTAACTAGATTGTTAATATTATAACGCCTAAATCGTGTTTTGTCAACACTAATATACTAATATTATAGTATAAAAAATGATGTTTATACCATTTTAAATGAATTTTGAATAGAGAAATCCGCCCGATTTCTTCGGGCGGATAGTTTTGCTTTATAAACCTAATTACTTAGATTCTTTGATAGCAGCCTGTGCGGCGGCGAGGCGTGCAATCGGAACGCGGAAGGGAGAGCAGGATACATAGTCGAGGCCAATCTTGTGGCAGAACTCAACAGATACGGGGTCACCGCCGTGCTCACCGCAGATACCGCAGTGAATTTCGGGACGAACCTTCTTACCGAGGGCAACGGCCATATCCATTAGTTTACCAACGCCGGTCTGGTCGAGTTTGGAGAAGGGATCGTTCTCGTAAATCTTCTTATCATAGTAAGCAGAGAGGAACTTACCTGCATCGTCACGGCTGAAGCCGAAGGTCATCTGGGTAAGGTCGTTGGTACCGAAGCAGAAGAAGTCAGCTTCCTTAGCGATCTCGTCTGCAGTCAGACAAGCTCTGGGGATCTCGATCATGGTACCTACCTCGTATGCCAGCTCGATGCCGGCAGCGGCGATCTCCTCGTCAGCGGTAGCTACTACGATATCCTTAACGTACTTGAGCTCCTTGACTTCACCGGTCAGGGGGATCAGGTTCTCAGGCGTAACAGCCCAGTCGGGGTTTGCCTTCTTAACAGCGTTAGCTGCGCGGATGACAGCGCGGGTCTGCATCTTTGCGATCTCGGGGTAGGTTACGGTCAGACGGCAGCCACGGTGACCCATCATGGGGTTGAACTCGTGGAGGGAGTCGATCAGAGCCTTGATCTCCTCAACGGTCTTGCCCTGGGTCTTGGCCAGCAGAGCGATTTCTTCCTCGGTGGTGGGAACGAACTCGTGGAGGGGG
>JAZNJE010000093.1:0-1924 GCA_045577905.1 Acutalibacteraceae bacterium | reverse complement strand
AAGCCCGAAAAGGACCCCAAAGCCGTTGCGGCGGCGAAACTTCTGCCCCAATCAGGCTATCCCAAATGCCAACTTTGCGCCGAAAACGAAGGTTATCGAGGTCGGCTCAACCATCCTGCGAGGGGAAATCACAGAATTATTCCTATCACTATAAACAACACCCCTTGGTTTATGCAGTTTTCCCCTTATGTTTATTATAACGAGCATTGCATCTGCTTTAACTCAGAGCACACTCCTATGTCAATCAATACCGACACCTTTAAAAAACTGCTTGATTTTGTTAGACAGTTCCCCCACTATTTTGTCGGTTCAAATGCCGATTTGCCTATTGTGGGCGGCTCTATCCTTACCCACGACCATTTTCAAGGCGGTCGCTACACCTTTGCGATGATGAAGGCCCCAATTATTAAAGAATTATCCTTTAACGGATTTAACGACGTTGAAGCAGGGATTATCAAATGGCCTCTCTCGGTTATTCGCTTAAAAGGAATTGATAAAGACCGCGTTGCAGAACTTGCCGACAAGATTTTGACGACTTGGCGTAGTTATACCGACGAGGATGCTTATATCTTTGCCGAAACAAACGGCGAATTTCACAACACGATTACCCCTATCGCCTTTCGCGACGGTGATAACTTTGTTCTTGACCTTGCTCTACGTAACAATATCACAACCGACGAACATCCCGACGGGCTTTATCATTCTCACAAGGAACTTCATCATATAAAGAAAGAAAATATCGGGCTGATTGAGGTTATGGGTCTTGCGGTATTGCCCCCACGTTTAAAGGAAGAACTTGCCGCTGTAAAGGAAGCAATCCTAACCGGCACCTCTCTTCAAGACAATCCCCTCACCGCTCTGCATGCCGATTGGGTTGCCAAATTCACGGGTAAATATGATAACATCAATGAGAATAACATCGACAAAATAATTCAGGACGAAGTCGGACTTGTTTTTGCAAATTGTTTGAAAGATGCAGGCGTGTTTAAAACTACTGACGAAGGTCTGGCGGCCTTTATTCGCTTTGCAGAAACGGTAAAATAAATGTTAAATAATCTGATTACGGTATTTTGGCAGGTTGTCGCTCTTTTCCTGCTTATGGCGTTCGGCTTTGCGGGAGAACGCACCAAACTTATAAATGAAAACGGCTCAAAGGTGCTTTCAAATATCTCCCTTTATTTTGTGACACCCTGCCTTCTCATCAATTCATTCAATATACAATATGACCCAGATAAACTCACCGGCCTACTCATTTGTTTTGTCGTATCGGTCGCCATTCACACGGTGTCGATCGCTGCGGTTGAACTTGCTACACGGAAAAAAAAGAGTAACGCGGAAAAATTAAGGGTTGTAAAATTTGCAATAGTTTTCTCTAATGCGGGATATATGGGCATCCCCCTTCAAGAGGCGGTCCTCGGTGCGGACGGTGTTTTTTACGGCTCGGTGTATGTTGCCGTTTTCAACATTACACTTTGGACCTATGGAGTGCTCCTCTCGACCGGAAATACAAGCGAAATTTCCGGCAAAAAACTCCTTCTTAACCCTGGTCTTATTGGTGTTACGATAGGAATTCTTTTGTTCCTGCTCCCCGTAAACCTCCCTTCTATTCTTTCCAACACTATTTCGAGCATGGCGGCGCTAAATACTCCGTTAGCAATGCTTATCATAGGATTTTATCTTGCAAAAAGCAATATTCTATCGGCACTTCGGGATAAAACAGTGTATATTGTCGCAACAATAAAACTTATTATAATTCCTCTGCTCACGCTCGGTATTATGTATTTGTGCGGTGTTAAAGATGCACCTCTTGTTGCAATGGTAACAACTGCATCGGCTCCAACTGCGGCGGCAACCTCTATGTTTGCCACCAAATTCGATAACGATGTAATTCTGTCCGTAAATCTTGTTACTGTAACCACCGTCC
>JAZNJE010000092.1:0-8171 GCA_045577905.1 Acutalibacteraceae bacterium | reverse complement strand
CGTAACAGAAACGGAATTTCTGCAGAAAATCTTTCAAATATTCTTAAACGTAATGATATTAAGAAGAGTGAAGCGTATCAGAGTGGATATTTAGAGGGCACTGTTCCTTTGTACGATGCTTATATTGAATTGAAAGATAGCCTTATTGCGACTCGCAAGGAGGAACAATAATGGAACTTTCTAAATATATTGCGTGTATTTGTGAAGGAACAGCGGAACGAGTTATTATTGATTTGTTGCTTGATAACGATAAGTTGATTTTTTCGCGTGATAACTTACTTGAACACGAGATTATCCGTTGTAGAAATGCCAAGAAATTTGAAGAACAGTATTTGAGAAAAGGTTTTACAGAACAAATAACCGTTTTAAGAATACTCGACTCTCGCAGAGAAAATTTTCGTTTAAGCAAAGCATATGTCGATAAGGTGAAGGTAATCAATGTTATTACCGCACCCGAAATTGAAATGCTTGTGATACACAACGAAAACAAGTATTCTGATTACAAATCTTCAGGTATTAAACCCAGTGAATATTGCAAGGTGGAACTAAAATACCAAGATGTAAAAAGTGAAACATTTGTAAGGGAATATTTTGCAAACGTAGATGTGCTTGTGGCAGCTATTCGTGAGTATAAACGGGATGCGAAAGTTCAACGAAATGAAATCACAATAGCTGATATTCTTAAATAGTATACAAAAAGCGTGTGACGTTTACTGTCACACGCTTTCTCTTTTAATTAATATATTCATTTACAAAACGCTCGAACTCATATTCGGGTAATTCGTAGATTAGATTTAATGCTAAATCTTTGAGTTGTGCTTTGTTGAGACGGTTTATATACTTTTCAATTCTTCCCGGAAGTTCTTCTTGATATCGTTCCTCCTCTTCAATTGCTCGGTCAATGGCGGCTTTGAACTTAATCGCTTCTTCGGGAAAGGCGGCAAAGTATATGGCAACCATATGTTTGCACACCTTTAGTCCGTTGGCAAATGGACAATCACAAGTAGACCTTTTCGGATGCTCAATATCAATCGTTACAGCATACGGATCAGTTCCACTACCTGCAACCGCACCGCCAAAGTGAGTGTCATCGAGTTTTTTGACAAACTGTACTTTATTCTCCATAAAGTATTCATATCCGCGCCAAGCACTTTTGCTACTCGCGGCAGTTAATATACTCATACTGAAACCTCCTTGTTACTCGGATTGTTTTCAACCAAATAATCAATGCTAACTTGAAAGTAGTTTGCAAGTTTGCATAATGTTTGAATATCCGGCTCTCGTTCTTCTCGCTCATAACGTGAATAAACAGTTGCGGTGCAACCGATAGATTCAGCAACATCTTTTTGAGTAGTTCCTGATGCGATTCTTAAGTCCTTTAATCTCATGCTAATCCTCCCATTCAAGAATATAGCAGAGCATGTCATATGCCACTTGCTTCTTACCTTGCTTTTTGGATGAGATATCGATCCAAAAGTAATCTTCAGAGCCTTCAACATGACATTCACAATGCCATATAGGATTTCCGTTTTCATCATAGGTTTCATTGAACTTGTAGTATGGCTCTCCGATATAGCCCTTTTGGTAAAGTTCCTGAAGCTGATTTATTGCTTTGCTTAAATCGGGCTGTCCAACTTCATCAATGGGTAATAATAACTCATTTGCCTCCTCGAGATATTTATAAGCGTTTTCTGCTGCACTCATACGAGCTTCGCGTTTGGAATATCCAAAACCGTCAAACTCATCATAGTCATCGGATAAACACAGTGTGCATTCAAAACCTTCATCGGTTTCTATAAATCCATAATCGGGAAGCCAATCATACTTTTTTTGGCACCATGTTTGAATTAAATCAACATAGTTTTCATCCGAATCAAAACCGTTCTCAAGATAAAAAGAAATGTTAATCATGTTATCAATAATATCTTCAAGAATCTCAGCGTCCCATTCACAATCAATTGCTACTGCACCGACAATTGATTCAAATAAATCTTCCTTAACCGATTCTTGATTTTGGATTTTTTGCGATTTGTCGCTTTTCCCCATTAATATATACTCAGCAAACCCTAATTGGTCAATACGACTTGCAAGCATAGATTTGCAAATGAGTTTTTTCTTGATTTCGGTAAGCTTGCCTTCGTTCTTTTTAGAAGAGTATTTTCCGTTTTGTGTTAATTCTCCGTAATGCTCAGACAGTTTTTTAATAACGATGAATTCTAAGGCTTTATCGCCGTAGAATTCTAAAACCTCGTTGTGGTAACTGCCGTCGTGTTCTTCTGAATATGATTTGCGGGTAAATGCCTGACGAAGCAATTTCGGTTCATTAAATTCATATTCGAGCTGATATTGGATTTCTGCTAAATTTTCGTTGTTCAAAAAAACAACCTCCCTGTAATTTTACTACAAGAAGGTATAAGTATATCCCGATAAAGCCCACATAGACTGTGCGCTTTCTTCGGGCACCAGAAATTAAAATGCGTTACATAAATCATTTTCACTTGAAATAAATCACTTGCATAACTTAATTCAAATAAACTCACTTTATGTCCGGCTCTTTAAAATCTCGTACTGCCTTCTTGCAAACATATTTTAACATAAGAAGGGGGAGAAGTCAATGCGATTTAACTATCCGTTTTGGATATAAAATTTTCGTACATAAAATTCGGTGTCAAATTAACAGATGCGTTTTTGTGTAAAACTTACAACAAAATTGCCGTACGGTGTATGTTTAACATCTACCCGCCTATAGCCGCCTACACACCATAAGTGCTCTAAACCCGCATAAATACAGGAAATTTTTGGAAATCAAAAATTTATGGTGTTCTCTTGACATTTTCCCCTGCGGCAGCAGATACGATAAAATGCTTTTTGGAAGACACGAATACAAATCCCTCAGACTATGATGCGATTTTTACTGGTGATTTGGGTCTTGTCGGAACTGAACTGTTGCATGAACTTTTGCAGAATGAAGGTATTATAGTTTCGTCCAACCATAAAGATTGCGGACTTATGATTTTTGACAGAGAGAAGCAGGACGTTCATTCAGGTGGATCTGGTTGCGGATGTTCTGCATCTGTACTATGTTCTCACATTTTAAAAGAGATGCAAAGCGGTAAATTAAAAAACATTCTATTTGTTGCAACGGGTGCTTTGCTTTCGCCGACCACGGTTACACAAGGAGAAAGCATACCCTCGATAGCACACCTTGTGAATATTAAATTTTAGTAGAAAAAACGTATAAACCGTGCGCAAGTTTTGCGCCGGTTTTATTATGTTTTTTTTAAATCAGGCAGATAATTTATATGTAAAAAGTTGCAAACAACTCGCCTTTATAGTAAAATAATTAGTAAGCGTAAGGAGGGATAGCATGCAGGACAGAATTTTAAGCCTTTTAGAAGAAAAGAAATTTGGAGAATTAAAGTTAGTTTTATCAGAAAAAAACGCTGCGGACCTTGTTGAATATTTAGAGGTTGTTCCTCAGGACCGACTTGTAGCGGTTTTTAGAATCTTGCCAAAAGAACTTGCAGCAGAAATTTTTGTAGAGATGGATAGCGATATGCAGATTCGTCTTATAAATTCTTTTACAGATAAAGAACTTAATTCAATTCTAAGTGAACTTTTCTGCGATGACTTTGCCGATATCGTTGATGAAATGCCTGCTGTGGTTGCAAAAAGAATGCTAAAAAACACCGATGCGGAAACCAGAAAGATAATAAATCAGATTTTGGCTTATCCGGAAAATTCTGCGGGAAGTATAATGACTACCGAGTACGTTGCCCTTAACGGTTCTTTAACCGTTGCCGGAGCATTTGATAAGATAAGAAAGGTCGGTATTGATAAAGAGACTATTTACACCTGCTATGTTATCGACTCAAAGCGTCGATTAAAGGGTGTTGTTTCTGCAAGACAGTTGATGCTTTCCGATTCTGATGTTGTTGTCAGGGATATTATGGAGAACGAGCCGATTTTTGCTTATACCCACGATGACCGAGAACTTGTTGCTCAAATGTTCGACAAATATGATATCTTGGCATTACCAATAGTTGACAATGAAGAACGTTTAATCGGAATTGTAACGGTCGATGACGCTATTGACGTTTTGCAAGAAGAAGCAACAGAAGATATTGAAAGAATGGCGGCTATTTCGCCCTTAGATAAGCCATATCTTAAGACAGGCGTATTTTCAATATTCAAGTCAAGAATCATTTGGCTGCTGATACTTATGTTTTCAGCAACCGTCACAGGCATAATAATTACATCATTTGAATCTGCTTTGTCGGGAAGTTTAGTTTTAACCGCATTTATGCCCATGCTTATGAATACGGGTGGTAATTCCGGAAGCCAAGCATCTGTCACAATCATTCGCGCTTTGTCGCTAGGAGAGATAGAATACAAAGATGCTTTTAGGGTCTTGTGGAAAGAACTAAGGATTTCTGTGCTTTGCGGTACATCTTTGGCGGTACTAAATTTTCTTAAAATGTGGCTATTTGATATCTTGGTGTTAAAAACAATAGGGCTTACACTAACGGTGGTAGGAGTAGTTTCTGTTACGCTTCTCTTTACAGTTGTAATAGCGAAGATTGTAGGATGCCTTTTACCGATTATAGCGAGCCGACTTGGGGCGGATCCTGCCGTTATGGCAAGCCCGTTTATAACAACAATTGTAGATGCAATTTCTCTTATTATATACTTCACGATTGCAAGCAGAATGCTCGGATTATGATATAATAAATGATTAAAGACCTCTCATCGAGAGGTCTTTTTCATTGTTCGCATTGAATTCAAAATTGTAATAATAAGCACGCCTACATCGGCAAAAACCGCAAGTCCGACAGTACCTAAACCAACAAGGCTTAGTATTAGTTGAGAAAATTTCACAATAAGAGAGAAAACGATATTTTGTTTGCAAATTCTTACTGCTTTTTTAGAAATCGTTATAGTTTGGGGCAGTAGGTTAAGATCGTCGTTCATTATAACAATGTCTGCCGCCTCAATTGCAGCATCAGAGCCAAGTGCACCCATTGCAATTCCAATGTCTGCTCTAGCAAGGACAGGTGCGTCATTAACACCGTCGCCAACAAACGCAACCTTGCCGGTAGAGTGAGATATAATTTCTTCCGCAATCGAAACCTTGCCTGTCGGCAAAAGTTCGGCATAGTATTTATCTACCCCTATCTTGTTGGAAATTCTACGGACAGCGTCATTTCGGTCTCCGCTAAGAACAACTGTCTCTTTTACTCCAAGTTTTTTGAGTTTACCGATAATATCTTTGGTGCCTTGTTTTATTTGGTCTTGTAACAGTATTGTGCCGAGGTATCTGTCCGACGCAATATGTACTGCCGTAAGGTCACCTTGATAAGAGGGCGAAGTAATATCAAAATCGGACAAAAGTTCCTTATTGCCGCAAAGATATATGCAATCTTTTGTTGTTACCTTGACACCTTTACCCGATATATTTTCATATTGTGCATCCTGGGGAGTTGTTTCCAAAGTAAAGGAATAAGAACTTAGAGCCTGAGCAATCGGGTGTGAGGAATGGGCCTCACATAATTTTGCAATTGATAAAAGTTTTTTTCCATCAATGCTGTTGTCAGGTAATATTTCTAAAACTTCGAAATTACCGTTGGTTATAGTGCCGGTTTTATCAAAAAGTACAGTATCAATTTTACTTAATTGCTCTAAATAATTGCTTCCTTTTATTAACACTCCTGTTTTTGAAGCACACCCGAGTGCACCGAAGAATGTGAGAGGTACAGATACAACCAATGCACACGGACACGATATAACAATAAACATTACCGCACGAGTTATCCATTCATTAAACGGTTGTGAAAAAATAAGAGGGGGAATAGTTGCAATTATGAGTGCAGATATTACAACAACGGGGGTATATATCTTTGCAAACCTTCTTACAAATTTCTCGGTTTTCGCTTTTTTTGACGAGGCATTTTCAACAAGTTCTAAAATTTTGGATACGGTTGATTCGCTGAACTCCTTAGTTACTCTTATTTTAATAAGGGAAGTAAGGTTGATAGTTCCGCTAAATACCTCGTTTCCTTTTGAAAGCATAATGGGTTTTGATTCTCCTGTTATGGACGAGGAATCAATAGATGAAACACCTTCAATTATTATTCCGTCAAGGGGTATTTTTTCTCCGGGCTCAACTAAAATTATGTCGTCAACAAGAACTTCAAAGGGATCAACAATGCTACCGTCTTGAAGCCGTGCTGTATCTGGAGCGATGTCCATAAGTTGTGAGATTGAGTTTCTTGATTTGCATACTGCGATAGACTGAAAGAGTTCGCCTACCTGATAAAATAGCAAAATTGCAGTTCCTTCGGCATATTTTCCTAAAAAGAAAGCAGAGATACTACCTGCCGTCATAAGGAAGTTTTCGTCTAATAGATGCGCGTGTAGCAGGCCATGCAGAGCATCAAAGGTCACATCATATCCAACAATTAACGCCGATAACACATAGAGAAAAAAGGTGTAAGGGAGCGATAGGGGAACAAAGGTTGAAAGAATAATTCCTGCAACAAAAATTGCCAAGGAACAAATAATTCGAACAAGATTAAAACGTTGCTTATCGTTCATTATTTACCTCACAATTTTTGTCTTTCTATTTATAGCGGAAATGCACTTTTGCATTTTGTCAATTATGGCGGGAAAGGCGTCGTCATCTGCTTCAACAATAAGGCGCGCCATCATAAAGGATACGGTTGCATGTTTAACCTCGGGTAATTTGTTAATTGCGTCTTCCATAAATGCGGCACAATTTGCACAGTCAAGTTCTTCAAGTTTAAATTGTTTTCTCATTGTTATTACTCCTTTATGTGTTCAAGACCCTGGTCTAAAATTTTAAAAATGTGGTTATCATCAAGCGAATAGTAAATTTCCTTACCGTCTCTGCGAGAACGAACGAGTTTGTTATTTTTTAAAACACGAAGTTGGTGGGATATTGCACTCTGGGTCATATTTAGAAGAGCAGCAATATCGCAGACACACATCTCACGTTCATATAACGCATACAAGATTTTAATTCGGGTTGAATCACCAAAAACTTTATAAAGTTCGGCTAAATCATACAACAGTTCCTCTGCTGGCATTATATCTTTAACTTCTCTGATTGTTTCGGGGTGCTCGTAATGTATTTCACATAATTCGATTTTTTCTTCCATAATCGGCTCCTTATATAAACATATGAACAAGCGTTCATATATAATTATATATTAAATTTTGATAATGTCAATAGAGAAGTTGACAAAGACTTAAAAATATGGATAATATAAGTAGTTGATTCAAGGAGTGTGACAATGTGAAAGAAGAAAAGAAAAAGATTAAGTTTAATCGTAAAAAAGTAATAAAAATCCTGATAATTGCAGGTATATGTCTTTTGGGTTTAATAATTGCAGCGGCTCTGACTCTTTATTTTACAAATCCAAAGTTTTTGATTAAGCATAACGATATTGAACGGGTATATATTTATCATAATGAACTGAAAGAAGAAAGATATGTTTTCACCAATGAAGAACGAGAGGCTCTTCAAATCATAATTGACGGTGCTAAAATAGGTAAAAACTGTATTAACGATTATGTGCCTACCGACGGCGGTCCTGAATATTCATTTATATGTGAACTTAAAAACGGACAAAAGGTTCAGGTTTACTGCTGCGGTGTTTACATTTATCTAAACGGAGTTCCTTTTGCGGTTGATGAAGATACCGCAACACACCTTTCTGCATTGCATATAATAATTGATGATAAAGTGCCCCCGCTTACAGAAGAAGAGTATCAAACCATTATAGAAAACCGATAAATTTATAACGATTAAAGGGACAAGAGAAGGTCTTGTCCCTTTTTGTTGTGCTCATTATATTATCAAAATTGTAAAGTCTTCCGCATTGATAGTAAGTTGACTGTCAATTGGTGGGGCGCCGAAAAGTGCTTTTGCATTATTAAACTCTGTTGGCACCAAAATAGTATCTTTATCGCACCAACGGTTAACCGCAATTAAAATTTTGTGGTTTGAGTTTTGTCTGATATACGCCAAAGTTCCGAGTCCTCCAATTACGGGAACAAATTCACCGTCTTTAAAAACTTCGTTATTACGTCTCATTTTACCGAGTGAGATATAAAAATCAAGAAGTTCCTTGTTTTCCTTGCCCCAAGGG
>JAZNJE010000091.1:0-4274 GCA_045577905.1 Acutalibacteraceae bacterium | reverse complement strand
ATATGCCTCCCGGAACCGGAGATGTTCCCCTGACGGTTTTCCAATCGTTGCCAATAGACGGAATAGTTATCGTAACCTCCCCGCAGGACCTTGTTTCGATGATTGTTAAAAAGGCGTATAATATGGCTTCCTTAATGAATGTTCCGGTAATTGGAATAGTTGAGAATATGAGTTATATCTGCTGTCCCGATTGCGGAAACGAATTTTACATTTTCGGTCAGGGAAAAACCGAGTCTATTGCCGAGGAACTTGATGCATTACTTCTCGCAAAGGTTCCGATTGATGTGAATTTGGCAGACCTTGCCGATAAGGGAGAGTTTGAAAAGTTCAGTCAGGGCTATATGGATAACGCCGCAGACATAATTGAAGAAAAGATAAAACTATAAAAAACATCTCGACTGAGTGGACTGCTCCAATTTGTGCGGACAGGACAAAAAAGAACCCCTATGGTAGTTTCTTTTATTCTACCATAAGGGTTTTTTGCTACACGTTTTTATCGGACTTGTTTATGAGTCGAGGTGTTTTTATTTTGATTCTTGCGTTTTTTTGCCGAAACACTCTATCGCAAAAATAAGGAAATATATACCTGCCACAAGGGGGGTTAAAATGGGCAGTCGATTTATATGAAGGAGCGAAGCCTTGCCCGAAAGTGTAACGATAAGTCGGGGCAGGCAGGTTGAAAAGCAAAAACATACCGTTGCAAGAAGCAGAGAAAGTGTGATGGTGTTTTGCCTTTGCGTTCGGGGCAGGGTCAAATGTTTTGAGACCATAAGCGAGGAAACAAGAACAAGGCAGACCGCCGCAAGTTCAAACATATTGTCAGCAATGTTGGACAAGGCGGAAAAGGAAGAGAAGATTATTAAAAGTCTCGCAAGCCAAAAGGCGACAACCGTAAGCGAAAAGGCGGGACTTAAAGAAACATTGAAATAATCTCCCACGGCAAAGGCAATAAGATATGCCGCAGAAACGGCTGCTGCCACAAATTCTAAAATTTTCAGGCTGTTCCTTGCTGAATAATCAAGGGTTGAGAAGAAAGTGTCGTACAGAATGACCGCCGCAAGTATAATAGATATAGCCTTATAGAAAATACTGTTTGGGGCAGTAGTAACGGCATCTTTTTTCGTAAACATAAAAGATGTATATATTAAAACGGGAATTGCCACAATAAGCACAAGCATAATGGTTGCAAAAAGAGAATATTCGTCCTTAACAAAACCCGTTTCGGTGTTGGTGGTGTAAAAAAGCATAAATGTTCTAAGCAAAACGGCAATCGGTGTTGCCACTGCGAAGAAAATCGAACATTGTTTGATACTCAAATCATATTCCTCCGAAAATAAAGGGTTAATAAAATTAAAATTTCCAACATATATATTTTATAGGTACAAGCCCAAAAAGTCAACCCAAAAAGGACGGTAAACCTATGAAAAGAATATACACGGTCACGATTTTTATTCTTATTTTTTCTATGTTGTTTTTTCCGCTTGCGGCAAAGGGCAAAAAGGGGCAGGAAGGCGGCAGCCTTCCCACTGTGGGAGAGCCGATTTTGGTGCCCATTCCAAACAAAATTGAAACGGTTAAGGTGTTAAGGCACCAAAGCGGCGAAGTTATAGAAATGTCGGTCGAAGATTATCTTTTTTCGGTCGTTTCGGCAGAAATGCCGGCACTGTATGAAATAGAGGCCTTAAAAGCACAAACTGTTGCCGCATATACCTACGCTATGTTTAAGGCGGCAACTTCGGACAAGGCATACGATATAACCGACGATTCATCTATCGACCAAGCATTTATTACACGCGAGGCGGCACGTGAAAGGTGGGGGAGCAATGCCGACAAGTATGAGGAAAAAATACGTTCTGCCATAAAAAGTGTACTCTATCAAACGGTAACATATGACGGCAAAATAATACTCGCAGTCTATCATGCTATAAGCGGAGGAAAAACCGAAAATGCTACCGAGGTCTGGGGAGGAAATTATTCCTATCTTGTTTCGGTCGATAGTACAGGGGATAAACTTTCTCCCGACTATCTTTCGTCGGTCTCGTTTACCGAGAATGAACTGAAAGAAAAACTTTCGGAGCACACATCCTTTGAGGGAAAGGCGGCAAATTGGATAGGGGAGATATCACGAAGCGAGGCGGGAGGTGTTGTATCGATTATACTCGGTACAAAGAGCATAAAGGGTGGTCAGGTGCGAAAGGCACTGTCTTTGCGTTCCTCGAATTTTGATATATCCTATAAGGACGGAACATTTACTTTTACGGTACGCGGTTATGGACACGGAATAGGTATGAGTCAGTACGGGGCTCAGTATATGGCATTGCAGGGTAAAAATTATAAAGAGATATTGCTCCATTATTATTCCGGATGTGCGGTTGGATAAGAGCAAAAGAAAAGCGAAAGGCTAAAAGCCTTTCGCTTAAAATTTTAGAGTTCAAAACTTTTTCCAAGTTCATTTATACGGGCATCGTAGAGTGCCGAAACAATGCCGTCAAGGTCAATTTCAGTTTCCTCTCCCGAGTCCATACATTTGAGCCTTGCTTTGCCCTCAGAAAGTTCGCTGTCACCGAGAACAAGGGTGTAGCGGGCACCGATTTTATTTGCATAGCGCATCTGTGCTTTAAGACCTCTGCCGACAATGTCAAAAAGTGATTCAAAGCCTTCGGCTCTGAGTTGCTCGCAGAGGCTTGCCGCTTTAAGGGTGGCTTGGTCTCCCATAGGAGCAATGTAAAGGTCGCACTTTGAAGGCTCTGGCATTTCTGCCTGCTGATTTTCAAGTACCATCAGCAGTCTTTCAATTCCCATAGCAAAGCCGAGCGCAGGAGTGGCTTGACTGCCCATTTGTTCAAGAAGCCCGTCATATCTTCCGCCGCCGCAAACAGTGCTTTGGGCACCGATATCGCCCGAAACAAATTCAAATACCGTTCTTGTGTAGTAGTCAAGGCCTCGAACGATTTTCGGGTTTACGGTGTAGTTAATATTTACTGCATCAAGGTGTTTTTTAACCGATTCAAAATGAGATGCACACTCGTCGCAGAGATATTCAAGCATAACGGGAGCCTTTTCGGCAACGCCGGCACAGACGGGAGATTTGCAGTCGAGAATTCTCATCGGATTTCTGCCCAGTCGGTCACGGCAGGTCTCACAAAGGGTTTCGGTATGGCCTTCAAAATACTCTTTAAGAGCAGCGTGGTATTTGGCACGGCAGACAGGACATCCAATGGAGTTAATCTCCAACGAAACCTTTTTAACTCCTGCATTTGTGAGCAGAGAGTTGGCAAGAGAAATAACCTCCGCATCGGCAGAAGGGGAAGCGGCACCGATACACTCAACGCCAAATTGGTGGAATTCACGCAGTCTGCCGGCCTGAGGCTTTTCATATCGGTAGCAACCGCCAACATAACAAACCTTTACGGGAAGTGCGGCGGCGGTCAGTGAATTTTCAATAACCGAACGGATTACACCTGCCGTAAATTCGGGACGAAGGGTAATTGAACGGTCACCCTTGTCACGGAAAGTGTACATTTCCTTTTGTACCACATCGGTAGTATCGCCGACGCTCTTGGTAAAAACTTCGGTGTGCTCAAAAACAGGAACACGGATTTCACGAAAACCGTAAAGTGACGCGGTTTCGATTAGTTTTTGTTCGACAAACTGCCATTTGTGAACATCTGTCGGAAGAACATCATTTGTTCCTCTCGGGGCTTTGTTAATTTCTGCCATTTTACATTCTCCGTTTATATAGTCTTGCCCTCCCGCAAGTGGGGCTTAAACCGACCGTTAAGGCGGCTTGATATTTTGGGGTAAACTTACTCCGACCAAAATCGGTCGGAGTTAAAACTACTTGTTGTTTATGGGATTTACGATTTCACGCCAGTCAAGGTCTCCGCGAGACAATCCTTGAATTAAAACCTCAGCGGTGGCAATATTTGTCGCAACAGGAATTTGATGAATATCACAAAGACGCAAAAGGTCACTTTCGTCGGGTTCATTGGGCTTGCGATTTAGGGGATCGCGGAAGAAAAGAAGCATATCAATCTCGTCGCAGCCGATACGTGCGGCAATCTGTTGTGAGCCGCCTTGGCTTCCGCTTAAAAATTTTATAATATTAAGTCCGGTAGCCTCAGATATAACCTTTCCGGTAGAGCCGGTGGTAAGTAGAGTGTGTCGGCTTAAAATTCCACAATATGCAATGCAGAATTGAGCCATAAGCTCCTTTTTTGCGTCATGTGCGATAAGTGCAATGTTCATTCTTGTGCTCCTTTCAAGGGTAGGGG
>JAZNJE010000090.1:0-18887 GCA_045577905.1 Acutalibacteraceae bacterium | reverse complement strand
GGTCGAAAGACGTTTCTCGGCTCTTTATAATGCATTCCAGTTCGGCGCACCGCCCCACGCAGGTATGGCACCGGGTGTTGACCGTATCGTAATGCTCCTTGCCGATACCGAAACCATTCGTGATGTTATCGCATTCCCCCTTGACGGCTCTGCACAGGACCAACTTCTCGGAGCACCGAGCGAGGTAACCGAACTTCAACTCTTTGAGGCAAATGTTGCCATCAGGGGAGCACAAGGGTCAGAAACCTTTGGCTCTGCGGGAGACGGCTCGGCATTCAGCGAGGCGGTAAATTCCGCAAGGGTAGGCGTAACATCGGGCAAAAACAAACTCGACGGACTCCTTTCAGTAAACCAACTTTCTCTTTCTGCCGATGAGCAGAAAGTAATGGAAGAAACCTTTAAAATAATGGGCAAAGAGGAAGAAAAACTCTCTAAAACCGATACCGAGAATGTTAAGGCTTCGGTTTACGTTCTTCCCTTAACAAACGTGCTTCGTGAAGATAAACGCGAGCAACCCTTTGACCGTGCCGATCTGCTTCGCGGTGCTCCCCAGAGTACCGAAGACAGTTGGCAGGTACCGAGACTTGTGAAGTGAGGTGTTAAAAGTGGGATATTATATTAACGAAATTGATAAAAAGGGCAATATTGCCGTCGATGATACAATTTTAGTCAAGGGCACACCTGCAACTGCGGGTTCAAAAATGCTTGAAAACTTTGTTCCGCTTTTCTCTGCCGAGGCGGTAACAAGACTTGAAAATAAAGGCTATAAAATTTCGGGAAAGACCTCTGTCGGAGAGTTCGGACTCGATTTGGTAGGCGAAACTTCTTATTTTAAGGGCGAAAAAGCCGCTGCGGCAGCCCTTGTTTCGGATAAAAGTGTAAAGGCGGCTCTTTCGGTTGATTTAAACGGTGCACCCCGCCGTGCCGCAGCATTAAAGGGCGTAGAGTTTTTAAAGCCTACCTACGGCACCGTATCTCGTTACGGTATTATTGCTGCTGCCTGCTCGGGCGAGCAGATTGGTGTTACCGCAAGAACTGCCGACGAAATAGCGGAGATTATGTCGGTTATTGCAGGACACGATGACAAGGACGGAACTTCTTTAAGAAACGAAACCTATAATTATACCGCCGATAAAAAAGCCGACGGTATGATGGTGGCATTGGTTGAAGAACTTTCCGACCATAAGGCAAAGGCGGTAGCAGAGAGTCTTTCAAAACTCGGTGTTAAGGTCGAAAGCGTGTCGATTAAAAACATTGATGCCGCTGCCACCGCTTGGCAGATTTTGATGTCGGCAGAAATCACCAACAATCTCTCCCGGTTTGACGGTGTTAAGTACGGACACCGTGCGGCAGATTATAAAAATATTGACGAACTTTATACAAAAAGCCGTACCGAGGGCTTCGGTTTCCTTGCAAAGGCAACCATTCTTTACGGTTCGGACGTTCTTTCAAAAAGTAAGTACGATGCCTGCTACGATAAGTCACTTCGTGTACGCACCCTTGTTATTGAGGAACTTTCTGCCCTTTTCGGCAAATATGATGCTCTTATTACGGGACTTGGCGAGTATAAAGATTATGCCCTTCTCGATGCCTTCAAGACGGTATATGAGGCAAGCCGATATACCGCGCTGTCAAGTATTTCGGGAACACCTGCCCTTGTAGTAAACGGTGCTCAGTTAATGGGAGGCTATTATTCGGAAGGCAAACTTTTAAGTCTGGCAAAGGCTTTGGAAAAGGAGGAAGCATAATATGAAATATGAACTTGTTATAGGTCTTGAAACCCATGTTGAACTTTCTACCGAATCTAAACTTTTCTGTTCTTGCGGCGGACACTCTGCAGCAGGAGAGCCAAATGACTGCGTATGTCCCGCTTGCAGCGGTATGCCGGGTATGCTTCCCGTAACCAACCGCCATGCGATTGAACTTGCGGTTAAGGCAGGATTTATGCTCAACTGCAAGATAAATCAATATACAACATTTGACAAAAAGAGTTATTATTACCCCGACCTTCCGGCGTCATATCAGACCACACAATGGTTCAACCCGATTTGTGTTGACGGAAGTGTGCAGATTGGGGAGAGGACTATCGGAATCAAGCAAATTCACCTTGAAGAGGATGCGGGAAAATTGGTGCACGATGATGCCACCAATACCTCCCTTGTAGATTTCAACCGCACAAGCGTACCTCTTATTGAGATAGTCAGCCGTCCCGATTTCAGAAGTTCGGATGAGGTTATTACCTATCTTAAAAAACTTAAATCTGCACTTCAATTTGCCGGAATTTCGGAATGTGAAGAGGGTGCAATGAGATGCGACGTGAACATTTCTGTCCGTCCGGAGGGCTCTGACGAATATGGTGTTCGTTCCGAGATTAAGAATATGTCCTCTTTTGCCGAAATTAAGGATGCGATTGAATTTGAAAAGGTGCGTCACGTTGATGCTATCGAACGCAGGACCGAAATGCTCGTTCAAGAGACAAGACGTTGGGATGAGGTTAAGCGTAGAACCTTCCCGATGAGAAACAAGGAAACGGCGGCAGATTACCGCTATTTCCCCGACCCCAACCTTATGCCCATCATAATTGATGACGAATGGCTGGATAAAATCAGGGCTTCAATGCCTGCAACGGCAGAGGAAAAGGGACAACGTTATGTTGATATGGGTGTAAATGTTAAGGAGGCGGCCGTATTGGCTTCGGATGCCGCCCTTTGTGTACTCTTTGATAAGGTTGTTGCTATGGGAAGAAATCCCAAGTTAACGGCAGGTTGGATTCTTACCGATTGTATGAGTCAGGTAAAATATTTCGGGCTTGATTCAATTACGGTATCGCCCGAAAAACTCAGCCGCATAATCGAACTTGTGGAAATCGGCGAAATCACACGTGCCGCCGGCAAAAAGATTCTTACCGCTGTTTTTGAATCAGATGTGGATGTTGATGTATATTGTGCTGAGAATGGACTGAACGCCAAGGCAGACAGCACAATGGTTGAAGCCACAGTTGACCGCATTATTGCCGAAAATCCGCAGGCAGTTGCCGATTACAGAAGCGGAAAGCAAAAGGCGATGATGGCAATTTTCGGTTCGGTTATGAAGGAACTTAAAGGCACGGGCGACCCCGCTACCATTCGTAAAATGCTCGAAGAAAAATTAAACGGATAATTTGCCGACAAAGTGCAAGCAAACCGATAAAATTCAAATTCTGTTAAAATTTTTGAGGCCATCTTATGGTATCATAAAAATGATAAAATTTTTGGAGGAAAAACAATGAGAAAAACCCTAAACTTTAATGAAAATTGGGCTTTTGTGAAGGGCGTCGATTCGGCTCCTTCGGCTATTCCGGATGACTTTGAAAAGGTTATCCTTCCCCATTGTTGGAACGCAGAGGACGGTCAGGACGGAGGTAACGATTATTTCCGCGGAACCTGTGCCTATTTAAAGAACTTCAAAAAGGCTGATTTACCCGATGCGGATTGTCATTATCTCGAAATTGAGGGTGCAAACTCTTCGGCAGAGGTTTATTTAAACGGCAAGAAGATTGCATCGCACGACGGCGGTTATTCTACCTGGCGCGTTGATATGGCGGCAGAATTAAAAGATGACAACCTGCTTTGCATAACGGTTGACAACTCTCCCAACAACCGTGTATATCCCCAGATGGCAGACTTCACTTTTTACGGCGGTATTTATCGAAATGTAAATGTTGTTTCGGTACCTTCTGCCCACTTTGATCTTGATTTTTACGGAGCAAAAGGCTTTGCGGTAACTCCCGAGATAGAAGGGGAGGACGCAAATGTTCGCCTTGATGCCTATGTAACCAATATGCCCGAGGGCGCAACAGTCCGCTTTACCGTTTACGAACAGGACGGCAGCGAGGTTGCAGTTGTTGAGGGTGCAGAGACTTCTGCTCTTGTTCAGATTAAAAATGTTCATCTTTGGAACGGCAGACCCGATCCGTATCTTTATTCTGCCAAGGCAGAACTTGTCCTTAACGGGGAGGTTTTGGACTGTGTTGAGACCCGTTTCGGTTGCCGAACCTATGAAATTGACCCCGATAACGGCTTTATCCTTAACGGTAAAGAATATCCTCTTCGCGGTGTATCGCGCCATCAGGATAGGTGGGGAATCGGTAATGCTCTTTTGCCCGAGCATCATAAGGAGGACATTGACCTTATTTTGGAGGTCGGTGCTACTACAATCCGTCTTGCTCACTACCAGCACGCACAGTATTTTTATGACCTTTGTGACGAAACAGGTCTTGTAATATGGGCAGAAATTCCTTATATTTCAAAACATATGCCCACCGGAAGAGAAAACACCATAAGTCAGATGAAGGAACTCGTTTATCAGAACTATAATCACCCGTCTATCGTTGTATGGGGACTTTCAAATGAAATTTCTATCGGCGGTTCGGATGAAGACCTTTTGGAAAACCACAGAATTTTAAACGACCTTGTTCACGAAATCGACCCCACCCGCAAGACAACCATTGCCGCAGTTTCGATGTGCAAAATGGACGATCCGTATCTACAAATACCCGACGTAGTTTCCTACAACCACTATTTCGGTTGGTACGGCGGAGATACAACAATGAACGGTCCTTGGTTTGATAAATTCCATGCCACCCATCCAAACATTCCGATTGGTTGTTCGGAGTACGGTTGTGAAGCGTTGAACTGGCACAATTCCAACCCCACTCAGGGCGACTATTCCGAGGAATATCAGGCATTCTACCACGAGGAACTAATAAAGCAACTCTTTACCCGTAAATATATGTGGGCTACCCACGTATGGAATATGTTCGATTTCGGCGCCGATGCCCGTGCAGAGGGTGGCGAAAACGGTCAAAACCATAAGGGACTTATGACCTTTGACCGTAAGTATAAGAAGGATGCCTTCTATGCTTACAAGGCTTGGTTATCTGATGAGCCTTTCGTTCATCTTTGTTCAAAACGTTATATCGACCGCGTTGAGGAGGTTACCAAGGTAACCGTATATTCAAATCTTCCCGAGGTTGAACTCTTTGCTAACGGCGAAAGTCTTGGCAAAAAGACCGCCGAGGACCACTTCTTCTACTTTGAAGTTCCCAATAAGGGAGAAACAAAACTTAAAGCAGTTGCAGGTGACTGTACCGACGAGAGCGTAATCCGTAAGGTAGAGGAGTTTAACGAGGAATACCGTCTTGTAGAAAAGGGAGTAGTTCTTAATTGGTTTGACGTTGAGGCTCCCGAGGGCAGGCTTTCTCTCAACAGTAAAATGAGCGAAATTCTTGCCACCTTCCGCGGAAAACTTGTTTTGGTCGGACTTTTCAAGAAACTCAGCAGCGGCAGGAAGGGTAAAAAGAAAGACGTTATGGGCTTTGAACTGAATGACGACGTAATGCAGATGATGGGTGGATTTACCCTTTTAAGACTTACGAGTTTAGTCGGAATGATGGATGTTACCTTTACTAAGGAAGAACTTTTGGCTATTAACAAAAAGTTAAATAAGATAAAAGCACCGAAGAATAAATAAACAAAAGAGCAACAGCGGAGTAATTTTACTCCGCTGTTGCTCTTAATTTGTCTCTTATTTTTTCGTATATTTTGTTTATTTTTGCTTTTATAAATTTATCTGCCAGTTCTGAAAACCTGTTAATATTGATGATTTTAAACAAACCCATTCTTATCTTATCTACCACTATACAAGAAAAGAAAATTGCTGCCACAATACCGATTATAGATAATGTTAACAATATAATGTTAAAATCTCTAATTACGAAATGTATTTTTGCTATTATGTGATTTCGAATAAATAGATTATCGTGTATCAAATAAACAGAAAAAGCAGAAGTTGAAAGTAAAGATACGATTTTTAAACAAGATAAAGGAATTTTTACGTTTGCAAAGAAGCCCAGCAATCCTATCGCCATTACGATTATAGTAGGGGAAACATAATTTATAAGCCTTCCGCTATTGCTTTGTAAAAACGGAATATTTGTGGAAAACAAAACAACCTTTGAAAGCCAGGTTATTATAAACGAGGACAGTATGACAAGCAACCATATTTTTTTGGAAAAAATCCGGGTTAAATTATACTTTTTAATTATTGCTCCCGTTAGATAGAGGAGGACAAACCATATAACACTATACCCGCCAAGAAGTGAAAACGAATCACGTATTATTGAAATAACGCTGAATAAAGAAAAAATAATTAAAAAACCAAGGCCTGTTTTAAATTTGATTTATGCACAAAGAGATTTAATATTGGTGAGAGAAGAAATAGAGCAAAATATGCCGTAAAAAACCAATATCTACCCATAATGGTTGGGAAAATGCTTTTTATCAGTTGGTCTGTTCCAATTGGTTCGGGACCAAAGAACTTAAATATAAAAAATATCACAACACTATAAAAAATAACGGTAAATAACAACGAAAAAAGATTTTTAATTTTAGGAAAAATGTCACTTCCTTTATATCCCACATAACCCGAAACAAGCACAAAACAATTCACGGCGGGAAAGGCCAATATTTCAAAAAACCAAATTAGTGAAAACCGAGCAGGGGACTGAAAGGAATTCAACAGCCCGCCATGTCCCAAAACATGCAAAAAGACAACACCCACCATAGAAACTATTCTTAATAAATCAATACCATAATTACGAGAAGTACTACTCATATTACATATCCCTTACATAAAAGATTATAGTTACATTATATCACATCTGAATGTAAATGTAAATTATTGCGGTATAAATTCCCATAAATTACAAATACTGACATCACGATTTGTGATTTAAGGAGAAATGATATATAAAAGCAACTGGAATTGTTAGAAGAATCGAGGAATGTGTTATAATAGGGCAAACCGCCTGAAACCCGCATAAACACTAGGGTTTTCGCTGGTTTGCCCCATTGAACGCATTGGTGTCAAAATAGGGTTTTATACATATTTTTGGGAGTAGAGAAATCTACTCCTTTTTGTATTTATGTGGAAATATTGATTTTTGAGGTTTAGTGTGGTAAAATGATTAAGCCAAACTAATTGAATATAACGATAAAAGCATTATTACAAAGGGAATAGTGTTTCCTTTTGGCATGCTCTTGTTGTATCTATTTCGTGAATTTGATAAAAATGCAAATTCCGTCGATATGGATACAGCAGTAATGCTTGTTATATTGAATTAGTTTGGCGACTATCGGGGTTTGCGTTTTTTGTGCGTCTGCTTCGGTGGGCGCACTTTTTATTTTACGGAGGGACCATAATGAACGAAAACAAATCAAAAGAAACTATTATTTATGCATCAAGTAAAAAACATTTTTGGAAAATGTTAAAATCAGAGTTTTTACAGCGTTCATTTAATCGTACTGCTGTTTGGAATCTGCCAAAACGAAATTGGTTACTACGTAGATTGCTTGGTTCAATAGATGGTAATCCATATCTTATTCAACTACCGTTTCATGTTAGTTGGGGATGTAATATACATATCGGTAAAAACTTCTTTTCAAATAATAACTTAGTAATTCTTGACCACGCTACCGTAACCATAGGTGATAATTGTTTTTTTGCTCCAAATGTAACTATAGCAACAATGAATCATCCAATGTTGTCGTCTCAACGTCGTGTATTTCCAACAAAAGATAGTTTTCATCCAGAGAAGAAAGGAAATATAGAACTTAATTATCCTATTACCATAGGCGATGATGTTTGGATTGGTGCTGGGTCAATAATTTTACCGGGTGTTACAATTGGTTCTGGAAGTGTTATTGGTGCTGGTAGTGTTGTAACACATGATATTCCTGCTAATGTATTGGCTTATGGTTCACCGTGTAGGGTCATTAGAGAAATTTCCGATCTAGATAAAGCGAATATATCAAATATAATAGATTAATTTTTCTTCTAATCAAACAGAAAATTTAAAAAACTGATAGAAAGTTAAGTGTTATGATTTTTTGCTGAACTTTATATAAAAACATTTGGAAAATCTGCTCATAATTTCTACAAAAAGTGTGATACTAATATCACACTAAAATTGTAAAAAGAGGAGATTTATATATGAAAGCAACTGGAATAGTTCGTAGAATTGACGACCTTGGTCGTGTGGTGATTCCGAAAGAAATCAGAAGAACGATGCGAATCCGTGAGGGAGACCCGTTGGAGATATACACGGGTGCCGGTGGGGAGGTAGTGTTTCGCAAATATTCCCCGATAGGGGAACTCGCCGAAATTGCGGGCGCCTATGCCGAGGCGGCAGCCATTGCCACAAAACTCGGATTTATCATAACCGACCGAGATCACTGTGTCTCGGCAGCAGGCATTTCGAAAAAGGATATTATAGACCGTGAGATTTCGGACGAATTGGCGACGGTGCTCGAAAATCGGCAGGGTTTTGTCTATGAGGGTGGAACAACAAAAATTCATATCGTTCCGGATTTGCCTTACTTCGCCTTGGCAGTGTTCCCGATTATTGCTGCGGGAGACTTGTGCGGCTCGGTGATTTTAGTGCCGTCAGCGACGGTATCAGAAGCCGAAGAAAAAGATGTATCGCTTGCCCGGGTGGCGGCAACCTTTTTGGGCAAACAGTTAGAAGATTAGTGGGGCTACAAAGGGCAGGGGTTAAATTGTGCTTGACAATTTTTTGCGCATAATGTATAATCTTACTGTAAGATATTGACTAGAAGGAGAGTGGGGCAACCCGCTCTTCACTTTTTGTAGGAAGGGAGTCACATATGGCAGGAATAGCCGAAAAGGTTTTTGACCTGATAAGGGAGACGGTTGAAGCACAAAATGTTTCGCTTTGGGATGTAAAATATGTCAAAGAAGGCGCCTCCTATTATTTGAGGGTAACAATAGACAAGGATGAGGGAATAAACATTGACGACTGCACCAACGTGCATCACGCAATAGACCCCCTGCTTGACGAGGCAGACCCTATTCGCGACCCATATTATTTGGAAGTGACCTCTCCCGGTCTTGAAAGGGAACTTACAAGACCTGAACATTTTAAGAAAATGCAGGGAGAAAAGGTAAAATTAAAACTTTATAAGGCGGCCGACGGTTCAAAGGAACTTTGCGGCAGGCTTATCGGGTTTGACGGCAAGGAAATTATAATTGACATAGGCGGCGGGAACAAAACCCTTTCAAAAGCGGAATTCTCGTCTTGTCGGCTTGATGACATTGATTTTTAATTCGGAGGTAGAAAGAAAAAATGGCTAAAACAAAATCAACAAAAACACAAAATAAGGAATTTTTCGAGGCTCTTGCATTTATGGAGCAGGAAAGGGGAATTCCCGCCGAATATATTGCAGAAAAAATTTCTGCGGCAATTGTTGTTGCACTTCGCAAGGATTACGGCACAACAGAGAACATAACTTGTACTATTGACTGTGAAAAGCAGGTGTTCAAGGTAGTTCTCCGAAAGGATATTGTTGACGAGGTCCTGGACCCCAGAATTCAAATCTTGCGTGACGAGGCTAAAACCCAATACAAGGCAAAGGCGGGTGCGGAATTTGTTGAGATTGAGATGGATACCCGTCAGTTCGGAAGAATCGTTGCACAGACTGCAAAACATGTTATCCGTCAGGGCATACGTGATGTTGAGCGCAGCCAGTCTCTTTCGGAATTCCAGGCACACAACCGTGAACTTTTAACCGCCGTTGTTGAGCGTATCGACCCCAAGACGGGTAACGCCGCAGTGACAATCGGAAAGAATGAAGCAACCCTACCGAAACTTGAACAGATTCCGGGTGAAGAACTCCGCGAGGGAGAACATGTTAAGGTTTATGTAGTAGATGTTAAGGAAACCGAAAAGGGCCCCAAGGTTATGATTTCCCGCACACATCCCGGTCTTGTAAAGAGACTTTTTGAAAACGAGGTTCCGGAAATTCAGGACGGAACAATCGAGATAAAGAGTGTTTCCCGTCAGGCAGGTTCTCGCACAAAACTTGCGGTTTGGTCTGCAAACGAAGAGATTGATGCGGTAGGCGCCTGTATCGGACAAAAGGGTGTTCGTGTTAACGCCATCGTTGGCGAACTTTCGGGAGAAAAGATTGATATTGTAAAATATTCCGAAGACCCTGCCGCATTTATAAGCGAGGCACTTTCCCCTTCAAAGGTTCTTTCGGTTGAAATTATTTCGGAAGAGCCCAAGGCTTGCAAGGTAACCGTCCCCGACTCTCAACTTTCACTTGCAATCGGAAACAAGGGACAAAATGTGCGTCTTGCCGCAAAACTGACCGGCTGGAAGATTGACATTCGTCCCGAAAGCGGTTTCTACGGCGAAGAAGAATAATTTAAAATCAACCTTAAAAAAGGAGGTTTGCACCATGAAGGAAAAGAAGATACCTACCCGTATGTGTACCGGTTGTGGAGAAATGAAACCCAAAGCCGAACTTGTAAGGATAGTCCGCTCTCCCGAGGGGGAAATTTCTCTCGATTCAAGCGGCAGAAAAAACGGCAGAGGCTCATATATATGTAAGAGTATTTCCTGCTTTGACAAGGCGATAAAGAGAAAAGCCTTTGAAAGAGCCTTTGGCGCAAAACTCCCCGACCAACTTGCAGAAAGCATCAGGGAGGAGATAGAGTGACTGACAAAGCACTGAATCTTCTGCAATTTGCAGCAAAGGCAGGAAAACTTTCCTTTGGGACCCACGCAACACTCTTTGCGCTCGAAAAGGGAAAGACAAAACTTGTATGTGCGGCAAACGATATTTCCGCAAAAAGTGTAAAAGAACTTAATTATCACGCCTTTAAGGTTAACGCAAAAGTTTTTATACTAAAAAGCACAAACACCGAAGCCTTGTCACAAGCGTTGGGAAAGAGATGCGGCATAGTTGCCGTAAATGATGACGGCTTTAAAGAGGCAATCTTAAAAACAGGAGGAACTGCCCATGATGGAGAAATATAGGATTAGTACGGCGGCATCCGATTTAGGGGTAAACTCTAAGGAGATAATCGCAATCATTTTGGAGCATACAGGAGTCGAAAAGAAATCGGGTGCTACATTAAGCGGGAAAGAGATTAGCATACTTTTTGATGCTATTACTAAAAAATATGCAGTAAAATCTTTTGACGATTATTTTGCAACGGGTAACTCTGCCCGTGAGCAGGAGGAGAAGCAAAGGCAGGCAGAAAAGGATAGAATGCTTGCTTCGCAGATGGCATTTTTGGAGCAACTCAAAGCCGCACAGGAGGCGGAAGATGCTGCTAAAAAGAAGGCAGATGAAGATGCAAAGAAGGTTGTCGAAACCAAGACGGAAAAGAAGGCTGAGGAGAAGAAACCGGCTGAAAAACCTGTGAAAAAGGCCGAAACCAAGCCTGTCGAAGACAAGAAGGTTGAGGAGGAGAAGAAGCCTGTTGAACACAAGCCTTCCGACCCGAAGCCCTTTGCTCCCCGTAAAAAGGAAGAAAAACTTCCCGGCGAGGCACCTAAGCGCGGCCCTGCCGAGATGCGTACTGTTGATACCCGTTTTTCCAATATTGATATGGAAAAATTCAACGAAAAATATGAAAACATTGCCCCCGCAAACGCTATGAAGGACAATGTTCAAAGAAAACAGAAGATTAACCAAAAATCACAGAACTACCGTCGTCAGGAAAAGTCCAAGAAGGAAATTGAGGCGGAAAAGATGCGCCGTATTCAACTTGAACGCATCAAGAAAACTCCAATTACCGTTACTGTCGGCGATGAGATTACCGTCGGCGAACTTGCTGCTGCCCTCAAAAAGACTGCCGCAGAGGTAATTAAGGAACTTATGAAACTCGGAATGTTGGCGAGTGTAAATCAGACCATCGATTACGACACAGCAGAACTTGTTGTTACCGAACTTGGCGCAAAGATTGAAAAAGCGGTTGTTGTTACAATCGAAGATCAGATTATGGACGAAACCGAGGATACCGAGGAGAATCTCCTCCCGAGAAGTCCCGTTGTGGTTGTTATGGGTCACGTTGACCACGGCAAGACCTCTCTGCTTGATGCTATTAGAAATACCGCCGTTACCGATACCGAGGCGGGCGGAATCACCCAGCACATCGGTGCATATAGGGTTAACTGCAATGGTCAGGACATAACCTTCCTTGACACCCCGGGCCACGCAGCCTTTACATCAATGCGTCAACGCGGTGCCATGGCAACCGATATTGCGATACTTGTTGTTGCCGCCGATGACGGAATTATGCCCCAGACAATAGAGGCTATCAACCACGCAAAGGCAGCTAACGTTCAGATTATTGTAGCAATTAACAAGATGGATAAGCCGGAAGCCAATCCGGACAGAATTAAACAGCAATTAACAGAACACTCTCTCGTGCCCGAGGAATGGGGCGGAGATATTATCTGTGTTCCTGTATCTGCAAAGACACACAACGGTATTGATACGCTCCTTGAAAATGTGCTTCTCGTTGCCGAAATGCAGGAGTTAAAGGCCAATCCCAACCGCCGTGCCAAGGGTGTTGTTATTGAGGCTCGTCTTGACAAGGGAAGAGGACCTATCGCAACCCTTCTTGTTCAAAACGGAACCTTAAAGAGTGGCGACATAATCGTTGCAGGAACTTCGGTGGGCCGTGTTCGTGTTATGACTAATGAAAAGGGCCAAAAACTTAAAGAGGCAGGTCCTTCTGTGCCTGTTGAAATTGCAGGCCTTGCGGAGGTTCCCACCGCAGGAGATACTTTTGATGCCGTTTCCGATGAGCGTCTTGCACGCGAACTCGTTGAGCAGAGAAAACAAAAGATTAAAAATGATGAATGGAATTCTGCACAGAAGGTTACTCTTGACAATCTCTTTGATAAACTCGGCGAAGGCTCGCTAAAAGAACTTAATATTATCGTTAAGGCAGACGTTCAAGGTTCGGTTGAGGCAGTAAAACAATCGCTTGAAAAACTTTCTAACGATGAAGTAAGAGTAAAGGTTATTCACGGAGCCGTCGGTGGAATCAACGATACCGATGTTATGCTCGCACAGACTTCGGGAGCAATTATTGTCGGCTTTAACGTTCGTCCCGATGCGGTCGCAAAGGCAGCCGCCGAAAAGGACGGGGTAGATATGCGTCTTTATAGGGTTATTTATGACGCTATCGAGGAAATAGAGTCGGCTATGAAGGGACTTCTTGCACCCAAGTTCAGGGATGTTGAGATGGGCTCTGTTGAAGTTCGCTCAACCTTCAAGATATCAGGTGTCGGTACAATAGCGGGATGCTATGTCACCGACGGTAAAATTACCCGTGCCTGCCAGATTCGTGTAGTTCGTGACGGCATTGTTGTGGCTGAGGATAAGATTGATTCTCTCCGCCGTTTCAAGGACGATGTCAAGGAAGTAGCGCAGGGTTATGAATGCGGTATAGGACTTGAAAAGTTTGGCGATATTAAAGAAGGAGATATACTTGAAGCCTTCATCGTAGAAGAGTACAGAGATTAACGGATAATTTTCCGTCTGATATTGCCGGCGGTGTTCGAAATATACCCGATATATCTTCGCACCGCCGTCTTCCTCAGTCGAAAAATTCTCTTGTTAAAACAGTTGCTGTTTAGTTTTTGCTATGCGGCAAGAAATCAAAAAAATTGGAGGACAATATGGCAGGATTTAAAATAAACCGTGTTACCTCAGATATAAAACTTGCTCTTTCGGATATTTTGCGTGAAGTAAAGGATCCGAGAATATCAAAGTTACTAAGCATTGTAAAACTTGATGTTTCGGGGGATATGTCTTATGCGACAGTTTATGTAAGCGCAATCGAGGGGGCAGAAGCAACCAAGGAAAGCGTGAAGGCCCTTAAAGGTGCAGCAGGGTTTATCCGCCGTGAACTCGGAAGCAGACTTTCTTTGCGCAAGGTGCCGGAACTTCGGTTTATTGCCGACAATTCGATAGAAATCAGTGCAAATATCCAAAGAATTGTCAGCGGTTTCGGTGATGGAGAAGAAAATGGAAACTAAGATATTAAGTTTGGCAGAACTTTGCGAATTTATCACCGAACGCGATAATTACCTTATTTTAACCCATGCTTCTCCCGATGGAGACACCTTGGGCAGTGCCTATGCACTGAAAAGAGGCCTTTCTAAACTCGGCAAAAAAGCAAAGGTAATTTGTCCTGATAAAATTCCGTCAAAGTATAATTATTTTATCGACAATAGCAATACCGATTTTGATGTAGAAACCGTAATTTCGGTTGATGTAGCAGATATTAAACTGTTAGGCTCTTTGGCAGGGGAGTATGACGGGAAGATTGAACTTGCAATTGACCATCATATTTCAAACACCAAATTCGCTGACAGACTATATCTTGAATCAACTGCTTCGGCAACGGCAGAATGCATTTTTACCCTGCTGGACGAACTCGGAGTTGAGTTTGACAGGGTAATTGCAAATTCGCTCTACACAGGAATATCTACCGATACGGGTTGTTTCAAGTATTCAAGCGTAACGGTGCATACCCACGAAATTGCGGCACGACTTTATGCAGTCGGTGTAGATGCGGCAGAAATCAATCGTATTATGTTTGATACAAAGTCCCGCAGCCGGTTAGAGTTGGAAATGATGGCACTTGAAGGTGCAGAATATCATTTTGATAATAAATGTATGATTTTGGCAGTGACCCTTGATATGCAAAGGAAAACCGGTTGTGAGCCGAACGACCTTGAAGGGGTTGCGTCGATTTCACGCTCGGTAGAGGGCGTTTTGGCGGGTGTTTCGATTAAACAGACCGAAGAGGACACCTTTAAAATTTCCCTTCGCACTTATGAACCGCTTAACGCATCCGAGATTTGTAAAAAACTTGGCGGCGGAGGACATAAGGCGGCTGCCGGGTGCACCTTAAAGGGCGAAATTTCATCGGTTAAGAAGGAAATTTTGGCTGCCGTTAAATCCGCGCTGGAGGAAAACAATGCAGGGATTTTTACTGATTGATAAGCCTGAGGGGATAACCTCTTTTTCGGCAGTTTCCCGTATAAAAAGGCTTGCAAAGGAAAAAAGAGTCGGACATACCGGTACATTAGACCCCCTCGCAACGGGGGTTTTACCTATATTTTTGGGCAGAGCAACCGCCCTTTCGGGAATCTTACTTGAAGCCGAAAAGCAATATACTGCAACCGTAAAACTCGGCATTACCACCGACACAGATGACATAACGGGCAGGATTTTGACACAAAAGAGAGTCGGCGTGAGTGAGGAACAACTGCTTTCGGTTTTGAATCGCTTTAAGGGAGAAATCTCGCAGGTTCCTCCGATTTATTCTGCTCTTAAACGGGACGGAGAGAGGCTTTACGAAAAGGCGAGAAGGGGAGAAGAGGTAGTTATCGAACCCAGAACGGTCACGATAAACAAACTTGAACTTTTAAGTTTTGAATCTGATGTCTTTAATATTTTTGTTTCTTGTTCCAAGGGAACATATATACGGTCCCTTTGCCGAGACATAGGCGAGGCTCTTGGTACCGGTGCCGTCTTGACGGCACTCCGCAGAAATTCAACCTGCGGTTTTTCGGAAAAGGATTGTATAAGCCTTGACGCATTAACCGAAGAAAATATTGCTGATTATATAAAAAGCGAAGAAATGGCGGTCAGCAATCTGCCGATAATTTCGGTTACTGAAAAGCAGGCAATTCGCTTTACTAACGGTGGGCAATTGTCCTTTGAACGGCTAAAAAAGGCAGAGTTTAACGACCAAGAAATGTTTCGTGTGAGGTACAAAGACCGGTTTCTTGGAATAGGCTATGCCGATATTGAAAACTCGCAAATTGCCATAAAGTGCGTGATAAACGATTTAAAATAAAAGGAGGTTAGGCGATGACGGGCTGTGCAGCGGCACTCGGAATGTTCGATTCGGTGCATATCGGACACAAGGCGGTAATAGATGCCGCCATTAAAAATGAATATCGGTCTGTCATTTTAACCTTTGATAAAATCCCCTCAAAAGGGGAAAAACACCTTCTTTCACAGGAGGAGAAAAAGGCTAAACTTTTGTCACTCGGTGTTGATGAGGTTTACGTTTTGGAGTTTTCAAAGGTCAAAAGCCTTTCGCCCGAGGAGTTTTTAGACTTTATAGTCGGAAAATTCAATATAAAAAAGATTTGCGTAGGTTTTAATTTTCGTTTCGGAAAAGGGGCTGTCGGAGACAGAAGGTTTTTAGAAGAATACTGTAAAAGAAAAGAAATTTGCTTCTTCTGTGCCGAGGAGGTAAAGAGCGAAGGACAAACCGTCTCGACAACACTTATTAAGTCCCTTTTGGCAGAAGGCAAGGCAGAACGTGCCGCCCAACTGTTAGGCAACCCCTACTCCTTTACCGCCACTGTTGAAAATGGTGATAAGAGAGGCAGAACTTTGGGTTTCCCCACCGTTAATCAGATTTACCCCGACTATAAATGTGATTTAAAATTTGGCGTTTATCATACCGAGGTTTATTTAAACGGCAAAAGGTATAACGGGGTGACAAATTTCGGCATACGGCCAACCTTTTTAAATGGATTCGTTTCGGCAGAAACTCATATAATAGATTATGACGGAGATTGCTATGGCCAAGAGATTACTCTTTCGTTTTTGGAGTATCTTCGTGAAGAACGCAAATTCTCATCGGTTGATGAACTGAAAAAAGAAATTCTTTCAAATGTTTTATATGTAAAAAATAAGAAATGACCTGCCAAGCAGGTCATTTCTTATTTTTCAGGATATATTAAAGAGAGAGGGTCAACAGGCTTCTTGTCCTTAAAAAATTCAAGATGCAGATGCCACGTATCAAGACATTCTTCGTTTACGGTGCCGAGCGTACCGAGTTTTGTAACGGCATCTACAATATCGCCCTCAGAGACCAAAACATTGTCAAGCCCTGCATAGCGGGCAACAACACCGTTTCCGTGATCTATTTCGACATAACGTCCGAGTTTAGTATCCTCCACGATAGCAGTTACAATTCCAACACCGCAAGCCCTGACCGAATCACCGGTCTTACCAACAATATCTATGCCGAGGTGGAGGCGCATATCGTGATAGGTGTTAGAGTAAACAAGTGTTTTGTCACTGAAATTTTTAAGAATGTTTCCGTTTAGCGGCATAGTGAAATTGTTTGCTGCGACGGGAGGGTTGGGCTCCTCTGACGGTGCGTTATCACTGCTCTGGTCGTAGGGTTCCTTGGTGTCGGTATCGACATTGTCTGTCGAGGGGGTATCGTCAGGCAGTTCATTTTCGCTCGAATTTATGTCAGAAGAATTTTCTGCAATGCTCGTATTATCCTTCTTAGTGGGTTCGGTCGCCTTGTTAAGGGTTAAAAAGGCTGCTGCTCCGATAGCAATAACCAATATGGCAAGAATAACATAAAAACTTTTGCCCTTTAATATTCCAAATGCGTTTGAATCTTCATATTTCATAATACTTACCGCCTTCCGCAACTATTGTTGACAACATTAAGGGGTATTATTCGAAATGTTAATTTTTTATTTAAATTTCATTAAGCTAATCGAGTGATTTTATGTAACAATATTTATAAATTTTTAAATTTTGATATTAAAAATCTTGACTCAAAACGATAAGTATGTTAAAATAATAACGCATCAAGCAATTTAATGTTATTAATGGATCCAGCTGTCTGCAGAGGAAAAGGGATCCATTTTGTTTTTTACAAAGAAATTTGATTAAATATAAAAGGAGATAGAATTATGGAAGTTCAACTTCAGGAGCTTATTGAGCAGATCAGGAAGGACGGTGCGGAGGCCGCTGAGGCGGAAGCCAAGGTCATAGTCGAAACGGCAAAGTCAGACGCCGAAAAGATTATTGCTGATGCACAGGCGCAGGCAGATAAAATCTTGGCCGGTGCAAAAACTGAAACCGAGCGAATGACGAAATCAAGTGACGACGCTATTCGTCAGGCCGGTCGCAATCTGCTGATTTCTTTCAGAGAAAGTGTAACGAGAGAGCTTAAAACTATCGTTGGAGAAAATGTTGCTGCTGTATATTCGTCAGAAGCGTTCGCAGGGCTGATTATCAACATTGTTGAGAACTGGGCAAATAAGCCGGATGCAGAAGATATCGCAGTAATTTTGAATACTCAAGACCTTAATAAGTTGGAAGAAACCTTACTGGCAGCCCTCAAAGAAAAAATGTTAAAGGGTATCACTTTGAAGGCAAATGATAATTTCGACGGTGGATTCCGCATTGCCGTAAATAACGGTAGCGCATATTATGATTATTCGGCAGAGGCAGTTGTGGATATGCTTTCAAATTATCTTAGCCCTAAGGTCACCGAGCTTTTGAAAGAGGCGAAGTAATAACTATGGCTGAATATTATTTAATATCGCAGTTGCCGTCTTTGGATGGTATAAGTGAAAACACTCCGCTTCCGATTACCGAAGAACGATTTACAGAACTTTGTAACTGCTTTTTAGGAAAAAGGTCGCAGGAGGCTATGAATAAAATCACTTTATTACCTCCCAAAAATATTGAGAGTTCGGGTTCTGTTTTGATTGATGCTTGGAACCAAAGCGAGAGAGACCTTCGATTTGCTCTTGGTAAAGTTCGTGCAGAGAAAATGAAAAAAACATTTGATACAGAAAACAAAATTTTCCCTATGGAGTATATCAAAGCGGCAAGTGTGGCAACAGATATGGAAAATCCTATGGAAGCGGAAGAATATTTAAACCGTTATCGTTTAGAAATATTAGAAACGTTAAGACCCATAGATAGTTTTTCGGAGGATTATATCTTCTATTACGGACTTAAATTAAAACTGCTTCTTCGAATAAGGCAGTTTGATACAAAGGCCGGAGAAAAAGCATACAAGAATATATATAACTTCATTTTAAATGGAGATAGGTTGGAGGCAAAACAATGACCGAAAATAAAGGAAAGGTAGTAAGCATAAACGGAAACTTGGTGTCGGTAGAATTTGACGGCAATGTTTCTATGAACGAAATATGCTATGTTTTTGTGGGAGAT
>JAZNJE010000089.1:0-22922 GCA_045577905.1 Acutalibacteraceae bacterium | reverse complement strand
AGCAAAAACTGTGCATTTTCATAGGGGGTGGCACCGGGATTTAATAGGTTAACTCCGGTGTTGGTCAAAATAGGCCAGTTGTTGTGCTTGCCGCTGCCCGAAACACCTTGGAAGGGCTTTTCGTGGAGTAGGCAGACCATTCCGTGTTGCTTGGCGACCTTTTGCATTGTCTCCATAGTAATCTGGTTGTGGTCAACCGCAATATTTGTTGTTGCAAAAACGGGGGCAAGTTCGTGCTGTGCGGGAGCCGCCTCGTTATGCTCGGTTTTAGCAAAAACGCCGAGTTTCCAAAGTTCAACATTAAGGTCATCCATAAATGCCTGAACGCGGGGCTTTATGGCACCGAAATAATGGTCGTCTAGTTCCTGACCCTTGGGAGGCTTTGTGCCCACAAGGGTGCGGCCGGTATAAATAAGGTCCTCTCTCGCCTCAAAAACTTCACGGTCGATAAGGAAGTATTCCTGTTCAGGGCCAACGGTTGTTTTAACCGAGGTCACGTCCTCGTTACCGAACACTTTAAGAACACGGAGAGCCTGTTTATTTATAGCCTCCATAGAACGAAGGAGAGGGGTCTTTTTATCAAGAGCATCTCCCGTATAGGAGCAGAACGCGGTGGGGATGCAAAGAACATCATTTTTAATAAAGGCGAAGGAGGTGGGGTCCCAAGTGGTATAGCCTCTTGCCTCAAAGGTGGAGCGCAAACCGCCCGAGGGGAAGGAGGAAGCATCGCTTTCGCCTTGAATCAGTTCCTTTCCCGAAAAGTCCATAATAGCATTGCCGTTCTTGTCGGGCGAGAGGAAACTATCGTGTTTTTCAGCAGTAACACCGGTCATAGGTTGGAACCAATGGGTAAAATGGGTTGCCCCTTTTTCTATTGCCCAGTTCTTCATAGCCTCGGCAACAACCGCCGCAGTGTCGGCATCAAGTCTCTTGCCGTTATGAATGGCACGGTGCACCAAATCAAAGGTTTCGGCAGGAAGCCTGTCCTTCATTACACTTTCGCTGAATACGTTTTCGCCGAAATATTCTGTAATAGTTTTCATAAAACGCTCCTTAAATTATGAAAGATTATTATAATTCATTTTATTATACCAAAAAAATATTCTTTTGTCGATAGATTTATTAAATAATTTGCCGAAAAAATCAAATAATTTTTGCCAAAAAAAGGGGTGCTTTTTGTAAATTTCGGTAAGAGAAAGAAAAAGATAAAAAACGAGCCCGAAAAAACCTTGTAAAAGGGAGGAAAAAAGGGGTGTTTTTTGAGACTTTTTGGGGAACGAATTTTGTTGAAGAGGGCGTTCTGCTTTGTTACAATTATCGTTGCCGAAAGGTAAAAAACAATTTTGGAGGAATTTTATGAAAAGACTGTTATCGCTTCTTTTAACTTTCGTCTTAATTCTCTGCTTTTTTGCGGGTTGCGGAAAGAGTAAAAAAGAGGGAACGGTTTACTATCTGAACTTTAAGCCCGAGCAGGATGCCGCATGGCAGGCGCTTGCAAAGAAATATACCGAACAGACGGGCGTTAAGGTTACCGTTGTTACGGCGGCCGAGGGAAAATATCAGGAAACACTGATTGCCGAAATGGATAAAACTCAAATTCCCACCCTCTTTCAGGTAAGCGGAGAGGTCGGACTTGAATCGTGGGGTGACTATTGCCTTAATTTAAAGGACACGGCGGTTTATAAGGAACTTGTAAATGACGATTTTGCCCTTTATGACGGCGATGAGGTTAAGGGAATTGCCTACGTTTATGAGGGATTCGGACTTATCGTCAACAAAAAACTGTTGGCAAAGGCAGGCTATTCGACCGACAATATAAAGTCATTTGCCGACCTTAAACGCATCGCCGAGGATATTACGAGCCGAAAGGAGCAACTCGGATTTTCCGCATTTACTTCGAGCACCCTTGACTCATCGTCAAGTTGGCGGTTCACGGGACATCTTGCAAACATCCCCTTGTTCTACGAGTTCGAAAAGGACGGAGTAAAGGGCCAACCTGCCCAGATAAAGGGAACCTATCTTGAAAATTACAAAAATTTATGGGATTTATATATAAACAACTCAACCGCTGATAAAAATGCCATAACAACCCCCGTTAATGCGGCAGATGAATTTGTCAAAGAAAAGGGTGTATTTTATCAAAACGGAACCTGGGCATATAACGACATCAAGGCAATCGGCGACGAAAATATCGGCTTTATTCCTATTTATGCAGGAGTAAGAGACGAAAAGCAGGGAATTTGTTGCGGTACCGAAAACTATTGGGCGGTAAACAAGGAAGCCTCCGAGGAGGATATAAAAGCCACACTTGATTTCCTTAATTGGGTAGTAACGAGCGAGGAAGGCACAACGGCTCTTGCTTCGGATATGGGATTTGTTTCCCCCTTCAAGAAGGCAAGAAACGTCGATAATGTTCTTGCAAACATTATGAACCGCTATGTTGCGGAAGGTGCATATAATGTTTCTTGGGCATTTAATTATACCCCCAACGTTGACACTTGGAGAAGCGACTTGGTAAGTGCGCTTGCGGCATATTCGGCAGGAAGCGGCAGTTGGGATGATGTTAAAACCGCATTTGTGGACGGATGGAAAAAACAATACGAAAATTCAAAAAAATAAAAAAATAAAGGGCGGTTTACCGCCCTTTCTACATATTTTTAAATTTAGGTAAGATAATAAAATGAAACACAATCAGGTCTTTTGAAAGGGTAGGTTTTATGAAACAAAATACTAAAAGGGAAAGGGCAAAATTTTTTGCGCGCGGACCCGAAAGAAAGGCAATAAAAAAACACGGAATAATCTTTCTTTTGCCTACCGTTGCCGCCTTTATTATAGGCTTTGTTTGGCCGTTTTTAGAGGGCATATACCTGTCTTTTTTTCGATTTCGCACACTAAGAAACGTAAAATTTACGGGACTTTCAAATTATGCTGCGGCGCTTGACGACCGACAGTTCTTTTCATCATTTTTATTTACGGCGGTTTTCACGGCGGTGTCGGTGGTAATAATAAATGTTATCGCATTTTTGATTGCCTTCGGTCTCACAAGAGGAATAAAGGGCAGTACCGCCTTTCGCACTGTGTTTTTTATGCCGAATTTAATAGGCGGAATTGTGCTCGGCTATATCTGGAAAGTCATTTTGGACGGAGTAATCTACCGATTTTTCGGCACCACCCTCGCCCTTAATGAAACCTACGGATTTTGGGGCTTGGTTATACTTGTTGCGTGGCAACAAATAGGATATATGATGATTATTTATATTGCGGGGCTACAAGGTGTGCCCACCTCTTATATCGAGGCGGCAAGGATAGACGGGGCGAATTCCTTTGAGGTTTTGCGTCGGATAATAATACCTTCGGTTATGCCGTCAATCACAATATGCACCTTTTTAACCCTCACAAACTCCTTTAAACTGTTCGACCAAAACCTTGCCCTTACAAACGGTGCGCCTGCCCATAAAACCGAAATGCTTGCCCTTAATATCTATAAATCTTTCTATGAATCGACCACCAATATGGGGGTCGGCCAGGCAAAGGCAGTTATCTTTTTTGTGGCGGTAACGGTTATAGCGCTCGGTCAACTTTATTTTACCGGCCGAAAGGAGAGCGAGAGGTAATGAAAAAGACAAAAAGCGCCCTTTTAACCGTATTTTTCACACTGCTTTCGGCAGTATGGGTGATGCCAATCTTAATTGTTTTGATGAACTCCTTTAAGTCGAGTGCGGGCATAACACTCACTCCGTTTCAGTTCCCCGATGCAGAAACCTTTATGGGGGCCCAAAACTATATCGGCGGTATAACACACGGAAACTACCCCTTTTATGTTTCGATGCTTTATAGTGTCGTAATAACAATTCTGTCGGTGGGACTTATTCTTCTTTGCACCTCTATGGCGGCTTGGTATATCGTTAGGGTTGACAGTCTTTTGACAAAAGTGATATACTATCTTTGTGTTTTTTCGATGGTGATACCCTTTCAGATGGTAATGTTCACTCTTTCGAGGACGGCAAACCGACTGTATCTCAATACCCCCTTTACCATTCCGGTAATATATTTGGGTTTTGGTGCAGGACTTGCAATTTTTCTTTTTACGGGGTTTGTCAAGGGAATACCCGGCGAGGTTGAGGAGGCGGCGGCGATAGACGGCTGCAATCCTCTCGAAACCTTTTTCAGGGTTGTCGCACCAATTATGAAATCAACCTACATTTCGGTCGGAATTTTGGAAATTATGTGGGTTTTTAACGACTATCTACTGCCCTATCTGGTCCTCGACAGAACAAAATATATGACCATTCCCATTCATATTCAGTTTTTACAAGGAAGTTTCGGAAGGGTGGATTACGGTGCAACAATGGCGCTTATAACCCTTTGTTTAGTGCCGATAGTTATACTCTATATCGCCTTGCAAAAGCATATAATCAAGGGCGTTTTGTCCGGAGCGGTTAAAGGATGATTTTAGATGAGAACAAGCGGAATTTTAATGCCGATTTTTTCACTCTCTTCCAAATACGGAATAGGCACCTTGGGTAAAAGAGCCTATGAGTTTGTGGATTTTCTATGTGAGGGCGGTCAAAGTTATTGGCAGATTTTGCCCCTTTCTCCCACCAACTACGGCGACTCCCCCTATCAGTCCTTTTCCTCTTTTGCGGGAAACCCCTATTTTATAGATATTGAGCAACTGATTGAGGAAAACCTGCTTACCAAAAATGAGGCAGACTCCTTTGACTTTGGTCAAACCCCCGTAAAGATTGATTACGGAAAACTTTATAAGAACCGCATTGCCCTTTTAAAGATTGCCTTTTCACGGTTTACACCCGATAAGGACTATTATAACTTTATAAACAAGAATGCCTATTGGCTTGACGATTATTCGCTCTTTTTTGCCATAAAAAGCAGAGAACCCGAAAAGCCTCTCGGCAGGTGGGACCCCCTCCTTAAAAAGCGGGATGAGTCTGCTCTTGTAAAGGCGAGAAAGGAACTGTCGGAAGAAATAGATTTTTGCCTTTTTTTGCAGTATAAATTTTACGAGGAATGGTTTGCGCTCAAAAAATATGCCAACAAAAAGGGAATTAAAATAATCGGGGACATACCGATTTACGTTGCCCTCGATTCGGCAGATTTGTGGGCAGAACCCGAGCAGTTTTTGGTTGACGGCGAACTTGCCCCCTCTTTTGTTGCGGGTTGCCCGCCCGATGCCTTTTCGGACGACGGACAACTGTGGGGCAACCCCCTTTATAACTGGGCGGTTATGAAAAAAGACGGTTATAAATGGTGGAAAAAGAGGCTTGGCTTTGCACTTCAAATTTATGATACGGTGAGAATTGACCATTTTAGAGGGTTTGAATCCTTTTATGCCATTCCCGCAGAGGACCAAAACGCTAAAAACGGCAGTTGGCAAAAGGGGCCGGGAATAGACCTTTTTGACTCTTTGAAAAAATCTTTCGGCAAAGATTTACCGATTATTGCCGAGGACCTCGGGTTTTTGACCCCCGAGGTAAAGGAAATGCTGGAAAAGTCGGGCTTTCCCGGAATGAAGGTGTTGCAGTTTGCCTTTGATTCCCGAGAGGAAAGTGATTATTTGCCCCATAATTACACAAGAAACTGTGTGGTATATACCGGAACACACGATAACGATACCGTAAACGGATGGACCCTGATCGCACAGAAAAACGACGTGGATTTTGCTCGCCGTTATCTTCACGTTGACAATGACGAGGGCTTCAATTGGGCGATGATGAGGGCGGCAATGATGAGCGTTGCTGACACCTGCATTCTGATGATGGCCGACCTGATTGGGCTTGGGAGCGAGGGCAGAATAAACACCCCCTCTACACTCGGAGGTAATTGGCAGTGGCGAATTGCCGACGGCTCGGTCAACAGTTGGCTTGCGGGAATTTTGAGGGAAAACACCGTTCTTTACTCCCGAATACCCGAACAAAAAGAATAGATTTTTATAAAAGAAAAACGCTTCTGCTATTTGCAGAAGCGTTTTATTGCTTCAAATGAAGCGTCGCTTATTACGTGCTCAATTTTACAGGCGTCTTCGTCGGCAGATTTTTCATCAACCCCGATTTTCTTTAAAAAATCGGTAATAACGGTGTGGCGGGTAAAAATTTTTTGGGCGGTTTCAAGCCCCTTTTCGGTAAGGGTCAGATAACCGTTTTTATCTGCGTTGACAAAACCGCCGTCTTTAAGAAGGCTCATTGCACGGCTAACACTCGGCTTTGAGTAGCCCATATATTCACAAACATCAATAGACCGTACCGCCGACATTTTTTTGGAGAGAACATACAAGGTTTCAAGATACATTTCTCCCGATTCCTGCAAATGCATAAATTATCCTCCTTTACCGCCGAAAATTCTGGTGAGAATGTGATTTTTTAGAGTTTTGGTTAATATTATACAAATAGGATAACATAACTCGGACAAATTTTCAACAACATTATAAAAGTGGAAAAAATGTAAAAATCTGCTTGACAAAACGATCGTGCGCATGTATTATAATACTTAGTTAGCAGAGGCTAACCAAGTATTTGCTAAAGGCAGAAACGGGTGGTAACAATAAACTTAACGAATGCAGAAATCGGTAGGGAATATATTGTTTCTTCCATAAATACAAATGATGAGGAACTTAATGCATTTCTGTTTTCTCTCGGCTGTTACAGCGGAGAGCCCATCACGGTTGTATCAAGGCATAAAAGCAGTTGCGTTGTTTCAATTAAAGACGGCAGATACAATATTGACAGAGCCCTTGCAGAGGCAATTATGATTTAAAATAATATTCAGCAAAAGGCTGATTTTATTTTGACGGCGAGTTAGCAAAGGGTAACTCGTATATTTTTAGATTTTCTTTTCCAAAACAGTTTAAAATTTACAGTCGGAGGAACAAAATGAGAATTGCTTTGACGGGCAATCCTAACTCGGGTAAGACGACAATGTATAACGCCCTGACGGGGGCAAATGAAAGGGTCGGAAACTGGGCCGGAGTTACGGTTGATAAAAAGGTACATACGGTAAAAAGGTCGCTTTGCGGCAAAGAGAAAAAAATCGTTGCGGTTGACCTACCGGGAGCCTATTCGATGTCTCCTTTTACAAGCGAAGAATCTATTACAAGCGAATATGTAAAATCGGAAAACCCCGATGTTATAGTAAATATCGTAGATGCAACAAATTTAAGCCGTTCACTTTTCTTTACAACACAACTGCTGGAACTTGGCATACCCGTTGTGGTAGCCCTCAACAAGAGCGACATCAACGAGAAAAAGAAAACCAAAATAAACGCAGAAAAATTGTCGTTTATGCTTGGCTGTCCCGTTATAAAGACGGTTTCGAGCGATTCCGATAATTCCGATCTTAAAGAACTTGTTGAAAAGGCAATTTCCCTTAGCGGAAAGGGACAGACCGCGCCCTATAAAGGCACAAAGGCCCCCCTTACCGATAAGGCATCGGCCGCCGCTGCCGATAAAAAGCGTTTTGAGTTTGTGAATGCCATAGTTGCTGATGTAGAGACCAGAAAGGTACTCACCCGTGAGCGTAATTTCGGCGATAAGTTGGACGCTGTTCTCACAAATAAATGGGCAGGCATTCCGATATTTGCCGTTGTAATGTTCCTCGTTTTCTACATATCGCAATCGACCCTCGGCACCTGGATAGCGGAGGGATACGAATTCCAAAACGGTACTGTGATACCCGGACTTGTTACCTTTATCGAAATGTTTCAGGAATGGGTTGGAGGACTGCTTGTAAATGCTAATCCCTTTATAACAACCCTTCTCGTTGACGGCGTTATCGGCGGTGTAGCCGCAGTAATCGGCTTTTTGCCCCTCGTTATGGTAATGTACTTTCTTATCGCACTGCTTGAAGACTGCGGATATATGTCCCGCGTTGCGGTCGTTCTCGACCCGATATTTAAAAAGGTTGGCCTTTCGGGCAAATCGGTAATACCTTTTGTTATCACAATCGGTTGTGCGGTGCCGGGCGTTATGGCAAGTCGAACCATCAAAAACGAGCGTGAGCGCAGAGCGACCGCAATGCTTGCACCATTTATGCCCTGCGGAGCAAAAATTCCCGTTATTGCCCTTTTTGCAGGAGCATTTTTTGATAATGCGGGTTGGGTCAGCGCCCTAATGTACCTGCTTGGAATAGTTTTAATCTTCATAGGTGCGCTTTTGGTCAACAAAATTACCGCCTACAAGGTAAAAAAATCTTACTTTATAATTGAACTTCCCGAATATAAAATACCCTCTTTCGGGGAGGCGTTTCGGTCGATGTGCAGTAGAGGTTGGTCATACATAGTAAAGGCGGCAACGATAATTTTGCTCTGCAACACCGCAATCCATATTATGCAGACCTTTGACTGGAACTTAACCGAGGCGGCCTCGGCAGACACATCTATTCTTGCATCTATCGCCCGACCCTTTGCCTATGTTCTGGTACCCATAGTGGGAGTCGTCTCGTGGCAGCTTGCCGCAGCAGCGGTTACAGGATTTATCGCAAAGGAAAATGTTGTCGGCACGCTTGCTGTCTGCTTTGTAGGACTTAAAAACCTTATCGACACCGAGGAACTTGCTCTTATGGAGGGCGCAGGTTCACAGGTTGCGGGAGTTATGGCAATTACAAAGGCTGCCGCCCTCGCATACCTTATGTTCAACCTCTATACACCCCCCTGCTTTGCGGCAATAGGTGCTATGAATAGCGAAATGAAGAGTGCAAAGTGGCTCTGGGGAGGAATCGGTCTGCAACTTGCGGTGGGATATACCGTTTCATTCTCTGCTTTTCAGATTGGCACACTCATAACAACGGGACACCCGGACGGCAGTTTCCTTGCGGGTCTTTCGGTTGTGATTGCAATATCGGCGGTAATAGCCTTTTTGATTATAAGGGCAAGGGAAAAATACGAAAAGGAATCTGCTTTAAAACAAAAGGCAAAAGCATAGTTTATGGAAAATATAATTGTTATAATAGTTTTAGCCCTTATATTAGGGTCTGCGATAATGTATATTATAAAGGCAAAAAAGAAGGGAAAGCGGTGCATAGGCTGTCCCTACGGAGCCTCCTGTTCGGGTAAATGTGACGACAGAAGAGAAGAGTAAATAAAAAGAGTAGGCATAATATCTTGGGTGGTATTACGCCTACTCTTCTTTTTTCTTTTTGGTAAAGACAGATTTTATTCCTATTATGATAAGAAGAACACCAAAGGCAATTTTCGTCCATCGGTTGCCTACAAGGTTTGAAAGTACAACTCCGAGTCCTGCACCCGCAAGCCCCGAAAGGGCAAAAAATCCCACGGCCTTCCATTTTATTTGCTTTTTTATGGCATAAATTATAACCGAAATAACGGCAATCGGAATAAAAAATAAAAGGTTTATGCCGCCTGCCTTTATTTGGTCAACCCCGACATAGGCGGCAAGATATATCAGTAAAACGGTGCCTCCGCCAAGCCCCATAGAGCCGATAACCCCCGAAAGAAAACCTGCAACAATCCCTTCTAACATAAAAGCAACCGCACCCCCGAAAAGACCATAAAACCGCCGAAAATTCGGGCAAGCCAAACCGATGAAATTTTTTTCATCAAAAAGGTGCCAACGAGGGCGCCGATTACCCCCGACGGTATAAAGGGTAGAGCATCATACAGGGAAACCTTTCCCCCTATAAGATAAAGCACCGCCGAAAGAATACTGAGAGGCAGAATGACTGCAACGGCATTTTCGTGAGCCTCCTTTTGTGAAAAGCCGACACTTTTGAGAGCAGGCACCGCAACGGTACCGCCCCCTGCACCTAAAAATCCGTTAACAATTCCGATAATAAAGCCGAGAATAATTGTATAAAGTCTTTTTTTCTTCATATAATTATTCTCGGCAAATTTTATTAAAATATGCGATTTATTTAATTTTCCTTAACGACCGAAATTTCGGGCAGAGTATGGTTTGAGGAGTAAATTTTGCCCCCCGATTTTTGAAGAATGTCAATAAAGGCAAGAGCCGATTTTGAAATTATCTCGCCGGGGGATATGATGGGACTTCCGGGCGGATAGGCATAGACATATTCGGCGGAAATTCTGCCCGTTGCAGAGGTAAGGAGCAGTCGGTCGCAGGGCATCTCTGACGAACGACGGATAGAGAGTGAAATTTCGGGGCAGTCCGGCTTTGGAAGAAGCCAACGGTTTTGACCTGTTCCGAGTTGGTCGAGTTCTAAAATGGCATTTTGAAGCCGGTTAAAGCCCTCGTCGGTGTCGGCGATACTGCTTATACACAAAACGAAAGAGGGCATTGCCATCTCACATTCTATTTTATATTTTTCCAAAAGCAGATTTTTGAGTTCTATTCCATTTAGTTTAAAGGCACGGCAGTCGAGTAAGATTTTTGATTTATCAAGCATGGGATTCTCGATAATTTTAAGATGTTTGCAAGCCTTTACCTTTTTTCTTAAAGTATCAATTCGGTCGGAAAGGGCGCAAAACAGCGACTCATCACCGATAAAATCCAGGGCTCTGTCAATAGAGGCTATAACGGGATAGGGGGGACTGCTTGAATTAAAGATTGAAAAGGCACGAAAAACCGAATTTTGGTCAATTCGGTCGGAGCATATATGTAAAAGGGCGGCACCCGTCAGGGCGGGTAGGGTTTTGTGTGCCGACTCTATTACAATATCTGCACCTTGCTGCCGAGCAGAGGGTGGAAAACTTTGCGAAAAGCCCAAATGTGCACCGTGTGCCGCATCTACAATGAGAATGGCTCCGTTTTGATGAACAACTTCGGCAATACCCTTTATATCGCTTACTATTCCCTCGTAGGTAGGGCTTGTAACGACAAGTGCAGAATATTTATTTTTGCCGAAAGCCTCTGCAACAGAGGAGGGGGTAACCTCCCCGTAAATCGACAGTTCCCCGTTCCAAACAGGCATAACATAATCGACAGAAAGGGAGTTTACAAAAGCGGCATTATATACCGATTTGTGACAGTTTCGCGCAACAAGAAGGGACTCTCCGCATTTGACCGAAGCAGTTATTGCCGATAAAACGGCAGCGGTAGAACCTCCCGTAAAATAAAGGGTTTTCTTGGTGCCGAAAAGCCTAGTTGCCTTCTCCTGTGACCGATCAATAATTCCATCGGGATGGTGGAGGTCGTCGGCACCTGTAATTTCGGTAATATCGGGGCATGGGGTTAAAAACAGGGGGTTTCTTTTGTGTCCGGGCATATGAAAAGGGTAAACCCCGTGTGTCAGGTTTTCTAAATATTTATACATGGCTAATTCTGCTTTCTCACAACGGCATATTCGTCATCCAATCTAAAATAGGGGCAACGAAATTCGGTATGCGACATAAATTTAATATATTCATCTTGGTCAAGATTAACTAGGCAGGAGTAACATTCGTCCTCTTCATCATAAATGTAGTTTACACAAAGTTCGCAACAAGCGGTGTTATCATTTTTCTTTTTCATACCATCTTCCTCCTGTTAAAAATCTTGCCGCACCGAGCAGAGTGTTACGGTTTTTTGTTACCGAATAAACCTTCTCTATAAACTCCCTGTCGGTAAGAATCTCAAATTCATCAATATTAAATTTATCGGCAGCAGTCTCAAAAAGGTCAATCAGAAGGTCATAGTAATCGCCTTTTGATGAAAGTTCACGCCCGATTTTGGGAATATATTTTTCGTGCAGACGGCGCAGACTGATTTTACCGCCCTCTTTCTGCGCAAAAGAAGATTTTGCGATACGGCTCAGCAGGCGGTAGGCATCTGCCTCTGTCATAGTGCGGTCGATATAATACTTTTCGCCGTAAAGACCGTATAGGGTGCGTTTGGCATCATAATATCCGAGTTTAAAGTTATCTTGACAGGAATCTTTACTGAAATCAAGCATATTTCCAAGACTTTTGTTCGGGGCGACGGTAAAAAACACGGTATCTTTTGGAATTTTTACCTTCTTTTCAATCCCCATTCCGTAAAGGCGGAGGACAATAATATCTTTATGCCCCGCTTCAATAAGTGAGGAAATCGGCAATACATTAAAGGCACCGCCGTCGGTATAATTTTTTCCTCCGAGAGGCTCGTGTTTAAAGGCGGGAAAGTAGGCAGACGCCAAAAGCATATCAGAGAGTTGGTCGGGCGAAAGGGTATCGGCTTTAAGTTCAAGTCCCGTCTTGTCGGTCACCGAGTAGGTCGAAATATAAAAATCAATGCCCGAGGACTGCAATTTTTGGTAATCAACAAACTCTTTAATCAAATTACGCAGAGGTGTAACATCAAAACCTCGGTCCGAAAGGACCTTTTTAATGCTATCTCCTATGTGACGGTAATCAAGTTTAAAAATTTTGCCTTTTAGGATATTGTCCATAAGGTTGTCATCGACGTCCATAACTCGTGAAAAGTTCATATCAAGCCAAAGTTTTTCGGCAAGAGGAAGGTCCTGCATAACCATCATCGCTCCGTTTAGAGCCCCGACCGAGCAACCTGAAACGGCGTTATATTTTATGCCCGCCTCATTCATAGCCTTCCAAGCACCTATCTGATAGGCACCTCTGGCTCCGCCCCCTTCGAGTGCAACAGCATAGGTTTTAGAGGTGTCGAGTTTAAGTTCCATAATATCCCTTTCTGAATTAAAAAGCCGTAAGAAGAGTCTTACGGCTTTTTGTTTTCTTCTGCAATAGTATTGATGTCATAGGGTGTGGTTTGATAAACAAAGTAGTTAAGCCAATTTGAATATTGAAGATTAGCCGAACTCCTCCAACTCACAATGGGCGCCTTTGTATCATCGTCATCGGGGAAATAGTTTACGGGAATTTCAATCGGAAGACCTGCCTCTTTGTCCCTTAAATATTCCTTTTTAAGGGTGTCGGCATCATATTCCGAATGACCCGTTATGAAAATCTGTCTGCCTCGGTCGGTGGCGACGGCATAAACCCCCGCAACCTCAGAACTTGCTAAAATTTTCAGTTCAGGCACCGCCTCAATATCCTCTCGGTCAACGGTTGTGTGCCGAGAATGAGGAACCATAAAGGCATCGTCAAAACCGCGGAAAAGCATAGAACTTTTGCGGTCAACCGTGTGTTCAAAAACTCCGAACAGTTTTTTGTCGAGGGGGTGCTTTTTAATACCGTAGTGGTAGTAAAGCCCTGCCTGAGCGCCCCAACAAATGTGGAAGGTTGAGGTAACGTGCGACTTGCTCCACTCCATTATAGTACAAAGTTCATCCCAATATTCAACATCTTCAAAATCCAAATGCTCTACCGGAGCACCCGTAATAACCATTCCGTCAAAATAATTATTTCTAACCTCGTCGAAGGTTTTATAAAATGCGAGCATATGCTCTTCACTTGTATTTTTCGACTTATGTGTGGAGGTTTTAAGCAGTTCAACCTCTACCTGCAAAGGGGTGTTGCCGAGAAGCCGTGCGAGTTGGGTTTCGGTAACAATCTTTGTGGGCATAAGATTCAGTATTAAAATTTTAAGGGGACGAATGTCCTGAGTCAGTGCCCGAGTTTCGGTTATGACAAAGATGTTTTCCTCGTTTAAAACCTTGGTTGCGGGCAACTCGTTGGGAATTTTAATAGGCAATTCTTTTGCCTCCTTATCATTAAATGGGGCTGTGGATAGTATTGACCGTTTAAATTAAGTCAAGTGCGGCTTTAAGGTCGTCAATAATGTCGTCTGCATTTTCAATGCCTACCGACAGTCTGATAAGGTCAGGAGCAACGCCCGCCTCGATAAGTTGTTCGTCTGTAAGTTGTCTGTGTGTATGGCTTGCGGGGTGTAAAAGGCAGGTTTTAGCATCTGCAACGTGGGTTTCAATGTCGATAAATTTAAGGGTATCCATAAATTTAATCGAGGCATCTCTACCGCCCTTTACGGCAAAGGCAAGAACACCGCAACTGCCGTTCGGCAAATATTTTTTAGCAAGAGCGTTATAATCGTCGCCCTCCAAATCGGCATAATGCACCCATGCAACCTTGCTCTGCGACTTTAAGAAACGGGCAACTTTAAGTGCGTTTTGGCAGTGACGTTCCATTCTGACAGGAAGTGTTTCGAGTCCGAGGTTGAGATAAAAGGCATTCTGGGGAGACTGTATAGAACCAAAGTCACGCATAAGTTGTGCGGTAGCCTTGGTAATAAAAGCCCCTTTTCCGAAACGTTCTGCATAGGCAATGCCGTGATAAGACTCATCGGGAGTGGTAAGACCGGGGAAGCGGTCGGCATATTTCATCCAATCAAAGTTTCCGCTATCAACTATTCAACCCCCGACTCCGACTCCCTGACCATCCATATACTTAGTGGTGGAGTGGGTAACAATGTCGGCACCCCATTCAAAGGGACGGCAGTTTATAGGTGTTGCAAAGGTATTGTCAACGATAAGCGGAACTCCGTTTTTGTGGGCTAAATTTGCAAACTTTTCAAAATCAAGCACTGTGCAGGTGGGGTTGGTTATAGTTTCACCGAAAAGTGCCTTGGTGTTGGGTTTAAAATATTTTTGCAGTTCCTCTTCGGGGAGTGTCTGGTCAACAAAGGTACATTCAATGCCCATCTTCTTCATGGTTACGCCGAAAAGATTATACGTTCCGCCGTAGATAGAGGAAGAGGCAATAAAGTGGTCTCCCGCTTCGCATATATTAAAGATGGCAAAGAAGTTTGCCGCCTGACCGGAACAGGTAAGCATCGCAGCAACTCCGCCCTCCAATGCGCAAATTTTGGCCGCAACGGCATCGTTTGTGGGGTTTTGGAGACGGGTATAGAAATAACCTTCTCTTTCAAGGTCGAAAAGTTGACCCATAACCTCGCTCGAATCATACTTAAAGGTTGTGCTTTGGTATATGGGAAGTTGTCTGGGCTCTCCCTCTTTGGGATGATAGCCTTCGTGAATACATTTTGTTTCTATACGCATTATTCTTTCTCCTTTAACAATTTTTTGTAGCCGTCTCCGTACTGAACACAGCGGGAAACACGGCTGAGGGTTGCCGAACTTATATTTGTTTCGGCGATAACCTGATTATATGTTTTACCCGCCAAAAAAAGTTTTGCGGCGGCTATTCTTCCGGCCATCTGTTCTATTTCCTTATAGGTGCAAAGGTCGTCAAATAAAAGTTTAACATCGTCAGGGTCGGTAATGGATGCAAAAAGTTCATACATATTCTGTAAATTTTTTTCCCCGATTTTGGGTGCCATAACACCAGTCCTTTATAATACATTTTTGGCACAGAGACCATTATCCTATATTATACTTTAATATATTAAAATTGTAAAGAGGCTTTTTAAGGTTTTATTCCGATAAATGCCCCCAAAACACCCCTTTTTCCGCAGGTCTTTCTGTGGGAGTGAAAAATCTCGCTGTTACAGGAGGTGCAAAGGTCGGCAATGTCTATATTTTCGGGCTTTATTCCAGCAAAAATCAAAATCTGTCGGTTTGTTTCTTTTAGGTCGAGCATATATTTTCCGTCGCCTTTGGCCGTATAGCAAAGGGGCAAATCAAGATAGGGGATTTTATTTATTTCCTCAATAACGGGGGTATCGACTTCATAACAGCATTTTGAAATGTTTGGCCCGATGGCCGCAATAATATCGGCGGGGTCACAGCCGAAGGTATCCCGCATCAAATAAACGGTTTTTGCGCCGATTTCCAAAACCGTACCCCGCCAGCCTGCGTGGGCAGTGGCGGCAACACCCTTTTTTGGGTCGAAAAACAGAAGGGGTGTGCAGTCGGCATAGTGTGTGCAAAGAACGGCACCTTTTATATTCGTGACCAGCCCGTCAATATTGTCGTAGTCCCGTTGCTTCGTGACCCCCTTCCCGAAATCTTCGGCGGTAACAATGCGGATGTTGTCGGTATGGGTTTGCTTTGCAACAATTATTTTATCCGGATTAAAGCCGACAGCAGATGAAAAAATCTTGTAATTTTCCTGCACCGCTTTGTCGCTTTGGTCCAACTGAAAACTGAAATTCATAGAAGCGGCATTGCCCGAACTTACCCCTCCGAGTCGGGTCGAAAAGGCGTTTATTGCTCCCGCCCTATCAAGTTTCGGAAAGGTAAAGTATAAAACGTCATCCTTTTTATGAACACTGAGCGTTTTGCTTTTTATCATAACATAACTCCCGATTAAAGTTTTATTGAAGGGTCAACAAAAAGGGTTTTATTGTGGCTGTAAATTACCATACCGGGTTTTGCACCCGAGGGTTTTTTCACGTATTTTGCAAGGGTATAATCTACCGCAACATTATCGCTTTCCTTGGCTTTTGAATGGGCGGCGGCAAGGCGAGCCGCAAAAACCAGGGTTTCTTCGGGGACCTCTTTACCTTCGGTAAAGATAATAACGTGGCTTCCGTGAGTATCCTTGGTGTGAAGCCAAATATCCTCCTTGCCTGCCGTTTTAAGGGTCAAAATATCGTTTTCTCGGTTGTTTCTGCCTACCGAAATTTTAAACCCGTTCGGGTCTGCATATTCCTTGGGCGAGATTTTAACAGAGGCGGCTTTTCGGCGGTTTAATGTCCTTAAATAGCCTGCCTCGATAAGTTCCTCTTTTATGTCGGTCAAATCCTTAATTCCTTCGGCACGGGAAAGATTGTCAAGCACGCTTTCGATATACGAAAGTTCTTCCTTGTCGGCATCAATCAGACCTTTAAGGGTGTTTTCGGCGGTGTGGCTTTTTTTATATTCTTTAAAATATTTTCCTGCATTTGCAGCAGGGGAAAGGGCAGGGTTAAGGGGAATGGTTATCTCCTTAAATTCGGGGTCATAATAATTTTGAAGACTGACCGAGTCGGCACCCTTTTGCACCAGATAGAGGTTTGCCTTTAAAAGCTCACCGAAAATACGCAGTTGCTCACGGTCACGGCTCTTCAAAAGTTCATTCATACGTGCCGACATACGGCGCTCTATTCTGTTTTTTATATTGGTCAACAGTTTTAAAATATCCTGAGAAGCCGCTTTTATTCGGGCAGCCTGCTCTCTTTTTAGGTAATATTCACCGAGCAGGGCGTTAAAACCCTCCGACGGTGTGCAGGAAACCGCGTTTTTGTACTGGGTTATCGGCATATAACAAAAGTCAAAAGGAAGCCCGTCTTTTATAATAAGGCAGGGACGGTGTTGGGAAGATATGACAGCCTTAAAGTCCTCCAAAACCTCCTTTATTGCGGCAGAGGGGCACTCGGATGCCAAGGAGTCGGGGTCAATACCCGTTTTGTGGGCAAGTTCTCTCGAAACAAGGGGAGAAACTCCGTCCAAACAGGTCATAAAAGCCGAGCCGAGAGGCACCCTTTTACCCGTTACCGCCTTTGCCAGGTCTTGGGCAGAGGACAGGATGGGATTCAGTTTGTCTGACGAGTCGGGGGGAAGATACCGAGCCCCCGGTTGCAACAGTCTGCCGCCGTTTTCAATATCCGAACGGTGCACGCAGTCAATAATTCTTCCGTCGTCCCCCACGAGGATAATGTTGGCTCGGTTTGAAAGAAGCTCTACCGCCAAGTAAGGGGAAATTCGGTCCCCCATTTCATTATAAGCCGCAAGGCGAATGAATACTACACGGTCAAGCCCCAACTGCTCAATATCGGTAATTTTCGCACCGCCTATGTGCTTTCTGAGCAGTTTGCAAAATGTCGGAGGTTCGGCAGGATTGTCGGGGGAGTTGTCAACAATTTGCATACGGGAAAAGCCCGACCTTGCCGAGATAAAGAGTCTGCGGTTGAAGGTTGCCGAGCGTAGGAGAAGAACCAACTCATCTCGTGACGGTTGGTAGATTTTTTCTATTCGAGTATTTATGACCGCCTTTGTTTCCTGGACCAAAAGGCAAAGAAAAATTCCGTCAAGTGCCATTAAAACATCTTCTCCATATCCGAAAGGAGTTGCAAAAATTCCGCAAGTTCATCCTGCTTTTCGGTTTTTTGTAAATCGGCAATGCATTTTTTCACAATGCCGAGTTGCTTATCTATGTATGCCCGACCGCACTCGGTATCGGCTTTGATTTTACCCAAACGGTAAAAAGCCTCGCTCTTTTTTATTTTCTCGCCGCTATAAGCCGCCTTTATTACGGTGTAGAGTTTGTTTGAGTCCGAAAGGGCGGCCTCTTCAATAATTTCAAATCCGTTTTCGGTAAGATAACGGCGGAGGGCGTCGGCAGAGGTCATAGGTTGAAGCAGAAGGGTGAATTTTTTATCTTTAATCCAGTCACAGTCGGACAAAATAGACGATATAACCTCTCCACCCATACCCGATATAACGATATAATCGACCTCGTGCGGCAAAATGGGAGAAAGACCGTCGCCCAATCGAAGTTCGATGCCGACAGTCCCCGTTTTTTCAATGTTTTGTCGGGCAGACGCAAGGGGTTTTTCCCGTATGTCGGTCGCAATAACCCTACTCGCATTACCCGATTTAATTAAAGAAATCGGCAGATGACCGTGATCAGTGCCGATGTCTGCGACCCTGACACCGTCGGGTATCAGGGTTTTGATAGTGTAAAGTCTGCTTTTAAGTTCCCGCATTATTTGTTGAAATATGCGTTAAGTTTTTCTAAAAGGGCATCAACGTCGGTTCCGTGAACTTCGCAAGCCGCTTCAATAGACTCTCCGCGTGAAGCGGGGCAGCCGAGGCAATGCATTCCGATTTCAAAGAAATACTCGGCACAGCCGACATCCATATCAAGAACGTCTCCGATACACATATCCTTTGTAATAGTAATTTTTTCCATATTTAATCATCCTTTCGGTTGTTTTTAAAATAGTTTAACCGTTTTTTCGGTATTTTCTCTTCCGTGGTTATAGAGTTTTCTGTTATCCATTGACCACATTTTTCCTGAAAACTGTCCCTTTGCGGTATCAAAGGTTGCCTCCTTCATTTCATAAAGGCGGGCATCGAGCATATCAAGTTCGGAAAGGAGTTCTGCCTCTATAAACATAGGACGGACTGCGGCACCGTACTCGGGCTCGCCGTGATGGGAGAGAAGCATATGTTCAAGAAGATTTGATATATCCTCAGAAACACCGAGCCTGAGGGCGGTTTGCCTAATCATAATGGCACCCTCTGCCAGATGTCCTATAAGATTTCCCTTTACCGAATAGCCGGTTGCAAGACCCGAATCGGAAACCTCATATTCACGGGTTTTGGCAATATCGTGAAGCATTGCGCCTGCTATTAAAAGTTCGCGGTCGATAAAGGGATAAAGTTCCGCAACGCTCTCGCAAAGACGAACGATAGAGAGTGTGTGCATCAAAAGGCCACCGAGAATGGCGTGATGGAGTTTAAAGGCGGCAGGCCAGGTAAGCAAACTGCTTTTATTTTCATCTAAAAGGGCGACAGTAATGGCACGAAGCCCGTTATCCTTAAAACCCTCGGCAATTTTTTTGAGTTCATCAAACATTTTTTCTCCCGAAAACTCACTTGACTGAACAAAATCGGAGGGTTCAACACCGTCCTCGGGGAAGGCAAGACGTATTTTCTCAATGCGAAGTTGCGGGTTGCCGTTGTATTGGCTAACCGTACCTCTCAATTTTACGATATTGCCCGACTGATATTCGCCGTGAACGGCAGGAATATACGACCATAGTTTTGCATTTATTTCGCCGCTTTTGTCGGCAAGGGTCAAATCAAGATAGCAGTCTCCCTTTGAGGAGGTTTTCTTGTCTGCCGATTTTACAAGCAAATAACAATCAACGAGACCGTTTGGTCCTGCGGGGGTAAAGTTCATAAAATACACCTCATAGAAAAATAAGCGGACGAACCTGCGTTCAATCCGCTTTGAAATAAATTAGTGGGTCAAATAATACTTAACTAGATTTTGAAGTAGGGTATCACGGTCAACTCGGCGGATAAGGTTGCGAGCATTGTTATGGGTTGTGATATAGGTGGGGTCCTCCGAAAGAATGTAGCCCACAATCTGATTGATAGGATTGTAGCCTTTTTCCTTTAAAGCATCATAAACAGTAAGCAGAATATTTCTGATTTCCTGCTCCTGATCGGTGCCGAGTGAAAAGGTTTGGGTTCTGTCTAACATTTGGGGGAATCCTCCTTTGGATAGTCTTATATATTATTCTATAATAAAACCGAGAATAATACAAGTAATTTTTAAAAATTATCTAAGTTGTGCACCTATTTCGCCGAGTTTTTTGATAATTTTCTTGGTTGTTGACTCTATTTGCTCGTCGGTAAGGGTCGATTCCATAGAACGGAGAGCAACATTAAAGGCGACGCTCTTTTTACCTTCGGGAATTTGCGAGCCGATATAAAGGTCAAAAAGTTCAACCTTTTCACAGATTTTTCCTGCGGCCAAGCGAATTGTATCCTCCATAACACCGACCGGTAAATCAATGTCCGCAATAAGGGCAAAGTCACGGGTAACGGCAGGGAATTTAGGAAGCGGACGATAGATGGTAGGTTTGCGGTTTATATTATAAAGTTTATCCAGATAAACCTCTGCCACGTATGCCTTGCAGTCAAGGTCATACTTTGCGGCAACTAAGGGGTGAACCTCACCGAAAACGGCGACCTTTTGGTCCCCGAGGAGGGCGTATGCCTGTCTGCCGGGATGGAGATACGGTTCTCCGCTGCGTTCGAACTTAAATTCCAAACCAAAGGCGGCACCGACCTGCTCTATCATACCCTTCATCGTGAAGAAATCCTCGTCCTTGCCGTATGCGCCGATAGAGAGGGTGGGAAGTTCGTCGGGCGCTTCGGTTAGAGGAAGTGACTTTGGTATAAAGCGGCGACTGACCTCAAAGAGGCGAACCTCGTCGTTTTTGCGGTTAAAGTTGGTGGCAAGAACGGTCAGCATATTGGTTGTGAGTTGTGTTCTGAGGGTGCTGTATTCATCTCCCAAGGGGTTTAAAATCTTAACCGCATTTCTTCTTTGATCGTTTTGGTCAAGCAGAAGATTGTCGATAGCACGTGAGGCAATAAAGGAGTAGGTAGCGATTTCCCTTGCACCCTCTGCAATAAGAGCCGCTTTAACGGTATCGTCCTTAATTCTGTTTTCAAGTTTACGTCCGCGTGTCAGAGCACCCCTCATAGTTGTTCCAACAATGTGGTCATAGCCGTAAATTCTCATTACCTCTTCGGCAAGGTCGGCTCTTCCCTCAACATCGTCACGGATAGAGGGAACACGAACGGTCAGATTATCGCCGTCGGCAGTGCAGGGAAGTTCCAATCTGTTAAGAATTTCAACAATTGTATCCTTCGGGACCGAAACGCCGAGCAGGGAGGTAATTCCCTCCACCGTGGTATTGATAATTCTGTCCTCGGGCAGACCGCAGTTGAGGTCAATCATACCGTCCACAATGTCGCCTGCGTCAAGTTCATAGATAAGTTGTAATGCACGTTCCATCGCATACTCGGTGTTCTTTATGTCTATTCCCTTTTCAAATCTTCCGCTTGATTCGGTGCGGAGACCGAGCGCACGGGCAGTTTTGCGTACCGAGTCACGGCGGAACTTTGCGCTTTCAAATAAAAGTTCGGTTGTATCGTCCTTGATTTCCGAGTTTAGACCGCCCATAATGCCGGCAAGGCCTGTTGCGTTTTCGCTGTCGGCAATAACCAGCATATCTGCGGTTAAAGTATGCTCTTTTTCGTCAAGTGTTGTTAGTTTTTCACCAGCAAAGGCATTGCGGACGATAATTTTATTGCCTTTAATATCACGGCGGTCAAAGGCGTGCATGGGTTGACCTGTTTCAAGCATAACAAAGTTGGTAATATCAACGATGTTGTTTATGGGACGCATACCCGAAGCCTTTAAGGCGCGTTTCATCCAGTCGGGAGATTCCTTTATGCGGAGATTCCGGACAGCACGGCTGATATAACGGGGACAAATATCAAAATTTCGCACCTCAACCGAAACATAGTCGGCAATATCTCCGCCAACCGTTTCATACTTCGGTACGGGGGGGTTAAAGGGCTTTTTGAGGACAACGCTTATCTCCTTAGCAACACCGAGAATACAGTTACAATCGGGACGGTTAGCGGTAATTTTAAAGTCTATAATATAATCGTCAAGACCTAAAATATCCTTCATATCGGTGCCGACGGGGTACTCGTCTTTGAGAATAAGAATTCCATAAACCTCTGCACCGGGATAGTCTGAATCTTTAAGGCAAAGTTCCTCGCCCGAGCAGAGCATACCGTTTGATTCTACTCCGCGAAGTTTACCCTTTTTAATATGCATACCATTCGGCAGGTCACTGTTATCAAGTGCCGCGGGAACAAGTGCACCGACAAATACGTTATCAGCACCTGTTACAATCTGAACGGGTTCTCCTGTGCCGACATCCATCTGGCAAATCTGCAAATGGTCGGAGTTTTCGTGGGGTGCGAGAGATAAGATACGTGCGGCAACAACATTTTTGCAGGTATCGGCAAGGCTAATACATTCCTCAACCTCAAAACCCGCCATAACCATTTTGTCGCAAAGTTCGGCAACCGAAACATCAATATCTACATACTGTTTTAACTGATTAAGTGAAATTTTCATTATCTTTTCCCCCTTTCTTAAAACTGTTCAAGGAAACGGACATCGTTTTCAAAAAGCAAACGAATGTCGCTTATTTTATAGCGTGTGATTGCAAGACGGTCGATACCTACGCCGAATGCAAAGCCGGAATAAACCTCGGGGTCGATTCCGCAGCCACGGAGAACATTCGGGTGTACCATACCTGCACCGAGAATTTCAATCCAACCGCTGCCCTTACATACTCGGCAGCCCTTGCCTCCACATTCCGAGCAGGAAACGTCAACCTCAACCGAGGGTTCAGTAAAGGGGAAGAAGGAGGGACGGAACTTAACCTTTGTGTCGGGCCCGTAAATCTCGTGAGCAAACTGCTCTAAAACACCTTTCAGGTCACACATTGTGATACCCTTATCAACAACAAGACCTTCCATCTGATGGAAAACGGGGGAATGGGTCGCATCAACCTCGTCTGCGCGGAAAACTCTGCCGGGGCAGACCATCTTAATGG